>NZ_AP026708.1:666071-997857 GCF_026000375.1 Pseudodesulfovibrio portus
CTGCTCCTCTTCCTGACCCATGGACGCCCAGACGTCGGTATTGACGTAGTGCGCGCCCGCCACGGCCTTGGCCGGGTCGCGGACCAGGGTCACCTTGGCCCCGGCGTTGACGCCCGCGTCCATGATGGCCGGGTCCGGGTCGTACCCCTCGGGGCAGGCCAGCACCAGCTCGTACCCGAAGGCCGCCGAGCCGTTGATGAAGGAATGGGCCATGTTGTTGCCGTCGCCCACCCAGGCCACCTTGAGGTCAGTCAGGTTCGGGGTGCGCTCGTACATGGTCAGCACGTCCGCCATGATCTGGCACGGGTGGTACTCGTCGGTCAGGGCGTTGACCACCGGGATATCGCCGTATTCGACCAGGGTTTCGAGTTTCTCCTGGCCGAAGGTTCGCACGATGAGGCCGTCGGCGTATCGCGACAGGACGCGGGCCGTATCCTTGAGCGGTTCGCTGCGTCCCAGCTGGGAATCCTTGGCCGCGATGAAAACCGGGTCGCCGCCGAGCTGGCGGACGCCCACTTCGAACGACACGCGGGTCCTGGTGGACGCTTTCTCGAAAATCATGAGCAGGGTCTTGCCGGCCAGAAGGTCGGTCCGGACAGCGTTGTCCTTCATCTCCTTGGCCCTGACCAGAACCTGCCCCGCCTCATCTGCAGGGATATCCGAAATGGTCAAAAAATGCTTGGGCATCGTATACTTACTCCATCAAAAGAATGCCGAATTGAACGAAAGAGAGAAAGCTTGGCCCATATTGATATGAATGTAAAGCGATTTGGCCCACGAAAAACGCGGGAGATCAAGTGAGGACGGGCGATTCAGGGCTGGATGCTGTCGACGAACATGACCCCTCCGAACCGGAACTGGTTGATGACCAGCGGCTTGATGGGGTCGCCGAATTCGTTGAAACGGATGGTCCCGGTCACGCCCTCGAAACCGGCAGTGGTCGCCAGGGCGTCGCGGACGTCCGAATGAACCGTGGTTCCCGCCCTTTCGATGGCGTCCTTGAGGACCATGAAGCTGTCGTAAACCAGAGCCGACGTATCGCTGGGCGCCACCCCGACCCGGGCCTCGTACCGGCTGACGAAATCGCGAGACTGCGGCGTATCCGACCAACGGCTCCAATGGCTGGAAAAATAGATGCACTCCGACTTGGCGCCGATGTACTCGTACATCCTCGGCCCGACGCCGTCGCCCGTCATGAGGGTCATTTTGATATTCTGGTCCCTTGTGTTGGCGAACAGAGCGGAGACATCGCCATACCCGCCCGGCGCAAACAACACGTCGGCCTGATGCCGGGCCACCTCGCCCAGCACCGCATCGACGTCGAGAGTCCGGGCCTCATACTCGCCGCGCCAGACCACCTTCCCCCCGCCCCGCTCAAAGGCGTCGGCAAAGGATTGGGCCAACCCCCGACAGTATGCCCGGGAAACGTCAACAAGGACCACGGCGGTGGCGGCGTCGAGTTTTTCCAGTGCGAACCGGGCCAGGCCGCTCCCCTGGAAGGAATCCGTGAAACAGATGCGAAAGATGCAGTCGCCCACGCGGGTCACGGCCTCATTGGTGGACATGTGCGAGATCATGGGGACACCGGCCTTCTGGAGGACCTCGGCCATGGCAAGGGAGTGGGAACTCCAGTTGCAGCCGACAACCGCCGTCACCCCCGCCGCGATGGCCCGGCGAGCCGCTACGGCGCTGCCTTCCGGGGTACCCCTGTTGTCGAATTCCAGCAGTTCGACCTTCTGGCCGAGGATACCGCCGGACTCGTTGATGCACTCCACCGCGAACCGGGCTCCGTCAAAGCTGATGGCGTTGGACTTGCCCGCCTCACCGGTCCGGGCCGTGATCATGGCGATCCGTATGCCGTCCCCGGCGCGGGCCGAAGACAAAAGGCCGGGCGACACGAGCGCGCACAGCACCAGGCACAGCCACGCTGCGCTCAGGAGGTGAATGGGCCGTTGTCCAATATCCGCCACACGTTACTCCAAGCTATATAGACCATGAAATACAATATATGGCAGTATATCGAAATGTCAAAAGTAATCAACCCCGCCATGACGGACAAACGCGCGCCCAGCCGGTCAGTTCAAACGGTCCGCCGCTTCCATGATCACCCTGTCCACCGCCGCGTCGGTCAGGTCGAACATGGCCTGACCGTGATCGAAACCGGCCAGATGAAGGATGCCGTGGGCCAGCAGCCGGGCAAGGTGCTCGATGGGTTCCTGACCGTAGAGCTCGGTCTCGCGGGCCAGGGTGTCCACGGACAAAACCAGTTCGCCGAGGTCGTCGCCGTCAACCCGCACAGCGGTTTCGTCGCCGTCATCGGCGGGAAAACTCAGCACGTTGGTGGGACCGGTGCAGCCGAGAAAGGCACTGTTGACTGCCGCGATATTCCGGTCGTCGGTCAAGGTCAGCGTGAAGGTGCGCCCGACGAGGTCCAGGGCGTCGAGGATCGTGTCGCAGACTGCGGCCAGCTCCCTGCGCGACAGGGGAAAGCGGGGGTCGAGCCGGGTGGCTTTGACGATCTTCACCGCACCCATGGCTATTTACCGTTGGACTCGTGTTTGTCGTAGGCGCGGACGATGCGGCCCACCAGGGGGTGGCGGATGACGTCGTGCTCGTCGAAGAAAACGAACCGGATGCCGCCGGTGCCTTCCAGAATCTTTCGCGCATGAAGCAACCCGGACCGCGCCTGGGTGGGCAGGTCGATCTGGGTGACGTCGCCGGTGACCACGGCCTTGGAGCCGAAGCCGAGCCGGGTCAGGAACATCTTCATCTGCTCCGGCGTGGTGTTCTGGGCCTCGTCCAGGATGATGAAGGCGTCGTTCAGGGTGCGCCCGCGCATGAAGGCCAGCGGGGCCACCTCGATGATGCCGGTCTCCTGGTAGTCCTGCACCTTGGCGAAATCGAGCATGTCGTGCAGGGCGTCGTACAGGGGGCGCAGGTAGGGATTGATCTTCTCGGCCAGGTCCCCGGGCAGGAAGCCGAGCTTTTCCCCGGCCTCCACCGCCGGGCGGGTCAGGACGATGCGCTTGACCTCGCGCCGGGCCAGCGCGCCCACGGCCATGGCCACGGCCAGATAGGTCTTGCCCGTGCCCGCCGGGCCGATGCCGAAGGTCATGTCCGAATCCCGGATGGCGTCCAGGTATTCGCGCTGATTGATGGACTTGGGCGACACTGTGCGCTTGCCCGAGGTGGCGTACACGTCGCCCTTGAACACCTCGTTCACGTCGGCGGACGGCCGGCGCTCCAGGATGCGACAGGCGAAGTCCACATCCTGGGGATGCACGCTGCGCCCCTTGCGAATCATGGCGTAGAGCTGGGTCAGCACCTGGGCGGCCAGGCCCGCCTTCCCGTCTTCTCCTTCCGGGGCATGGATGGACACCGCGTTGCCCCGGCTCTCGATGCGCACGCCGATGCGCTCCCCGAGCAGCTTGAGATGCTGGTTCTGGGGACCGAAAAGCTGGCTGGCCATGTGGCCGTCGTCGAATTCGAGCTTGGTGGCGGACAGAATAGATTCCTCCGGTTAATCCTTGGAACGCAGGAACATCCACTTGCACGCCCTGCGTTCCAGAATGTTGGCGGCCTCGTACAAAGCCGCGCCCATGATGGACATGCCGAGTATCCCGGTGAACATGGTCAGGTAGTCCATGGCTCCCCAGGCGTCCATTATCATGTAGCCCAGGCCGCGTGTGGTGGCAAAGGATTCGACGAAAAAGAGCACGGCCACGGACACGCCCGTGCCCAGCCTGAGCGCCGTGAACCCGTGGGGCAGGGCCGCAGGCAGGAGCACCTCGCGCAGCACGTCCCAGCGCGAGCCGCCCAGGGACCGGACCGAGTCGAAGTACTTGGGATGGATGGAGCGCACCCCGTCGCGGGTGGTGACCAGGATCTGATACCCCAGGATGAGCGCGATCATGGCGATCTTGGAGGTGTCGCCCAGCCCGAGCAGGAGCAGGAATATGGGCAGGAGCACGATCTTGGGCACCGGGTAGGTCAGGAACACGAAGGGAGCCAGCACCGCGTCCACCCGTTTCATGGAGCCCATGACCAGCCCCAGCGGGAAGGCCGTTGCCCAGGCCAGGGCCATGGCCGCAGTGGCCCGGTAGGCGCTGGTCATGAAATGTTCCCAGAACAGGCTTGTGCCCATGGCCTGGATCAGGGCCGCCAGAGCGTCCTCGGGGTGCGGCAGGATGACGCCGCCCAGCGCCAGGGCCGCAGCCTTCCACAGCAACCCCATGACCAGGATCACGCCGCCGTAACGGAAGATGGAGCGCAGCAGGCCTACCATTGATCCTCCACGGTATGGCGCAACCGGCGCAACAGGTCGAAACACGCCTCGGTGTCGCGGATGTTCTCGTCGCCGAAGCCGGGGTTGTCGAAGACGGCCACGGGTCGGGCCGGGCGGCCGGACATGACCATGATCCGCTGGCCGAGCATGACCGCCTCCTCCAGGGAGTGCGTCACCAGCACGTAGGGAATCTTCCGCTTGCGCCAGACGTCCAGCAGGGTGCGCTGGAGCCGCTCACGGGTCAGGGCGTCCAGGGAGGAAAAGGGTTCGTCCAGGAGCATGAGCCGCGGTTCGGTGACGAAGGCCCGGGCAATGGCCACGCGCTGTTGCTCGCCGCCGCTCAGGTTGGCGGGATAATCCAGGTCCCGGCCCGTGATGCCCATCTCGGCCAGCTGGTCGCGGGCCTTCCGACGCCGCGCCGCCCGCCCCATACCGTGCAGCTTGAGGCCCAGGGCCACGTTTTCGATGACCGTGCGCCACGGCAACAATCCGTAGTCCTGCAAAATGATGGATATCTCCGGCGAAGGCCGGGTCACGGGCGAGCCCATGAGGGACACGCGCCCGGCGTCGGGCTCGGACAACCCGCCCAGCAGATAGAGCAGGGACGTCTTGCCGCACCCGGACGGGCCGACCACGGCCAGGGTCTCCTCCGGTTCGAGCCGGAAGGTGACATCCTCAAGGACGGCCTTTCCGCCATAGGACTTGGACAGATGCTCCGCAGTCAGCATCGGTCAGGGGGCTATCGGGGACAGGGCCACGGAATCGGGGACCGTCATTTTGAGCAGCCCCTTGTCCAGCATCCACTCCTGCACCTCGGCCAGTTCGGCCGAGGCGGGCAGGCTGGGCATGGGATAGGGATAGATGGGGAAATCCGCCACCAGCGGCTTGGGAATACGGCAGGTTTCGGCCATGAGTCGGCGGTACTTTTCCGGATTGTCCCGGATAGCCTGGACCGCTTCCCGGTAGGCGCGGATGAACCGCATGTAGTCCGAGCCGTGGTTTTTGAAATACCGTTCATGCAGGCAGAGCACGGTCAGGGGAATATCCAGGTCTTCCGCCGTGGCCAGGGTCGCCCCGCCCTTGAGCCGGGCCAGGGACAGCAGGGGCTCGGGCAGGAGCGCGGAGTCGATCTGGCCGGTCAGGAGCATCTGCAGCCGGATGGGCATCTTCTTGATCTCCACCTGGGCGAAATAGCCGCGTTCGACCTTGAGATGGTCCTCCATCTTGTCGGCCAGGAACTCCATGATGGTGGACTTGGACAGGCCGAGCTTGCCGCCCTTCATGGCCGCCAGGTCACGGTCTTTGTTCTCCGGGGAGAGCGCGATGCCGAACATGGGGTATCCGGGCGTGGTCCGCCAGGAGGTCAGGGCGATGCGCATGGGCACGTCCCGGCTGATGAGCAGGTAGGTGGCAATGAGGTCGCCGAAATAGCCGTCTATCTGCCCTGTCTGCATGGCCGTGTCCCGCTCCAGGGCGGACATGAATTTGACCAGCGTGACGTCCAGGCCGTGCTTCTCGAAGATGCCCTCCTGCGCGGCCACCTGCAGCGGCAGGGTGTCGAGCACTGGCAACACGCCGAAGCGCAGGGCGGTGTTGCCCGCCAGGGCGGTCGTGCTCAAAACAAAAACAAACAATATGCACATGATACATTGTTTCATAAATCATTCCCCTTTCTTGCGATCAGCCGCTTCTATCACGGCAAAAAGCGAAAGAAAAGGCGGACAGGCCATTTCCCTGTCCGCCTTTTCCGATCTTTGCGTTTCTTTATGTTCAGGCAGCGTGCAGCAAACACTGAACGCCGTGGCGAGCGGGACTCGCTTCCCCGCAAAAACGGAACCGGGGCCGCCCCCCCCCCTACAGGGGAACAACCCGCTCCGCGAACCGATCCCGGAGGAACTGCTCGATCTTTTTGCCGTCCTTGAGTATTTCCTTGGGGAGCATGCGGACGTTGCAGGCATAGATCACGGTCAACCTGGTCTCCACGTTGATGTTGCGCTGTACCAGATACGCAACGTACCCGGGCTCGGCGACAGGATGCCCCTGCTCGGCCAGGTATTCCTCCACCGCCTTGAAATCCTGCTTCTTCTCACCAAGATACACGGCAAACAGCTCACTGTAGTACCTGCCGTTTATGGTCACATTATTTCCCTTGGTCGCGGCCCAGTGATGGCGGCGGCCCACCAGCTCATACCGTATGAACAGGCACACTTCCTCCGGTGCCTTGTCCGGCGAGGCAACGGCGAACAGGTCGTACCGGGCCTTGGTTCCGGGCTTCGCCAGGAGCGTGTTGCAATTGTTTCCCGAGCAGTAGGTCGAGATATTCATTCCCGGTTCACCCATATACCGGAATCCCTCGCCCAGTGTGAAGACCGGACAGCCGGGCGTTTCGTACACAACCGACTCCTCAGCCTCGGCACCTTGAAAACCATTCAGAGCCAGCACCAGTCCAAGGCACAGCAGCAGGAACCTGAACTTCAACATCACGATCACTCCTCATCAAATACAGTTGCATATGGAGGGGACCGCTTAACACACAAATGAACGGTTGAAAATACATAGCATAAGTCAATGCAAATGCAGCAATTCATAGGAGAACAACGAGAAGACTGCGGGCCATGCGATACCGGTCTTCCCGGCATTGCATGGCCCGCAAAAAGGGGGATTCAATGCTTGCGGCCCTTCCCGATGAAGCTCCGCGCCACCAGAATCAGCAGGATCACGGCTCCGGCCACACCGGCCCAATGGGGCAGCAATTCGTCCACCTCGGCCACCACGGCCCGGATGTCCAGGCCCAGCGCATCATAGATGCGGTCCGTGACCCAGGCCAGGACCAGGGAGGCGATGACGATGGAAGCCACGTAGAGCCCTGCCGCGCGCTTGCCCAGGGTCTTGAGCATGACCGTGATGGTCGCGCCGTTGGTTGCCGGTCCGGCCAGCAGGAAGACCAGGGCCGCGCCGGGCGACAACCCCTTGAGCAGGAGCGAGGCCGCGATGGGCGTGGAAGCCGTTGCGCAGACGTAGAGCGGCAGCGCCACCACCAGCATGACTAGATAGGAGAGGAATCCCGAGCCCACGTAACCGGAGAGCGCGTCTTCGGGGATCAGGGCGGAAATGATCCCCGCGATCAATACGCCGACCATGAGCCAGCGGCCGATGTCGCCGATCATCTCGCCGAAAGCGTAGTCCATGCCCAGGCGAAACCTGACGCCGACTCCCTCCTGCGGTTCCGTCGGACAGGACCCGCCGCACCCGCAGCCACCCGCGCCGCAGCTGTCGGTCACGGACGCCATGGGCAGCGGTTCCTCCTTGCCGGGAAACGCGTTGACCAGCACCCCGGCGAACACGGCTGTCAGGGACGCGGCCACGGGCCGGATGACGGTCATGATCGGGTCGATGAGCGCATAGGTCACGGCCATGGAGTCAACACCCGTTTCCGGAGTGGAGATCATGAAAGCCGTGGTCGCCCCCTTGCTCGCACCCTGACGCCGCAACCCGAGGGCCGTCGGCAGCACGCCGCACGAGCACAACGGGAGCGGCACGCCCACGATGGCCGCCTTGACCACTGAACCGAAGGAATCCCTGCCCAGATGGCGGGCCATATAGGAATCCGGGACAAAGCCCTTGAGCAGCCCGGCCACGAAAAATCCGAACAGGACATATGGGGACGCCTCGACCAGCACATGCCAGGACTCGGCGACTATCAGCACAACCACATCCGCCATATTCAACACCTTCTCATATTCAACCTAGGTAATGATTGAATAGTTATTCATAATAATTATCAAAAAAAATATCGGAAAGGGGCCCCTACCCCTGTTCCGATATATGATCCAGCCCCTGGGAAACCAGGTTGCGCACATGGTCGTCATCCAGAGAATAAAACACGTTCTTCCCTTCCTTCCTGTACCGGACGAGCTTGGCCGCCCTGAGGAGCCTGAGCTGATGGGAAATGGCGGACTGGGACATATCGAGGACCTCGGCCAGGGCGCACACGCAGAGTTCACCAAGGGACAGGGCGTACAGAATGCGGACTCGCGTGTAGTCGCCGAGGGCCTTGAACAATTCGGCCAGGAAGAGAAACTGCCTCTCGGTCAGCATCTGTTCCCGCGCGGCAGCGACATTTTTTGCGTGCTGGTCGGTATCGCTACAGGCAATATTGGACATCATTCACCTCACATGAGTAGTTGTTCATTTGTAATAAAAGTATATCCCAAACACGGCAATGTCAAGCGGCATTACCGGACCATAAACCACTTCCGCGCACAACGGTTTCGCGTCCAAGCCCCGGCCGGGCCCTGCCCGTCGTCACCCGAGGCCCAGCCGCTGCAGGGTCCGCTGCTTGCGGCCCGCGAAATCGAGAATTCCGGCGATCTGGTCTGCGTGGGCCAATCCCGCGCCGCGCACCTCGCTGATGAACCCGGCCACGGCCTTTTCCTCCTCCAGGTAGCCGAAAACCACGTCCCGCACGTTCCGGAGGGAGACCAGCCGTTCGGCCCAGCCCATGCCCTCCTGATAAAGCATCTTGGCCGAGACGAATGCGGCCAGCAAGGCTATCTGGTGGCCGCGCGGCAGGTCGTTGACCAGCCTGTCGCCGTACCGGTCGGCCAGCACCGCCGGGCAATAGGACAGGAGCACGTCGGACAATCCGGGATCGTCGGCCACCCTGTCCACGGTCTCCTCCAGGACCAGGGCCACGCGGTCGGCCAGCCCGTTGATGGACGCCGAAAGCTCGAAGGACAACTCGGTGATGGTTCGCCCGCCCCCGGCCTGCCTGAACTCGCGCATGAGCAGCCGGGCCTCGGCCCTGGCCCGGAGGCGCAGGATGTCGAGCAGCTGGACCACGTACTGATCCTTGATCTCCAGGAACTCCGACTCGGTGAGGATGAGCCCTGCCAGGATTTCGTAGGAAGAGCAGATGACGCCGGTCTTGTTGGCCGACGGCCCGGGCACGACCAGCACCCCCGCCTTTTCCAGTTCGGCGCGGGCCTCGGCCGAGATGAAGATATTGGCCCCCTCCACGATGCCCCGCGCGGAAGGGGCGCCGTCCTTTTGCAGGAACTTTTTCCAGTTGGACATGTTGATGGTGTCGGGCCTGCCGCCGGACGGGATGAAGATATCCGCCACCGCGGTGTTGTGCAGGGTGTTGCGGATGCGGGTCCCGTCCTCCTCGTCCGTGGACACCACCAGGGCACCCCCGCCCCTGAGCTTGGAGGGGTCGAAATCGGCTGCCTTGAAATTGCCGTCCGTGAGGCGCGACAGTTCCCCGTGGTCCATGCCTTCCGGGTCGTAGACAGCGCCGTGGCCGTCGGTCATGGCCACGATTCGGGCGTTTTCGCCGTATTCGCGCATGAGGATGCGCATGACGTTGGAGGCCACGTCGCCTGCCGGGCCGCCCGTGATCTTGACCGTAAAGGGCTGGGCATGCGGGTTGATGCCGAGGGTGCGCAGCAGCTCGTCGGCAAAGACGATGACCCCCTCGCTGGTCACGCCGTACTGCTTGTGGGCGATGCCCGCGCCGGGCTTGGAGCTGATGAACGCGCTCGGCCACTTGTAGCCCCGCGTTGCGGCCCTGTCCGCGATCCACTGGATATGCTGCGGCGTGATGTTCTCGTCCGGGCCGAGGAAGATGATCTCCTCGCGGCCCAGGTAGTCGACGATGCGTGGATGGACGAAGCCCCGGGCCCCCTGGGGAATCACCAGCAGGTCCAGGAAGGAATCGACCATGGACTTGACGGCCAGGTCGATGTCACCGTCCGGGCCGAGCAGGATGACCGCCTTGGAGCCGCCCTCGGGGATATCCTTGTTCTTGAGCTGCTGGGCCTTGGCCAGCTTGGTGACCTCGTCGAAGAGCCGGTTGGACTCCATCTCGAACTGCTCCTGGCTCCAGGTGCGAACCACGCGAACGCCCCCCCGGGCCATGTCCCGGTAGCGGACCTGGAAACCGAAGCTGTAGGGGCCATGGAAGCAATAGAGGCCGAAGGGCCGCTCCTCCCTGGGCATGGGCGCCAGGATGAGCGGATCGAGACGAAAGCCCAGCCCCAGCTTGCGGTCGAGGTAGTAGTTCGTCCTGAGCGTGTAGCGGAAGAATTTGTAGATATAGGTCAGGATATCCCGATGGATGTCGTTGCCAACGTTGCGGATTGCCGCACGAACCGCCGCCCTCTTCTCGACCATGGCCGCCTTGCGGTCGCCCGTGAACTCGGGATCGAACCGGACCGTGAAATACTCGAACAGCAGCCGGGTCACGTCCCGATGCTTGAGCACGGCGTAGACGATGCGCTCAGAATGGTAGGCGTTCAGGTCCTTCTTGATCAGGAACTGATGGGCGAACTCGCTCGCGGCCTGCATGAGCATGACCTGCCCGAGCTCCCAGCCCTCCTCGTAGGCCAGGGCTTCCAGCCCGTGGGGCGCGAACCACTTGGTCAGTTCGAGTTGGCGCTTGAGCCGGAGCCACTTCTCGCCGTCCCCGGCCAGGTCCACCCGCTGCCGGTCAAGATAGAAACTCATGATGGCGATGGGAGCCTTGCCCCCACGCTCGAATTCATCGGAATAGGCCCGGTCCACGGGAATTTCCTCCCGCCCGAACACGTTGACGACTCTATGGAGCAGACCCTTTCTCGGCGGATTGACCATGGCCACGCTGATGCGGTCGAAACCCGGGCTGACCTCTTTTTCCAGGGCCACCTGGACATGCTCCCTGCCCTCCAGGAGATCACAGGTGCGGAAATGGCGCACCGCCCGTCCGGGCTCGAACTTTTCGATATAGTCCTCGCTGGCGGTGGTGAGAAAACGCTGGAAGTCGTCGACCTCGTGGGACTCGATGTCCAGTTCGCCGCTCCGGGCCGCGTCGATCACGTCCTTCACAGGTTCCCCGTCGATGGCGCACAGTGGTTGCGGGCCGAAAACAAAGGTGTCGAGCCGGATGGAATCGTCCCGGCTGGAATAGATGCGTGCGATCTGGATGTCCTTGTCCCGGTATCCCTTGAGCACCCAGCCCAACGTATTCATATCCCCGCCGGGAGAGATGTGCGTCACCCGGGTGCCGCATGGGCTGTGCAGGGCCACGGCCTGCTTCTCCTCCAGGACCATGCCCGAGATGATGGCCATGAGATGCCGGATCTGCTCGGCCTCGCCGTGGGTGCGGAAATAGTAATCGGGCATGTTGGCGTAAAACCAGGGGATCACCTCGCCGGCCGATTCTCCGAGCCTGTCGATAATCTTCTCGCGCATCATCTCGGGATCGCTGTATATCGCATCAATCATGAAACAGCTCCATTGGGTTTTCCAAGACTCTCTCCC
This sequence comes from Pseudodesulfovibrio portus, assembly GCF_026000375.1. Classification (NCBI taxonomy): domain Bacteria; kingdom Pseudomonadati; phylum Thermodesulfobacteriota; class Desulfovibrionia; order Desulfovibrionales; family Desulfovibrionaceae; genus Pseudodesulfovibrio; species Pseudodesulfovibrio portus. The sequence goes on from NZ_AP026708.1 coordinate 677,656, forward strand.
ATCTACATGGTTGTGCATGGAGGGCAAAAACAGGTCAAGTATAACCGCAAACTTTGTCCATTTCCCTCAAGACGTTATAAATTACCAGGCAAACACTCTAATGCCGTGGACATAAAATTTGAGGCAGCGTATATTGAGCCATCATACATACTGGAAATCCCGCTCCGGGCCCTGGGAGACGATCCATGAGCAAAAACGCGATAGACACCGGAATTCTGCTGGAAACCGGGACCAACGAACTCGAAATCCTCGAGTTCTACATCAACGAAATCCGCAAAGAAGGGCAAGAGCCCGTACCGAATTACTTCGGCATCAACGTGGCCAAGGTCATGCAGGTCATTGAAACGCCAAACCTGGAGCCGCCGGAATCGGCGCCCCATCCGTCATTCATGGGAACCATTCCGTTGCGCGACCTCATCCTGCCGGTCCTGGACCTGTCCGTCTGGCTGGAGTTGGACATGCCCAAGACTGAACGGGACATCGTCATCGTCACCGAATTCTCCAAGTCCGTCACCGGGTTCCTGGTGTCCGGCGTAACCGAGATCCACCGCGTGGGCTGGGGCGAGGTCATCCCGCCGTCGCACATCATATCCAGCAACACGGACGCCATCATCGGCCTCATCGACAAGGGCGACCGGTTCGTCCAGCTGCTCGACCTGGAGACCATCCTGACCCAGTTCGAGCCGGACAGCGAAACCGAAATGGCCATCGCCGACACCACCTACAACGTCCTGGTGGCAGACGACTCGGCCACCATCCGGGCCATGATCCAACAGAACCTGACCGACGCCAACTTCAATCCCATCATCACCACCAACGGCGACGAGGCGTTGCGGAAGATCATGGCCCTCAAGGCCACGGCGGAGTCCGAGGCAAAGGACATTACCGAATACGTGAACCTGGTCATCTCGGACATCGAGATGCCGCTCATGGACGGTTTCAGCCTGACAAAAAACATCAAGGAAGACCCGATACTGAAAAAACTCCCCGTGATTCTCTACTCGTCCATCATCACGAAAGAGTTGCGCCACAAGGGCGAGTCTGTCGGTGCCGACCTGCAGGTATCCAAGCCCGACCTGAACACCATCCCGCAGCTGGCCATTGACCTGATTCAAGGTGGTGCCGGTTGATCCAGCGCAGCGATCTGGTTGTTGAAGTCTTCATGGAGGAAACGGCAGAGCGGCTCGACTCGATAGAATCGGGCCTGTTGAGGCTGGAACAATGCGGCAAGATCTGCGACGACGACACCGTCAACTCCATCTTCCGCGACGCCCACTCCGTCAAGGCCGGCTCCAACCTGCTCAAGCTCAAGAACATCGAGGAGCTGGCCCACAAGCTGGAGAACGTCCTGGAAATGATCCGCAAGAAGCAGCTTGACCCCACTGAACTCGTGATCACGGCGGGGCTCGAGGCCGTGGACAAGTTGCGCGAACTGCTCGCCAACATCGAGACCAGCGACTCGATCTCCATCCGGCTGCACACGCACATGCTCAGGATGGCAGTGGAAAAATCCCTCGAAGGATAACGAATCGACACGAAAAAAGGCCGCATCCGTTACGGATGCGGCCTTTTTTCGTGCGTCGCGGAAGGGATCAGTTGCCCATGGAATTGAGCAGCAGCTGGGCCTCCTGCATCTGCGAGAACGAAGTGTTCTTGAACACTTCGCTCTCCACGGCCTTGGAGAACTCCTCATAGCTCATGGTCCGGACGTCCATCATCACGCCCCTGGCCTTGAAATACATTTCCAGGAAGGCCAGCAGCGGTTCCTCGGCCAGGCACTTGACCAACTCGGTTGCGCCGCTCAGCGAGGTGAACGGCTTGTTCATGCCGCCGAGATAAAACATGTCCAGGCCGGACTCGCCGTCGGTGACCACGCCGAGCAGGTTGAAGGTCAGGAGCTTTTCGACGAAATCGTCGTCCAACCCCGGAAACTCCATTATGTCCTTTTTCGGGAACATGCCCACGAACACCATCTTGCCGTCCTCTTCGGACATGGTGTGCCGGAACACGTGTTCCTCGCGATTCTTGCGGGCCGCCTTGACCGTCTCGTACAAGTCGCAGGCAAAGGCCAGCTTCAGTTCGTCCAATACCTTCTGGTCCATGTAATTCTCCATTGCTAAATGATGCCGTGAAGCGGGCCGCCCTTGGCCCCGAGTGCGTCCACCGCCCTTTCCACTTCGGGGTCGGGCTCGAGGGGAGGGGCATGATAGGTCTTGAGGCGGGCGTCGATGACAACGGCCTTGTCCGCCCCCCAATGCTTGGCATGGGTGAAACCGCCCACGCCGTACATGTCCGTGGCCGGGTCCGAACGGGTGAAGGTCACCCACAGGAAATTGTCCCAGTTCCCGGCCGTGAATCCGGCGTCGTCGGCCAGCACGATCATGGGGAAGCCCTCGATGCCCTTGACCGACCTGAAGGATTCGGCCAGCCGTTCCAGGGCCGGGTCCTGCTGGTCGCGCTTGCGCCGGTGCTTGGGACCCTTGAGGACCAGGATGCCCGGCGCGAACACCTGCGGGTCGCGGTAGCCGCGCGGCAGCTTGAGGGTAGACGGCACCTCGGTGGAAAGCGCGCGCTTGACCGAACCGGCGGCCGCGAACACCAGCTTGGAACCCTGGTTCAAACTGATGCCCGAATAATCCAGGGTGTCGATGGTGGTCCGGGTGATGAAATGCAGGTCGCGGGTCAGGTCCGCCCGGGTCAGCATGTGATGGAAGAAACCGGGGATGTCGTGGCAGGACTGCCCTTCCTCCATGTCCTCGCGGGCCGCAATGAACACATACTTGGAGAGCGAGGTCTGGGTGTTGCCGAGCAGGGCCATTGCGTTGGTCAGCAGTTCCTGGGGCTGGCGCTCGCCCGCATAGGGGACGTAGCGCTCGCTGCCCACGGCCAGGAGCAGCGGATGCACGCCCGCCGCGTCCACGGCGTGGACCTCGTGCACCCCGGAAAAGACCGACGGCACCAGTTCCGAGGTCAGCTCGTGGATGAACTCGCCGAACATGGTGTCTTCCTGGGGCGGGCGGCCCACCGTGGTGAACGGCCAGACGGCGTCGTCCCTATGGTAGACCGCGTCCACCTTGAGCACCGGGAAATCGTGGGCCAGGCTGTAATAGCCGAGGTGGTCGCCGAACGGGCCCTCGGACTTCTCGACGCCCTCCACCGTGCCGCAGATGCAGAAATCCGCCTGGGCGGGCATGGGCAATCCGCCGGGGTGCCTGACCATGGGAATGCGATGCCCTCCCATGGCTCCGGCGAAAAATATCTCGGCCAGCCCCTCGGGCAGCGGCATGACGGCGGCCAGGGTCATGGCCGGAGGGCCGCCGACGAAAACATTGACCTTGAGCGGCTCGCCCCGGGCAATGGCCTTGGCGTGATGGTGGCCGATGCCGCGATGGATCTGGTAGTGCAGCCCCACTTCCTTGTCCTGGACGTAGTCGTTGCCCGAGAGCTGGACCCGGTACATGCCCATGTTGGACCCGGCGAATCCGGGATTGTCCGGGTCCTCGGTATAGACCTGGGGCAGGGTCACGTACCCGCCGCCGTCCATGGGCCAGGACACGAGCTGGGGCAGATTGGACACGGTGGTCCGGTTGCGCAGGATGGGCCCGTCGGAGACACGCCTGGGCAGGGTGTGGTAAGCGGCACGGGGCGCGCCGAGATAGGCCCACGGGCGCTTGAACGCTTCCATGGGCGACAGCTTGAGCTTCATCAGCCGCTCCACCGTGTCCACGGTGTCGCGGAAGAGAAAGCGCATCCTGTCCCTGGTGCCGAAGATGTTGGCGGCCATCGGGAACCGGCAACCCTTGACGTTGTTGAACAACAACGCCGGTCCGCCGGCCCTGAAAACCCGGCGCTGGATGGCGCCGATCTCGACGTTCGCGTCGACCGACTTGTCTATGCGGACGAGTTCGCCTCTGGCTTCAAGCGCCTCTAGGCACTCACGCGTGTTCTTGTATCCCATGTGGTTCCCGTTTGATGCTGTCGTGGCGAGACAATCTAAACGGAATGAACGGAAATGTTAAGCCTAGAATGGATGATTTCCGGGAACCTCTGATCGGAAGCTGGTCGAATCGGGTTATTGGGACATCTGCGGGGGATGCCACACGCAATCGAACCGCACCGGATTGTGCTGCCGGTAGGTCGGCGGCTTCCTGTCCACCTCGAGCGGTTTCATCCTTCGGGCGGCCATGATCCGACAGGTGTTGCAGAACTCCTCAGGGTAGCTGCACACCAGGCAGTACGGCTGAAAATCATCGCAACTCATGGAATTCCAAGGTCGTTTGTGCCCGAGCACACATGTTTTCCTGTAAAAAACACACTCGCGGCAATTACCTGACATAGTTAACATTTTACGCATCACTACCTCCAAAAAGGACACGGTCTCAGTTTTGGATACAAACACAATGAACCCCTATTTGGTATTATAATCCACAAAACGCCGTGCACCGCCTACAACCAATCGGAATGTCTGGAATACGGAACCGCCCCCCCCTTGGCCAGCCTTGCCAACCGGCCCGCTTCCGACTAAATTCAGGTCAACAAATCGAACTCGGAGGGACCCATGACCTTGATGCTTTGGGACGAAACCATGTCCGTGGGCGTCCCTGAACTGGACAGCCAGCACCAGACCCTTATCGCGCTGATCAACGACGCCTACGAGGCCATCCGGAAACACGACGAGCACCTCATGACCACCCTGCTCGACCAGATGCGGGAATACGCCGCCATGCACTTCCATTTCGAGGAAGAGTACATGCGACAAACCGGCTATCCCGACCTGGTCTCCCACCGGGAGCTCCACGACGGTTTCAACGACAAGGTGGAGGAGTTCCAGCAGCAGCTTCACTCCAAGACGAACTTTTCCCAGGTATTTGTTTTCCTCAGCCGGTGGCTGACCGCCCACATCATGAAGGAAGACATGAGGTACACGAGGTACATGGCGCAAAAAGCGGCGGGAGGGGAACCGGCCTAGGCCTGCTTGCGAATCAAACAATAAAAGCCCCCGACCGAAATCGGGGGCTTTTTATGGCGGGCTATGCAGGATTCGAACCTGCGACCTCTTGCTCCGGAGGCAAGCACTCTATCCAACTGAGCTAATAGCCCGCACAGGAAGAAAGTAGCTATACGCCGCCCATCTGTTTGTCAAGACTACAACAGATAATCGGGAAAAAGAACAACAAACCGGGATTGACCGGCAAAACCGGTTTTCCCTTGCTAAAAAGTCTAAAAAAAGTCTATAGGGCGAAAAGCAAACCGAGCAAAAACATGAGCACAAAACGAATCGTACTGGCCGTGAGCGGGGCCAGCGGCATGCCCTATGCGGTGTCCCTGGCCAAGGCGCTCAAACAACGCGACGACACGGAACTGCACGTCGTCATCTCCCTCGCCGCCGGAAAGGTGCTCAGGCTGGAGGCCGACCTGACGCCCGAGGCGCTGGCCGACGGCGCGTTTGCCACCTATTCCCCGGACGACATCGCGGCCCCGCCCGCCAGCGGATCGTGGAAGCACGACGGCATGATCATCTGCCCCTGTTCCATGGCCACCCTGTCCGCCGTGGCCACCGGCTTCGGCCACACCCTCATCCACCGGGCCGCGGACGTGACGCTCAAGGAACGCAGGAAGCTCATCCTGGTCCCGCGCGAGGCGCCCCTGTCCGCCATCCATCTTGAGAACATGCTCACGGCCACGCGGGCCGGGGCTGTCATCGTACCGGCAAGCCCGGGCTTCTATCACCGCCCGGCAACCATCGAGGACCTGGCCGACCATCTGGCGGGCAAGGTGCTCGACCAACTGGACATCCCCCACGACCTGTTCGAGAGGTGGGGGCACTAGGAGTTTTTCCATGGAAATCACCTGGTATGGACACGCGAATTTCCGGATCAAGACCGGCGACGCCGACCTGCTCATCGACCCGTTCTTCGTGGGCAACCCGTCGGCCCCCATCGGCTACGAGGACGTCGATCACTGCAACCTGATCCTGGTCACCCACGACCACAGCGACCACATCGGCCAGGCCCTCGAGCTGGCCATCAAGCACGACGCCGAGGTGGTGGCCATCTTCGACGTCATCCAGGAGTTGCTCCATCTCGGCCTGCCCACTCATCTGGGCGTGGGCATGAACATCGGCGGCACGGTCAAACGGCAGGGGCTGGACATCAAGATGGTCCACGCCATGCATTCCGCCGTCAACGGCATGGCGGCCGGTTTCATCATCACCGATCCGGACGGCCTGTGCGTCTACAATTCCGGCGACACGGGTCTGTTCGGCGACATGGAGCTGTTCGGGAAATTTCACGACATCGACATCGCCATCCTGCCCATCGGCGGCCACTTCACCATGGACGCCAAGCAGGCCGCCTACGCCTGCAAGCTGCTCGGATGCAAGAAAATGATCCCCCAGCACTGGGGCACCTTCGGAATCCTGGCCCAGAACACGGAGGCCATGGCCGAACAGCTCTCCCTGGTCGCGCCGGGAACCGAGCTGGTCACCCTGGAAACCAACGAGCCGATGAAATTCTAGTTCTTCCGGGACGCCTTCAGGTCCTGCAACGCCGCATGAATCCTGGCCGCCTTCCTGGCGCCGATCCCCGGCAACGCCGTGATGTCCGCCACATCCGCTTTGATCATCTCGTCCAGCGAGGCGAACCGGTCCCACAGGATGCGGGCCGTCTTGGGCCCGATGCCCGGCAGCGAGGTCAGTTCGCTGTTCAGCACCGCCTTCTTGCGCGCCCGCCGCTGCCGCCCCAGCACGAACCGGTGGGCCGTGTCGCGCACCATCTGCAGGAACAGCAGCTCCGCGCTTCCGGGCCTGAGCCCCATGGGGTTTTTGCGCCCGGGGCGGAAGATCACGTCGCCCAGCTCCCCGGCCCGGCGGGATTCCCCCTTGGCAATGGCGGCCAACTCGAAGCACCCGTCCTCCTCGCAGCCCGAAAGCGCCTTTTCCACGGCGGCCAGCTGCCCGCGTCCGCCGTCGATGAGCACCAGATCGGGCCACGGCGGGCCGGACTCCAGCCGCCGACGGGCCCAGGCCGCCAGGGCCGCGTAGTCGTCGGCAGTGCCTTCCAACTCGGGAAATGAATAGAGCCGCGACGCCTCCTTGTTGCGCCGCCCCTCTTCAAAGACCACCTGGCCCACCCGCATGTCCGTGCCGGACAGGTGGGAGGCGTCCACGCACTCGATGCGCGCCGGTTCCCCGGCCAGGCGCAGCACCTTCTGCAACCGTACGGTGATGGTGTCCTTTTCCTCGCGCGCCCTTCCGGCCACGTCGCGGGCGATGGACACCAGCCGCTTTTCCGTGGCCGTGTGCGGCGAAACGATGCGCACGGTTCCGCCCCCGCGCTCGGCCAGAATCTCCGGCAACGGCGAAGCCTCCAGCTCGCACGGGGCGATGATGGTGGACGGGATGAACCGCCCCGGCCCGTAGAACTGGGCAATGAAGCTCTCCACCGCCTCGGGCCCCTCGTCCAGGGTCAGGCCGGGCCAGAAAAACTGCTTCTGATCGAGCAGCCGCCCCCGACGCACGAAAAGCACGCCCAATCCCAACCCCTGGCCCGTCTCGGCCAGGCCGACCACGTCCCGGTCCCGGTTGTCGTGGATGACCGCAACCTGCCCTTCAACGGTCTTCTTCACGGCCCTGATCTGGTCGCGGTACACGGCCGCCGCCTCAAAGGCCATGTCCCTGGACGCCGCCTTCATCTTGCGGGTCAACGACTCCACCAGTTCGGAACTGCGGCCCGACAGGAGCATCTCCACCCGATGGACCATGTCATTATATAGGTCACGGTCCACTTCCTTGACGCACGGGGCCCAGCATTGCCGGATGTCGTGGTACAGGCAGGGCCGCACCCGGTTGCGGAAGGTGGCGTCCGAACACTTGCGCAGGGGGAACACCGTGCCCAGCAGCTTGAGCACCGTGCGGGCGGCCGCCGCCGAGGTGAACGGGCCGAAATAGACCGCCCCGTCCCGCGCGGTCTTGCGGGCGATGGTCAGCCGGGGGAAGTCGGCTTTCTTGTCGAGCTTGAACAGAACGTACTGCTTGTCGTCCTTGAGGACCACGTTGTAGCGGGGCCGGTGCTTCTTGATCAGCCCGGACTCCAGGAGCAGGGCCTCCTTCTCCGTGCCGGTCAGCAGGACGTCGACACGTTGGACGCGGGCCACCAGCGCCCGGGTCTTGGGCGTGTGCCGGGCGTTCTGCCTGAAATAGGAGGACAGCCGCTTCCTGAGCGCCTTGGCCTTGCCCACATAGATGATGCGCCCCCCCTCGTCCTTCATCAGATAGACCCCGGGGGTGTCCGGATACTCGGCGGCAAAAAATTTGAACTTCTTACTCATGACGTTGTGGTAATTTTTCAACACGAAAATGTCTAGACAGGACCTTACCGGATTTTCAAGGACAAAGCACCCATTGCATTATTAAAGTCAACATATCGAAATAAAAGGATTTAGTTGGATCGAAGGCAAGCAGGGAGTACAATTTTTTGCACGGTAAAAAAATTTATACTTTTTTCACTTTTTTGCGCTCAACCCCTTGCAAAACCCTTTTGCCTGCGGTAAAGACTGAATCAGTTAAGGCGTTAACTTGGTTTTCAATGCAAACAAAAGGAAGAAAAATTATGAAACGTTTGACCCTGCTCGCAGTCGCCCTGACCATGGTCCTGGGCATGGCTGCTTCCGCTTTTGCGGCTCCGGAAGTTACCGTCTCCGGTAACATCCTGATCAACGCCGTGTGGCGTTCCAACTGGGACTTCAACGACGGTGACGCTCCTGCTGGCGCCGACGACGATGCTTTCACCATTCAGGAACGTCTGGACCTCGGCTTCACCGCCGTGGCCAATGAGAACCTGAAAGCCGTTATCGTCTTCCGCTCCGTCCGCGGCAACCTCGGTCAGGGCGACCTGGCTGACGGTGCTGGTGGCGCTGCCGGTGGCGGTGGTGGTACCGTCATCCTCGGCCTGAACCAGGGCTACATCGACTTCAACTGGCCCGGCACTTCCGTCAACATCAAAGCCGGCTTCCAGCCTGTTGCTCTGCCCGCTTCCGTGGGCGGCGGTTCCCTGATCCAGGACGACATCGCTTCCGGCGTGCTGGTTTCCACCGCTTTCAACGACAACGTCTCCATGCTCGCTGGCTGGGTGCGTTTCTTTGACACCCCTGACGCTGCTGCCAACGACATCGACGAGGCTCAGATCGACGGTCTGATCCTGGCTCTGCCCCTGTCCTACGAAGGCTTCGCCGCGACTCCGTTCCTGGTTTACGCAGCTCCCGGCCAGAACGCTCTGCAGTCCGCTCCCGCCGGCCTGGCTGCCTTCGGCACCGTCGGCACTGACGAATTCGAAGGCGCCTGGTGGCTCGGTTCCAACCTGGAACTGTCCATGCTGGATCCCTTCATCATCAAGGCTGACCTCAACTACGGTGCCGTCAATGCTGACAACGATCGCTCCGAGCGTGACGGTTGGCTGTTCGACGCCGCTGTCGAGTACACCGGCTTTGACTTCATGAACCTGGAACTGGCCTTCGCCTACACCACTGGTGAAGACGACGACGCCACCGACGGTTCCGAACGTCTGCCCATCCTGTCCGACTCCTGGGCTCTCGGTACCACCTTCTTCGGCGCCGGCCTCATCACCGGTGACGACATGGGCGACAACGACAACGTTGGCTTCTGGGCTCTGGCTCTGTCCGCCACCGGTATCCAGTCCTTCGCTGAAGGCCTGACCCACGATGCTCACATCGTGTACGCTCAGGGCACCAACGACGAAGACGCAGCTGCCGCTCCTGCTGGCCTGACCTACGGTCGTTCCCTGACTGAGAACGAAACCATGCTGGAAATCGACTTCAACACCTTCTACAAGATCTACGACGAACTGACCCTGTACAACGGCATCGGCTACGTCAACATCGACGGCGACGACGATGGTATCGTCCGCGCTGCTGACGAAGACGGCGGCGACGCTTGGAAGTTCCAGCTCGGTCTGAAGTACGTCTTCTAAGACGACTTGTAGAAACCTAAGCTGAATAAGCTTACCACCAAGTAGACGCCCAGAGGGCCGGGGAGTGCAAACCCCGGCCCTCTCTTTTTGGGGCGAGAGCGGGGCGATTGCGTCGTTGCTGCGAAGAATCCAGACCCTTGCGTATGAGAATACGCGGCGGTCCTGGATTCTTCTTGCGCCTAGCACTCGACCCGCTCTCGCCCCAAAAAGCATCCCTTGTGTGGGATGACGGGTTAAGTGAATTGTAGGCTGGTCTTCGCGCCGTACAAAATCATACGCCTCAGGTGTGCTGCGGGAGGTGCGAGCGTTGTCCGGCGGACGGGTGCGGCATTTGCGAGGTTCGAGCGGGTTGCGGCCTCGACTTTTGGGACGCTGTCGGATATATATTTTCCCCTTGCACCAATGATTACTTTTGAGGTCGACATGGACTGTAGAGAATTGACATACGCGGGCCGGAAGGACTGGGACGAGATCGCTTCCTGGCTCGGCGCGCGGAAGGACCCGGACACCAAGGTGGACGGCATTGTCCGCGATATCCTGAATGACGTGAAGGAACGCGGCGACGCGGCGCTGGTCGAGTACACCCGCAAGTTCGACTGCGAGACCATTGAGGCCGCGGACCTGCGCGTGCCCCAAGCCGCGATCCAGGCCGCCCTGGACGAAATCCCGGAGACCGACCGGGCGATCCTGTCCGAGGCCATCGAACGCATCCGCACCTTCCACCTCAACCAGAAGGAAAAGTCCTGGTGGACCACCAGTGCCGACGGCACCGTGCTCGGCCAGATGGTCCGGCCAGTGGACCGCGTCGGGCTGTACGTTCCCGGCGGCCAGGGCGGCGAGACACCGCTCATCTCCAGCCTGATCATGAACGCCATCCCCGCCCAGGTGGCAGGCGTGGAATCCATCTGCGTCTTCTCCCCGCCCCGCAAGGACGGCACGCTCAACCCGTATATCCTGGCCACGGCAGCCCTGCTCGACCTGGACGAAGTATTTCTGTCCGGCTCCGCATGGGCCATCGGGGCCTTGGCATACGGCACCGGCACGGTTGCGCCGTGCGACGTCATCGCTGGCCCGGGCAATATTTTCGTGGCCACGGCAAAGGCCCAGCTCATCGGTCAGGTGGGCATCGACATGGTGGCCGGTCCCTCCGAGATCGCCATCCTGGCCGACGACTCCGCCAATCCGGCCTGGCTGGCGGCGGACATGCTCTCCCAGGCCGAACACGATCCCCTGGCCGCGTCCATCCTGGTCACCCCGGACACCGGCCTGGCCGAAAAAGTCCGGGATGAGCTCGAAACCCAGTGCGCAGCCCTGCCCCGCGGCGAGATCGCGGCCAAGTCCCTGGAGGACTGGGGCGCCATCATCACCGTGCCGGACATGGACGCCGGGTGCGAACTGATCAACCTGCTGGCCGCCGAACACCTGGAACTGGCCGTGGCCGACCCGTGGGCCCTGCTCGGCTCCATCCGCCACGCCGGGGCCATCTTCATGGGCCACAATTCGCCCGAACCCGTGGGCGACTACTTTGCCGGGCCCAACCACGTGCTGCCCACCCTGCGCACCGTGCGTTTCTCCTCGGCACTGTCCGTCCAGAATTTCTGCAAGAAATCCAGCGTGATCGCCACCAGCCCGGCCTACGTCGCCGAGCACGGGGCCAAGATCGCGCGGCTGGCCCGGCTGGAAGGGCTGGAAGCCCACGCCCGCAGCGTGGAAAAACGAAGCAAGTAATATTACCTTAATAGAGGGAGACTTTTCATGGCCGTTTTCGAGACCGACATAACCGAATACCCGCTCATCTCACGGGGCAAGGTCCGCGATATCTACGACATCGACGAGAACACCCTGCTCCTGGTGACCACGGACCGCATCTCCGCCTTCGACGTGGTCATGCCCGATCCCATTGCGGACAAGGGCAAGGTGCTCAACCAGATCACCCTGTTCTGGATGGACATGATGAAGGACCTGGTGCCCAACCACATCATCGCCACCGACGTGGACGACTACCCCGAGCCGCTGCGCAAGTACAAGGACCAGCTCCAGGACCGTTCCGTCCTGGCCCGCAAGGCCAAGCCCCTGCCCATCGAGTGCATCGTGCGCGGCTTCATCACCGGCTCCGGCTGGTCCGACTACCTCAAGACCGGCGAAGTCTGCGGCCACAAGCTGCCCGAGGGGCTCAGGGAATCCGAGATGCTGGAGAAGCCGCTGTTCACGCCGTCCACCAAGGCCGACCTGGGGCTGCACGACGAGAACATCACCCTTGACGCCGCCGCCGACCTCATCGGCGAGGACATGATGCGCAAGGTGGAGAAGCTGACCATCGACATCTACACCCGCGCCCGCGACTACGCCAAGAAACGCGGCATCCTCATCGCGGACACCAAATTCGAGTTCGGCACCATCGACGGCGAATTGATCTTCATCGACGAGGCCCTGACCCCGGACTCCTCCCGGTTCTGGCCCGAAGAGGGATTCGAGCCCGGCAAGTCGCAACCCAGCTTCGACAAGCAGTATTTCCGCGACTGGCTCGTGGCCATAGGCTTCAACAAGCAGCCCCCGGCCCCCAATGTCCCGGCGGACATCGCCGAGCAGACCCGGGCCAAATACCTGGAAGCCTACAAGCTGCTGACCGGCGAAGACCTCAAAATTTAACGTTGTTGCGATGACGTATAAAGTCAGGCTGTTCAGATAGTGCCGGATGCTGGGCGCAAGGGTGAATTCTCCCGCAGCGTATTCATGCGATACGTGAGGAGAGAATTCAGCCGCAGCAACGACGCAGACGGCGCTGCATGGACAGCCGGGAGAAGAAGAAATGCCCGAATGGTTGCAACTGATATGTCTGGTCATCCTGGGCCTGGCCATCGGCCGGGTCATCAGGGGCAAGTTCGGTGCCGGAGGCTGAGGCCCCGGCAAGGATTCCTGCGGCTGGACGCCGCCGGACAAGGACGATAAGAACAAGGACTGATGCACGGGAGGGGGATGCGCCCGCCGGGCCGTTAGGACAGCCCGACAACTTGACAGGCGTATCATTTCCAAATATGTAACCCCTCTTGCCTTGCTCTCCCCTGGTTGGGGAGGGCCAATTGACCAAAAGGAGTTTTGAAAATGGCAAACAATTACGAGACGCTCGTGCTTCTCTCTCCCGAGTTGGCCGAGGAAGACAGGAAAGGTATCCTGGACAACCTCACCGGCATCGTGGACCGTGAAGGCGGCAAGATGGTTGAGACCGACGACTGGGGCATGCGCCAGCTGGCCTACCCCGTCGAAAAGCAGACCCGCGGTTACTACGTCCGCCTGGTGTTCGAAGCCCCCGGCGCGCTGGTTGCTGAACTGGAACGCAACATCCGCATCACCGACGGTATCTTCAAGTTCATGACCGTCAAACTGGCTGCCTAGGAGGTTTCACCATGGCATTTCGCAAGAAATTCACCCCGAGGAAGAAGTTCTGCCGCTTCTGCGCGGACAAGGAACTGCCCCTGGATTACAAGCGCCCCGACATCCTTCGGGATTTCGTGACCGAGCGCGGCAAGATCATTGCCCGCCGCATCACCGGCACCTGCGCCAAGCACCAGCGTCGCCTGACCAACGAAATCAAGCGCGCCCGTCAGATGGCCCTGCTGTTCTACACCACCGTTCACAGCACCGATGTGAAAAAGCGGAGCTCCATGTAGGAGGGAGGACCAATGAAACTTATTTTACGCGCTGACGTCGACGCCCTGGGTCGACTCGGAGACATCGTTACCGTCAAGTCCGGGTATGGACGCAACTACCTGATCCCTCAGGGACTTGCCAAGCCCGCCACCGAAGCCAACCTCAAGGCCTTCGAACTGGAACGCCGCAAGCTGCAGGAACAGGCCGACTCCCTTCGCGCCCAGGCCGAAGGCCTGGCCGACAAGATCGCTTCCACCCCGGTGGAGATCGAAGTCCGCGTCGGTGAAGGCGACAAGCTGTACGGCTCCGTCACCACCGTGAACATCGGTGACGCCATGGAAGCCGCCGGCGTCGACATCGACCGCCGCAAGATCATCCTGCCCGAGCCGATCCGCGCTCTGGGCGAGTATGAAATCGAAATCCGCCTGCACCCGGACGTTCACGGCGAGCTCAAGCTCTCCGTCGTCCGTCACGGCGGCCCTGTGGAAGAAGAAATCATCACCGAAGAACCCGCTGAAGAAGCGGTCGAAGCCGTCGAGGAATCCGTAGAGAATGCCGAAGACGTCGAGACCGCAGAGGCCTAACAAAGGCCAATACGACACCAATCCGGAAGGGGCCCTGGAAAGGGCCTCTTCCGATCTCGTTCGTAAAGTCCCCCCACATTCCCTGGATGCGGAGCAGGCCGTCCTCGGCGGCATCTTCCAGTCCAACACGATGTTCCACGAGCTGGTGGACATCATCTCCGCCGAAGATTTCTATTCCCCGGTCCACCGCGACATATTCACGGCCATAATCGACCTCTACGACGCCCATGAGCCCATCGACGTCGTCACCGTGGCCAACCAGCTGGAAAAGAACGGTACCCTCGAAACCGTGGGCGGACCGGCCTACATCGCCGAACTGTCCGACTCCGTGGTCAGTTCCTCCAACGCCAAGCACCACGCCCAGATCGTCCGCGACAAGTGCATCCTGCGCAAGCTCATCGACATCTCCAGCGGCATCATAGCCAACTGTTTTTCCTCCCGCGACGTGGACGAGGTCCTGGACGAATCCGAAAAGGAAATCTTCCAGATCGCGCAGTCCAAAGAGATGCGCGGCATGCTCTCGAGCCAGCAGCTCGTGCCCAAGGTCTTCGACGAGCTGACCACCCGGTTCAACAACAAGTCCGTGGTCACCGGCATCCAGACCCACTATCACGACTTCGACGCAATGACCGCCGGTCTCCAGAACTCGGACCTGATCATCATCGCGGGCCGCCCGTCCATGGGCAAGACCGCGTTCGCCCTGAACGTGGCCCTGCGCGCCGCCGTGCGCAGCGAATGCTCCACGGCCATCTTCTCACTGGAGATGAGCATGGAACAGCTCATGACCCGCCTTTTGGCCGTGCAGTCCAAGGTGGAACTGAGCAACCTGCGTACCGGCTACCTGGACGACGCGGACTGGACACGCCTCTACGACGGGGCCGACATCCTGAGCCGCGCACCCATTTTCATCGACGACACCCCGGCGCTTTCCACCCTGGAACTCCAGGCCCGCTGCCGCCGCCTCAAGGCGGAGAGCAACCTCGGCCTGGTCGTGGTCGACTACCTTCAGCTCATGCGCTCCAGCGCCCGGCCGGACTCCCGCGAGCAGGAGATCTCGGACATCTCCCGCCACCTCAAGGCCCTGGCCAAGGAGCTGAACGTGCCGGTCATCGCCCTGTCGCAGCTCAACCGCAAGGTCGAGGAGCGCACGGACAAGCGGCCCATGATGTCAGACCTGCGTGAATCCGGCGCCATTGAACAGGACGCCGACATCATCATCTTTCTCTACCGCGACGCCGCCTACAACAAGAGCGAGGACAACCCGCTCAAGAACCACTGCGAAATCATCATCGGCAAGCAGCGCAACGGCCCCACCGGCAGGTGCGAGCTGTACTTCAAGAAGGAATACACCCGCTTCGAGAACATGGACGCCACAGCATACCCGTCCGAACTTCCCGAAGGATTCCACCCTGACAGTGACTAACCCTCCAGCCAACGAACCGCCATGTATTACGATCCCGTAGAGGCCATGGACCGCGCCGCCCTGGAAGAACTCCAGGTCGAGCGACTCAAGGAAACCATCGCGAACGCCAGGAAGTCGCCCTTCTACGGTGCACGCCTGGCCGGAGTGAATCCCGAGGATTTCAAGACCCCGGCGGACATCACCAAGCTGCCCTTCACCACCAAGGACGACCTGCGCAGCCAGTACCCCCACGGGCTGCTCACCCGGCCCCTGGACGACTTCGTGCGGTTGCACGCCTCCAGCGGCACCACGGGCACGCCCACGGCGGTCTTCTACACGCAGAAGGACCTGGACACCTGGGCGGACCTCATGGCCCGGTCGATGCATTGCTGCGGCTGCCGCAAGTCCGACGTCTGCCAGAACATGTCCGGCTACGGGCTGTTCACCGGCGGCCTGGGCATCCACTACGGGGCCGAACGGCTGGGCATGCTGACCATCCCGGCGGGCGCGGGCAACACCAAGCGCCAGATCAAGCTCATCCGGGACCACAATGTTTCCGTGCTGCACATCATCCCCTCCTTTGCCCTCTACTTCGCCCAGAAGGTCGAAGAGGCCGGTTACAACGTCAAGGAGATGCCGTGGCGCATCGCCCTGATCGGAGCCGAGCCGCACACCGAGGAGGCGCGCCGCAAGATCGAGGAGATGATGCACATCAAGGCCTACAACTCCTACGGGTTGTCCGAGATGAACGGCCCGGGCGTGGCCTTCGAATGCGTCGAGCAAAAAGGCATGCACCTCTGGGAGGACGCCTACATCGCCGAGATCATCAACCCCGACACCGGGGAACACGTGGCCGAGGGCGAGATCGGCGAACTGGTCATGACCACCATCCTGCGCGACGGCATGCCCATCATCCGCTACCGGACCCGCGACCTGACCCGGTTCATTCCCGGCCAGTGCGGATGCGGCCGCACCCACCGCCGCATCGACCGCATCGCGGGCCGTGCCGACGACATGATGATCCTGAAGGGCGTGAACATCTACCCCATGCAGATCGAGCAGACACTCATGGCCATGCCCGAGGTCGGCCAGAACTACCTCATCGAACTGGTTCGCGAAGGCGTGTCCGACCAAATGCGGGTCAAGGTCGAGATCAAGGACGAATTCTTCGTGGAAGACATGCGCGCCCTGCAGGGACTGCAGAAGCAGATCGCCAAGAACCTGTGCAACGAAATCCTGATCACCCCGCGCGTAGAACTGTGCCAGTCCGACTCCATCCCCAAGGCCGAAGGCAAGGCCGTGCGTGTGGTGGACCGCCGAGGCGAAGAGGACTAACGGCATGGAATATGTCTGGGCCATCCTGACCATCCTGGGCCTGCTCTTTTCACAGGTGCTCCAGCTCTTCAGCATGCCCGCCAACTGGGTGGCCATCGGCCTGGTTTCGCTCTGGAAGTATCTCTATCCGGAGTCCATGACCTGGAACTTCATCATCATCCTCGCCGTGATCGCGGCCGTGGCCGAGGGACTCGAATTCTTTCTCCAGGCGCGGTACGCCGGAAAATACGGGGCCTCCACCCGCGGCAACGTGGGCGGCATAATCGGGGCCATTGCCGGGGCCGTCTTCGGGGCGTCCTTCCTGCTGGGCGTCGGAGCGATCATCGGCGCCCTGGGCGGCGCCTACCTCGGCTGCCTCATCGCCGAGATGCCGGGCCGGTCCAGGCCCGAGGCCTTCCGTGCGGCCAAGGGAGCATTCGTGGGCAAGGCGCTCGGCTTCACGGTCAAGACGGCCATCGGCGCATGCATCGTGGTCGTGTCCATCCCCCGGGTTTGGCCGTAAGGCCCTCCAAATCCGGAGACATGCTACTGGTTGTTTCGGGGAAGACGTGATGCACGTCTTCCCCATTTTCCTTATCCCGGCAACAAATCCCGCTCTCTCAAGTAGGCCATTACCCGGGTTATTTCCCCCATGCCCATGGTCCCGCCCAAAGCCAGAGCCACCGAACAGGTCTCCAGAATCTCATCCACTGAAGCTCCCTGCTTCAACGCCTCCTCCGTCTGATACAGGATGCAAGCCCTGCACCCTTCGACCAACGCACCGACCAGGGCCATGAGCCGCTTGTTTTTGCCGCTGACGACCCCGTCCTTGTATACTTCCTGGTTGAGCGCAGTATAGGGTTCAGCGATTTCAGGCATCAATCGTTTGAACGTACCGGCATTTCGTTCGTTGGCCGCTTTCAACTCCACTTGGCTTTCCATGTTGGTCCACTCCTTTTCCTGCATCGTGCCAAAGGCAACCTTCCAAGACAAACGGATGTTCTGAACCCCTGCTTCAAGAATTCCCATATCCCCAACGACTCCTGCACACAGCCAAACCAAGTTTTTTTGACTTGCCATACCATACCTTTTAAGCGAATCTTTGAGGCCTTTCAGGGGCAAGGTATTTGAGAGAGAACCTTTATCTTCTTTGGGTGAGCCGATGACTGCCGATCTTTTTCCCGCCTATCGCGGACACATGGAATACTTCTGCCTAGGTTGCGGAAAGCGATTCCCCACCGACGAGCTGTACTACACCTGCCCGGACTGCGGCGGCGTGTTCCTGCTGGACAACCTGCTCTTCGACGAATTGAAGAAGACGCCGGGCAAGCAGTGGCGCGAAATCTTCGACTCCCGAGCGGCCTCCAAGAAAACCGCCCTGCGCGGCATCTTCCGCTTCTACGAACTCATGGCCCCGGTGCTGGAAGAAGAGGATATCGTCTACCTCGGCGAGGGCAACACCCCCCTGGTGGAATCCAGCCCCGGCCTCAACGCGGCCACCGGCCTGCGCACGGCATACAAGAACGACGGCCAGAACCCGTCCGCGTCCTTCAAGGACCGGGGCATGGCCTGCGGCTTTTCCTACCTGCGCTCGCTCATCCGCAGGCACGGCTGGGACCAGATCCTGACCGTGTGCGCGTCCACGGGCGACACCTCGGCTGCGGCGGCCCTGTACGCCTCCTACGTTGGCGGGGCCATCAAGTCCGTGGTCATCCTGCCCCACGGCAAGGTCACCCCGGCCCAGCTCGCCCAGCCCCTCGGGTCCGGTGCCATCGTCCTCGAGGTGCCCGGCGTGTTCGACGACTGCATGAAGGTGGTCGAGCACCTGGCCGACAACTACCGCGTGGCCCTGCTCAACTCCAAGAACGCCTGGCGCATCCTCGGCCAGGAGTCCTACGCATTCGAATGCGCCCAGTGGTTCGACTGGGACATGAAAGGCAAGTGCATCTTCGTGCCCATCGGCAACGCGGGCAACATCACCGCCATCATGGCCGGATTCCTCAAGCTGTATGAACTGGACATCATCGACGAGCTGCCGCGCATTTTCGGCGTCCAGTCCCACCACGCGGACCCGGTCTACCGGTACTACGCCGTGGACGACCCCGATGAGCGCGAGTACGCCCCGGTGACCGTATCCGCCTCCGTGGCCCAGGCGGCCATGATCGGCAACCCGGTCTCCTTCCCCCGCGTGAAGTACTACGCCGAAAAATTCGAGGCCGTGGGCGGCAAGCAGGCCTTCCAGGTCCTCCAGGTCACCGAACAGCAGATCATGGACTCCATGATCCAGGCCAACATGAACGGCCACATCGCCTGCACCCAGGGTGGCGAGACCTTTGCCGGGGCCAAGCGCGCCCTGGAACTCGGCCTGGTCTCGACCGACGAACTGTGCGTGCTGGATTCAACGGCCCACCAGCTCAAGTTCGTGGACTTCCAGAACATGTATTTCGACAACGCCTTTCCCCCGGAATTCGAGATCACCCCGGACACGGCCCTGGCCAATAAGCCCGAACTGGTCATCACCCCGGAAGAAAAGGAAAAACTCTCCGCCGAGGAATACACCCAGACCACCGCCGACAACGTGGTGGCCCGCCTCGGCCTGGAAAAGAAATAAGTTTATCCCAGCCCCCGTTCTTTCAGCGAAGCGGCTATAAAGAGCTTTGGAAAAGAAGGGGTTGGGGGTCTGGGGGAAGGGGAGGAAAGAACCCTTTTCAAAGGGTGTTTCCTCCCCTTCCCCCAGCCGCCGGAGGCACCCATGGCAAAAAAACAACGGGCTGACCACCTGCTGGCCGCAGGAGGGTATGCCGAGAGCCGCGAGAAAGCCAAGCGGCTGATCATGGCGGGCAAGGTCCACTACCTTGACCGGGGCCAGAAGGTGCCCGTTTCCAAGCCCGGCCAGCAATTCTTCCCTGACACCGAGTTCGCGGTCCCCGAGGACGACCGGTTCGTCTCGCGCGGGGCGTACAAGCTGCTCACGGCCATCGAGGAATTCACCCTCGACTTCACGGGCAAGGCGGCGCTCGACGCGGGCGCTTCCACCGGCGGCTTCACCGACTGCCTGCTGCAGCACGGGGCCGTCCGCGTGTACGCCGTGGACGTGGGCTACGGCCAGCTGCACGAGAAGCTCAGGCAGGACGATCGGGTGGTCAACCTGGAGCGGACCAACGTCCGCCACGCGGAACCCGACCTGATCCCGGAGCAGGTGGACGTCATCGTGGCCGACGTTTCCTTCATCTCCCTGACAAAGATATTGCCCGCCTGCATGCAATTCCTGGCCGATGACGGCGAACTGGTGGTGCTCATCAAGCCCCAGTTCGAGGTGGGCCCCGGCCAGACCGACAAGGGCGTGGTCCGGGATGAAGGCCTCAGGCAGGAGGCCGTGGACATGGTAACCGGGTTCTGCGAATCCGAGCTCGGCCTGACCGTCGTCGGCGTGGTGCCGTCGAAAATCCTGGGCCCCAAGGGCAACCAGGAATTCATGGCCTACATGAAGAAAACGGCATGATCAGGGGACTCGTCTACGCGCTCATTTCCGCCACGGCCTTCGGGTCCATGGCTATCATGGTCAAACTCGGCTACGAGGCGTCCATGACCGGGCCGGTCATGATGCAGTCCCGCTTCACCCTCGGCGTGCTCGCCCTGCTCCTGATCCTCCTGGTCAAGGACCGCACCCTGCTCCGCATTTCACCCAGGAATCTCGGCAAATGCGCCTTTCTGGGACTGGTCGTCTACTGGAGCCAGACCACCTGCTTTGTGGCTGCCCTGGAGACCATACCGGCCTCCACCACGGCACTGATTCTCTACGGCCACCCCATAGCGGTCGCCCTGCTTTCGGCGTATTTCCTGGATATGAAGCTCGACCGGCCGGTGGTCGTTTCGCTGGTCCTGGTCATGGCCGGATGCTGCCTGGTTTTTTACGACGCCTTCCTGCGGGAAGCTGACGGGACGGGACTGCTCTACGCCCTGGGAGCAATGGCGGTCTTCTCCCTCTACCTGATCCTGGTACAGGTGCTCCTCAAGGGAATGCGCCCCCTGAGCGCGACCTTCTACGTCATGCTGTTCGCGGCGGTGTCCTTCACCCTGTCAGGCGACGTTACGGCCTGGTCACGGCTGTCGGCGGATCAGGCCGTTATCGCGCTGGCGCTGGGACTGGTGCCGGGCGTGATCGCCGTCACGTTCCTCTACGCGGCCATCGAACGCATCGGCAGCGCCTTCGCCTGCATCTTCTCGTCCGTGGAACCCGTCGTCACCCTCTGGGCGGCAGCGATTTTTCTGGACGAAAACGTGGTCATGCTCCAGATGGTCGGAGCAGCGCTGATCATATTGGGAATAGTGGTGCCGAACATCCGCTCCCGGAGACCGGTCCGAACCTAGATATCCCGCATGTCCATGGACTTGCCCAGCAGCTTGAGGTGGGCCTTTTCCTCGCGGGCCAGGAGCTGCAGGACCTTGCGGGTCTCTTCGCTTTGCGCGGCCTTCGCACACCGCAGGTAGTAGTCCAGGGCCTGGGCCTCGATCATGGCCGACAGCTGGAGAATCCCCTGCTCGTCGTCAAAGGCATCCGGGTGCCGGTCCAGAAACTCGGCGATCTCGACGCCGCCTTCCACGACGCCCTCGCTCTCAAGGGCCAGCTTCTCGAACGCGCTCAGGTCAATGTCGCTGCCGGTGAGCCTGTTGTAAAGCGTGAACAGCGTGTCCTTGTGCCGATCCTCGAACACGGCCAGCTCCATGAACAGCTCGATGCGTTCCATGGTTTCGGCCCAATCTGCCCGTTGGGTGTAAAATATCTGCAGGGCGTTTTCCATGGCGTAGGCCTTTAGGACCACCTCTTCCGGGGTCTCCCTGCCGGTGAATTCCACCAGGCCGAGTTCCATGGGGCCAAAGGCGGTGCCGCCGCTCCAGCCGGAAATGCCGCCCACCAGGTTGCTGACATCCGTGAATCCCTGCCCCTGAAGCAGGCTGGCGGCGGCAATGCTGCGCCCTCCGGTGCGGCAATACACCAGCAGGGGCTTCCCGGCGTCGAGCTCGTCCATGCGGTCGGGGAGATCCGACAGCGGCACCAACAGCGCCCCGGGGAGGTGTTCCTCCTCGTATTCCCACTCCTGTCGGACATCCAGCAGCGTATAGGATTCGGGTTTGTTCTTCTCCATGAAGGAGCGGGCCTGGTCGGGGAGCATCATTGCAATCTCTGCCATATCATCCTCAGCGGTCGAAAGATCACGGACGGCTTGAAACGACAACTGCGAAAAACCGTACGGCATGTCGCCGCCTTGCGTCAATACGGGACCGGTGAGGATCAGGGAATGAAGAGAAGAACGACGACGATGGCGATCAGACAGGCCCAGACCAGGTCCAATGCGGCCCAGCGGAAGTCCGCCTCCCACGCCTCGGGGCCTTCCAGGCCACGGCTGGCCACGGCCAGGGTCTGGCTCCAGGTCTTCTGCCCGAGGTTGCGGATAACGGCCTGGGGGATGACCCGCGCCTTCATGATCCCGCCCATTTCAGGGCAGCGGCGGTCCAGCGCGTCCCGAACACCGATCACGGTGGACAGGCAGATGGGCAGGAAATGAACCATCAGGGCCAGCGACAGTGCCACGCGCCAGGCGCGTTCCCGCCCCACCAGGGGCCGGATGTACCAGGCCACGGCCAGGCCGATGGTCCTTGGCGATGTTGACAGGGCCAGAACCAGACCGAGAAGCACCAGACCGGTCAGCCTGACCGCCAGTTGCCCTGCGTCCGCGAGGATGTACTCAGACGGGACGCCGGTCATTGCGTCCACCCCGGACTTGACCGCGACCCAAAGGAAAATGAAGAAGAAAAGGCTCTTTACCATCCGGGAGCCCAAGGGGCGGCTGGCGGACAGCATGGGAACGAGAAAGAGGAAGACCAGCGCGCAGAAGGCCGCCGAAGCCACGTGCACCTTCCACAGGCACGGGCCGAGCACCAGCGCGGCCGCCAGCTTCAACCGGGGATCGAGAGCGCGCAGCCCGTCCGCCACCGCACGCATCACGCGCCCTCCTCTTCCCAGGCGGCGATGGCCCGGTCCGCGCTCCATGAGCAGGGCGGCCGGACGCCGTGTTCAAGGACACGATCCAGTACCTTTTCGGGCGGTCCGGACAGGACCAGGGCACCCTTGTCCATTATGGCCAGCTCGTCCACCAGGTCGATGAAGCTCTCAAGATCGTGGCTGGACGCCACCTGGGTCAGTCCGCGCTGCCTGTTTTCGGCCATGATGGCCCGCATTTCGCGGATACCGGGGTAATCCAGACCGCTGAACGGCTCGTCAAGAAGCAGCACCGAGGGTTTGTCCAGCAAAGCCGCGGCCAGGCAGACCTTGCGCTTCATGCCCCAAGAAAGGGACTGCACGGGCCGTTCCCAGGCTTCCAGGAGGTCGAAGCGTTCGGCCATTCGCCGAGCCTCGGCCACAGTGGCCTCGCTGCGCTTGCGCCCCATGAGCAGGTCCTCCTCCACCGTGCCGCCGAGAATCTGCAGGTCCGCATCCTGCATGACCATGCGGCAGACGGAACGGATGGATTTCTCCATGCCGGGACTTTTGCGGTCCGCCACGGACAGGGACCCGCCCGTGGGCGAATACAGCCCCGCCATGAGGGACAGGAGCGTGGACTTGCCGCTGCCGTTGGCACCGACCAGCCCCAGGAATCGCCCCTTGGGAACGTTCAGGGAGACATCGGTCACGGCCTCTCCGGTCGCACCGTATGAGAAGGTCACGGAGTTCAGATGAATCATAGATTACCTCGCATCCAACATTTCATCATGGCCGGGCCGCCTGTCAACGACTGATCAAAAAAAAAGCCCCCGCCGAAGCGGGGGCCGTGGTGTCATGAGACATGCTTTCCTAGAACTTGTAGCCGAGAGAGAGGCCCAGGCCCCAGGTCTGTCCCTGCTTGAAGTCCACGGAACTCCTGGTCGCGCCGTCGAACATGGTCAGGGCTTCACGCTCTTCGGTGAAGATGTACATGCCGGCCAGGTCGGCGGTCAGGTCACCGAAGGTGTACCCGGTGCCGAGGGTGAACATGTGCCGATCGTTGGCGGGCAGCATCAGGGATGCGTACGCATGCCGGGTCGGGGTCTGGTCGAACACGTAACCGGCGCGCAGAGCCCAGTTGTCGGTGGCCATGTATTCGGTGCCGAGCTGGAAACGCCAGGTGTTCTTGTAGTTGAAGGTCTCGACGTTGTCGGGGTACAAGGCGCTTTCAAAATCGAACGACATGTCGTTGAACAGTTCCCAGCGGGTGAAGATGACATCGAATTCAAAGCTCAGGTCTTCGGTCAGCTGATAGCCGAGGCCCAGGGAGTACTGATCAGGGAAAGTGGCTTCGACAGTGGCGTTGGTCTGAGGCAGGAGCCCGTCCAGTTCCGCGTCGCCGTGGCCGGTGAAACTGACCGGAGCCCGGTAGGAGAAGCCCACGGAAAAGTCGTCGGTGAAATCATACAACAGGCCGACGTTACCGGAAAGAGACGTTCCCTCGACCTCGACGTTGAACGGCCTGCCGGTGGCAAAGTGCTGCTTGGTCACGTAGAAGGAGCCCTTGATGATCTCGAGACCGCCGGCGATGGACAGGGAGTCGTTCACCTTGTATGCGATGGTCGGGTTGAAGGAGAAGGACTCGAGCTTGGCCTCGCGCAGCAATGTGGCGCCGGTCCAGCCGTCTTCGTACTTGGTGCCCAGGCCGAAACGGGTGAACTCGCCTGCGCCGATGAACAGCTTGTCGTTCACCTGATAGGTCGCATAGGCATGCGGGACGGCGAAGACCTGCTGGGAAGTCGAATTCTTGGTCCCGTTGATGTTGACATCGGAATTCGGGGAAATGGCGGTAACGCCGGCATAGACCTGTATACCCTCGAGGCGGGTCATCTGGGCCGGATTGTAGGCGATGACGGACGGATCGTCACCGGTTGCGTAGTAAGCGGTGCCCTGGCCGAGGGCTGCGTTGCCCCATTCGAACAGGCCGAAACCGCCTGCCTGGGCGGTCGCTGCAACAGCGAACAGGCAGACGAGCAAACTCATGACGAAATAGACGGATGCACGTTTCATCCTTCCCCCTTAAACGGCTGCTCACTCTCTCGGCAGCTGTCGTTGTCCAACGCTTCCGTCACCCTCCCAGATGCTGCGGTATCCTTCCGCCCGGAAACATTGAAGTTGATATTTTGCACAAACTCACACTTCATACCCAAACAGGAGAAAAATGTCTAACTGAAAATCCAATTTAAACGCTTGTTTGAATTGAATTTTACGCAACAGGCGCAGCCCATGCCCAGCGGCACGATTCTGGCAGCCAACACCTTGTGCACAACAACCGGGAAAGGATTTCCCATCAAGCGGGAAAAAGCATGCAGGACTTCATTCCGAAACTGGATATCAAGGAAAAGAGTTTCCACGGGATTCTGGCCATCGGCGGGATCGCGGGCGTCATCGAAGGGACCATGCAGTACGGGTTCACCCTGCACACGGCCTTTCCCGGCATGATGCTGACGCTCATCGGCGCCTTTCTGGGGGGATTCACGGGCTTCTTCCTGAAGGACCTCGTCCGCACCTGGCGCGGACTGAAGCCTTACCGGGGGGTAAACAACGACGGCTGGACCATGGGCGCGTTCATGGGCGCCTTTGTGGGCACCCTGCTCCAGGTGATGGCCAGCCCGGACGGGTCCAACCTGGTGATCGGCTCCATCATCGGCGCATTCGTGGGCGCAACCTGCGGGGCCTTCCCCGACGAATTCGTCACGCCCATCCTGGGCAGAATGCAGAAAAGCCGCCCGACCGGAAAGGTGGCCGGGCGGCATGGTTGAAGAAACGGATTATTTCATTTCGACCCAGATGACGGCACCGAGTTCCAGCTCCCGGCCCTCATAGGGCTGCGCGTCGGCGTTCAGGCCGGCAAATCCCCACCACCCCTTCCACGGGCAGACAAAGGTGAAGACGCCGTTGCCGTCGGCGATCACTTCCTGGGTGACCATGCGCTCGTCGGGCGCGGTCCTCTTGCCGTCCTTGTTGTAGAACTCCACTTCCACGCGGGTATACGGAGCGGGCTTGCCGTCCAGCATGACCACGCCCTGGAACACGTTCCCGGCGTAATTGCCGAAGGGACGGGTCAGGGGCACGATCTCGGTCTTCAGACCCAGGGGCTGGTTCCATTCCTCGCCCTCGCCGTAGCCGTCCACCACGACCTTGGTGATGTGACGGATGTAGTTGTTCTCTGCGTCTTCCTTGTAGGGAACCGGGTCAAAGACAAAGGCGTATAAGCCGGGCCGCTTGACCTGATAGGACGTCTTCCAGGCCAGATGATCCATGACCTTGGTCTCCTTGAGGGTCGGCAGCAGATCGGTCTTGTTCTGACCATCCACGACCACGAAAAATTCTGCGGGCTTCTCGAGCTCCATGCCCACTCCCTCGAAGGGATGTGAGAACGACAGGACCATTTCCACGGTCCGCTTGTCCTGGCTGGTGGCGTCGGTGTCGGGAATGAGCATACCGAAGTGCGCAAACGCCTGTCCGGCGAACAATACCGCCGCCAGAACGGCGACTACGGCGATCATCTTTTTCATCAGGTGTTCCTCCTCTTGTACGAACATCAATTCAGATTTCATGGTCAACTGAAAGATACTAATATCAAATCAGTAACACCCGTCAAGCACAGAATCCTGAATTTTCAAATTACCTTTCAGCGTGGCTACCCGTTCCTGCGATTCCAGCGGCGGGCCAACGCCACCCCGGAGAGGTTGTGCCACAGGCTGAACAACGCGCCGGGCAAAGCCGTGGCCACGCCGAAGTGCTTGACCGCCAGGGCTACGCCGAGCCCGGAGTTCTGCATGCCCACCTCGATGGCCAGGGTGCGGGCGTCCTGCCTGGAGCAACGGAAGAGCCGGGCCACGCCGTATCCGGCGGCCAGGCCGAAGCCGTTGTGCAGGGCCACGCCCAACAGGACCAGAACAGGAAAGGCGAGCAGGGTTTCCCGGTTCAACCCCATGATGCAGGCGATGAGCAAGACGATGACGATGATCGAAAAGGAGGGGAAATAGCGCAGCACCGGCTCCAGCCTTGCCCGGAAGAGCCTGCGCAGCACCAGGCCGTCCACCAGCGGGAAGATCACGATCCAGAATACCGACCGGACCATGGACCAGAACTCGATCTCCACCTGCCGCTCCAGGATCAGGTAGATGATGGCCGGTGTAAGAACCGGCGCCAGGCAGGTGGACGCAAGGGTCATGGTCACGGACAGCGGGACATTGGCCCGGGCCAGGTAGGCGATGACATTGGAGGCTGTGCCGCCCGGGCACGCACCCACGACCACCATGCCGACAACGGCTTCCGGGGGCAGGCCGAGAATAAAGGAAACGCCCACGGCCAGGCCGGGCATGATCACGTATTGCAGGACCATGCCGAGGCCGACCAGCGGCCACTTGCGCAGGATATTGCGGAAATCCTCGAATTCCAGGGTCAGCCCCATGCCGAACATGATCAGCCCGAGGCCGAGCGGGATATGCGGCTTGACCCAGATGAAGGACTGCGGCCACGCCAATGCCAGGGCGGACGCAACGACCGCGATGAGGAGAAACTGCCTCTCGATGAATTGAGGAATCGCGTGAACGGTCATGGCGGTGGCGTGACCCAAACCGCGCCGCAAGTCAACCTCGAGGACGGGATCAGGTGTCCAGGGCCCCGCCGCAGCTCGACCCCGCGCCCGCCGTGCAGCCGAAGCAATGCGGGCCGGTGACCACCTGCCTGTGGACCATCCTGGCCAGATCGAAGTCGTCCACATTGTCCGGCGCTTCCCCGTTCACGGGCAGATCCAGAGCCTGGTTGAAATCACAGTCATAAAGCCGTCCGTCCCAGCCGATATTCACCTGGTGGCGGCACATCAGCCCGTCCACGGTGGCCGGATTGAACGAATCCTTGAGCAGGGTCATGTACTCCCCGGCCTTGCCCTGCTCCCCGAGCTCGTCCATGAATCGGCCTATGGGCAGATTGGTGATGGTCAGGAGGCGATTGAACACGATGCCGTAGCGCTCGCTCATCTCCTTCTTGTACGCCTTTTCCAGGCACTCCTGGCCGGGAGGCAGCGCCGGTCCGCCGGGGTTGAAGACCAGGTCGAGGGTCAGCCCCTCCTCCAGGCCGTAGCCGAGGCCGTTGAGCTTCTTGAGCATGGCGATGGACTTGGGAAAGCACTCGCCGCCGCGCATCCGGGCGACGTTCTCCTCCAGGTAACACGGCATGGAAGCGACCAGCCCGATCCCGTTGTCGGCAAAGAACTTCGGATAGTCCTCCATGCCGGGCTCGGTCATGGCGGACAGGTTGGTCCGCACCTGGACCGCATGGCCTGCGGCCATAAGATCGGTCACAAAGGATTTGAGATGGGGGTTGAGTTCCGGCGCACCCCCGGTGATGTCCACCAGACGGGGCTTGATCAGGGCGGCCATACGGACGATGCGGTCCATGGTCTCCCGGGTCATGACCTCTGCCCTCTGCGGGGAACATTCCAAGTGACAATGTATGCACGCCTGGTTGCATTTCAGGCCGACGTTGACCTGCAGCACTTCCAACCCGGCGGCCTTGAGGGTCCCGCCCACGCGCGTATCGAATTCATTCATGTTGCACCTCGTAATAATTACTAACCACCTGAACGCGATTTTGCAACATCCAGACCGTACGACTATGAAATTCAAAGGTGTTCCGGAGCCGCGATGTTCCGTGAAGAGTTGACGAACCACCGGAAACGCTGTAGGGAACCAATCTCCGACAGAGGGAAGCCGGACGGCGGTTGCGCTGAGAACCCCGTCAGGTCCGAAAGGAAGCAGCGGTATCGGTTGCTGCCGGGTGTCCGGTTTCCACTCAAAGGCGCGTTCACAAGTGAACGCGCCTTTTACTTTGCCCCGGATTAAAAAGGGTGGGAGTTACAGCCGCTTTTCCAGCTCCGCGGCAAGGCCGAGGGCCTTCTTGAAATCGTATTCGGCGATGAGGCGCAGGAGCTCGGCCACGTCCGTTTCCAGTTCAGCCGGCCAGCCCAGGGACCGGACCTTTTCGGCCCCGTCCCTGCTCTCCATGGGAGCCCCGCGGGACAACGGCGCCTTCAGTTCGGCAAGCGCCGCCCGCAATTCCTCCACGTCCGCGACCTTCAGGTCATGACCGAGACCCGTTTCCGTCGTACCGGCCCGGACTATGCGCACGCTGTCTATGACCACTTCAAGGGCTTCCCGGAACGCGCCCAGTTCGGCGGATACGTCCGGGCACGAGTCGTCGTCCAGGGCCATCTCGAGCCGACTGGCCATTTCGAACAGGTCCATCGCCCCCAGCATGCCGGACGTCCCCTTGACGGAATGGGCCAGGGAAACACCGTCCGGTCGTAGTCCCTCGGCCAGGGCCTTTTCTATCTCGTCCGCCGCGTCGGCATATTTGTCTTCCAGCAGGAGCAGGAGGTTCCGGTACAGTTTTTCATTGCCGCGCGCCCGCTTGAGCCCGAGTTCGACATCGATTCCAGCAAGAGAAGGCAATGTCGTTTCCTTGCCTTCGTCGGCGACCTCGTCGATCTTCACTTCATCGACCTCGACCTTGGACTCCGGAATCCACTTGCACAACATGCTGAACAGGTCGTCGGGATCGAACGGCTTGGCGATGTGATCGTTCATGCCGGACCGGCGGCTCTCCTCGATGTCGTCGATCATGGCATGGGCCGTCATGGCGATGACAGGCAGATCCCTGAAGCGCACCTGTTTTCTGATCGCCGCCGTGGCCTCGTAACCGTCCATGACCGGCATCTGGATATCCATGAGGACCAGATCGACCTCGTTGTCTTCCAGGTAATCAAGCGCCTCCTTGCCGTTCACTACCTCGGCAATCCGAACGCCCATTGTCGACAGTATTTCGTGGGCCACCTGCCGGTTGATCTCATTGTCTTCCGCGAGCAGGACGCGGGAACCCGCCAATCTGTCCGCGTCCCTTCCATCGGTCAGGGCCTGGGTGGTGGTCACCATGCCCTTGCCCAGGATCTCCACCACGAGATTGAAAAGGAAGGACTGGTTGACCGGCTTGAACAGCAGCCCCTTGAATCCCATCTCATTGGATTTCTTCACCAGGGCCGCGTTGCCGTATGCGGAGACCATGACCATGGGGGGCTTCACGGGGATCATGGGGTCCAGCATGATTTTCCCGGCGGTATCGATGCCGTCCAACTCCGGCATGCGCCAGTCGATGACAAGCAAACTGTATTCGCCGTCCGGGCTCTCTCGCAGCTTGTCGATCGCCTCAAAGCCCGATGAGGCCAGATCAACGCGCAGCCCGATATGCTCGAGCATGCCCTTGAGGATGACCCGGGAGGTGGGGTTGTCGTCCACGACCAGCGTGCGCATCCCCCGCATGTTGCCGGGCAGGACGGACTCCCCTTCATCCCAGTCGCGAATGGGCAGGGTGATCTCGAACCAGAACGTGCTCCCCTTGCCTACTTCGCTCTCGACCCCGATGAGGCCTCCCATCAATTCCACAAGCCGGTTGCAGAGATGGAGACCGAGCCCAGAGCCGCCGTATTTGCGGGTGGTCGATGTGTCGGCCTGGGTAAAAGGCTCGAACAATCTGTCTATCTGATCGGACCGGATGCCGATGCCGTCATCCTTGACCGAAAACCGGAGTTTCACGTCGCTGTCGCAGTCCTCGACCTTATCGATGCTGACGACAACCGACCCGTTGTCCGTGAACTTGACG
The DNA here is from genome assembly GCF_026000375.1 of Pseudodesulfovibrio portus. Lineage (NCBI taxonomy): Bacteria > Pseudomonadati > Thermodesulfobacteriota > Desulfovibrionia > Desulfovibrionales > Desulfovibrionaceae > Pseudodesulfovibrio > Pseudodesulfovibrio portus. Next base: position 708,298 of record NZ_AP026708.1, read on the forward strand.
GCATTGTTGCACAGATTGATGAGAATCTGGGACAACCGCATGGAGTCGCCCACCAGGACCGGAGGCACTTCCTTGTCCACATTGATGAGAAATTCGAGTTTCTTCTCGTTGGCCCGGGGGGAAATGATGGTGGCCAGCTGCTCCAGGACCTCGTTGAGCCTGAATTCCGTGGCCTCGACGGCCAGCATGCCCGCTTCGACCTTGGACATGTCCAGGATGTCGTTGATGATGCCGAGCAGGGAACGGGCGGAGATGTCGATCTTGTTGAGATAATCCTTCTGGACCGCCGTCAGCTTCGTCATCTTGGCCAGGTGGGTCATGCCGATGATGGCGTTCATGGGCGTCCTGATCTCATGGCTCATATTGGCCAGGAATTCACTCTTTGCCCTGGTCGCTTCCTCGGCGGACTCCTTGGCCTCGATGATCGCCTTCTCGGTCTGCCTCCGGATATGAATCTCGGACTGCAGGAGGCGATTGGTCTTGTTCAATTCGTCCGTTCGCTCGACAACACGCCGCTCCAACTGATCGTTGGCCAGCTTGAGCTCCGCCTGGGCCCGGCGCAGGTCCGTGATGTTGGTAACCATGTTGAAGGACCCGTTGAATATCCCCTGATCGTCGAATGTCGGGGTGGAGGACACGAGGGCCGAAACAACACTCCCGTCCTTTCGCACAAATCGTCGCTCATACCGTGAGGCGTGCCCGGTCCGCCGCTTGTCGGTCTCAATGCCGTGCTCGTCATGTTCGTCCGCGTGAACGAGTTTTTCCACGGGCATGCCGAGCATCTCGGTTTCGGTATAACCGAACATCTCGGCCATGACCTTGTTGACCATGGCGATCCTGAAGTCCTTGTCCGTTGTGAGAATGCCCTCGATGCTCGTCTCAAAGAGATGCCGGTACTTCTGCTCGCTGACGCGCAGTTCGTCCTCCCTGAGCCGCACCTGTTCCGTCATCTCGTTGAACTTGGACAGGATAACCTGCATCTCGGAGAACCGGTTCTCCCGCTCTCCTTCCTCATATTTGCCCGCAGCCATGGCCTCGATGCGCCCGATAAGGTGACCGAGGGGCGTCCTCAGGGTCTTGTTCAACACCAGCTTGGTGAAGAAACCAAGAATCATGACCACGGACAGCAGGGACAGGAGGCTGATCCAGGTGGTCTCGAACACCTTTTGCTTGAATACTGCGGGCGTCAGGCCCAGCTTTACCGAACCGACCTCGACGCCCTCGTATACGATGGTCGATTCCTTGACGATGGTATTATCGCCCAACTGGCCGTATTCATAAATATTATTACCGCGATGATCGGCCACGTTGATGTAGACCACGATGTCGAGCCGGGTGAAGGTCTCGCACAGGCTGACCACCGAGCCTTCCTCCATGTGCCACAGATACGGCTCCAGGGAATGGGAAAGATGGGTCATGGCCTCGGTGGCCCGTTGCTCGAACTGGGCCTCGGATTTCGTATAAAGGACGAAAAAGACCACCGAAGAAATCGCCAGGGAAGACAGGAAGACAACGGCGATAAGGCTCGTGGTCAGATATTGGACCAGGGATCTCTTATTGTTGTGGCGTACGAAAAGCGGCACGGTGATATCCTTCAGACTCCCGACAAGAAGGTGCAGCCCCTCCCGAGAGACCATGAAACCCGACGATTCGGATCGCCACAATCCCGGCAAAGAGGTATATTATGCCTGTACCCCTACAACACCCCTTACCTACTGTCGATTATATTTCGGCCACATAGGAAAAAGGACCCGTCGATTTCTCAACGGGTCCCCCGCGACTTCCAATCGTCAATCCGAACAAAAACCGGAACAGTGTTCCCCTGACGCAAAAAAGGCTTGCAGCATTTGCTGCAAGCCTTTTGATTTCTATGGCGGAGAGGAGAGGATTTGAACCTCCGATGGAGTTCCCCCCATACACGCTTTCCAGGCGTGCTCCTTAAGCCGGACTCGGACACCTCTCCGCGTTCGAGAGGCAGTAACTAACCAATATGCCCTGCCTTGGCAAGGAAAAAATTGTCCTGTTATCACAAAGGAAGTTGCAGGCTGCCCCGGAATGCTTCCAGGCTCTCGGCCCCGACCTCGGAGAGCAGTTTTTCCATCTCTCCGGCCAGGCCGAAGGCGAAATCCGGGCGCAGGAAATTGGCGGTGCCCACCTGCACGGCGTGCGCGCCCACCAGGATGAACTCCAGGGCGTCCTCTGCGGAAGCGATGCCGCCGATGCCGATGACCGGAACGTCCACGGCCCGGACCACCTGGTGCACGCACCGAAGGGCCACCGGCTTGATGGCAGGGCCGGACAGCCCGGCGATGACGTTGGCGATGCGCGGTTTTCCGGTCCGCACGTCCACGGCCATGCCGGACAGGGTGTTGATCAGCGACAGGGAGTCCGCCCCGCCGTCCACGGCAGCCCTGGCGCAGACCGTGATGTCGGTCACGTTGGGCGACAGCTTGACCATAACGTGCTTCCCGCCCGCCTTTTTCCTGACCGCCTCGGTGACACGCGCGATCTGGGCCGGGTCCTGGCCGAAGGCCACGCCGCCCTCCTTGACGTTGGGGCAGGAGACGTTGACCTCAAGGGCGGCCACGCCCTCCTCGCCCGCCAACACACCGGCCAACTCGCCGAACTCGGCGGCATCGCAGGCGTACAGGTTGGCGACCACGGCCACGTCCTTGCTTTTGAGCGCGGGCAGGGCCTGGGTGACAAAGGCCTCGACCCCGGGATTCTGGATGCCGATGGCGTTGAGCATGCCGCACGGCGTCTCGGCAATGCGCGGCATGGGGTTGCCCTCGCGGGGCTTCAGGGAGATGCCCTTGGCCACGAAGCCGCCGAGGGCTTCGAGATCGCCGTAGGGCGCAAACTCGAGGCCGAAGCCGAAGGTGCCCGAGGCGGTCATGACCGGATTCTTGAGTTCGAGACCGGCGATGGAAACATGCATATTCATTGTACCGGCCTCCTAGAGTTCCACTTTGTCGGCCCAGAAAACGGGTCCCTTGGTGCACACCTGCACGTGGTGCCCTTCGCCGTCCCTGGTCACGCACCCCAGGCACGCGCCCACTCCGCAGGCCATGCGATTTTCCAGCGACACCTGGGCCCGCGCGCCGAACTCCCTGGCAAACCGCTGCACGGTGCGCATGAAAGGCGTGGGCCCGCAGGCGAGTACCAACCCTTTCTTTTGCGCATATTCCTTGATCAAACCGCCCATGGCGTCGATGATCCCGTCCAGGTCTTCGGGCTTTTCCTCAAGTATGCATTGCCCTTGCACGTGGCCGCACAGGTAATCGTAGGGGTAGCATGCCAGGGGCAGGCGATGGGCCAGAAAGAGCTGCACGTTTTTCGGTGACGGATGGCGCTCGACATAACCGCGAAAAGGTGCGATGCCGATGCCTCCCGCGAGCAAAAGGGTCGGCGTATCCTTCTCCACGGCAAACGAGTTGCCCAGAGGCCCCCAGAGGGTTACCATGTCACCGGGCGCGATCCGGGCCAGACGGCCGGTGCCCCGCCCAACCTTCTGGATGAACAGTGTCAGCCTGCCGTCTCCGGCGGAGGAGATGGAAAAGGGCCGGGCCCAGAGCATGTCGAGTTCCCAGGAAACGGGCCGGACCATGACGAACTGGCCGGGCTTCCACCCGTCCCAGTCCGGATACTCCAGGATCAGCTCGAAAAATTCGTCCGGCGTTTCGGACCGGCCGACCGGGGAAACTTGCAACACCTTGACATCACGACAATTCCGCAAGGACATACAGATACCTTATGAGTAAAAAGCACATTCCCGAAATCATGGCCCCGGCAGGGGGCAGGCAATCCTATCTGGCGGCGGTGGCCGCAGGGGCGGACGCCGTCTACGTGGGCCTGAAACATTTCTCGGCCCGCATGCAGGCCACGAACTTCTCTATCAGTGAGCTCGCGCAACTGGCAAGCCTGGGCCGCGACCGGGGTACCAAGACCTACGTGGCAATGAACACCCTGGTCAAGCCGGGCGACCCGGAATCCGCGGGCCGTCTTATCGACCGTTTGCAGAGAACCGTCAAGCCCCACGCCCTCATCGTCCAGGACCTGGGCATGCTCACCCTGGCCAAACAGGCGGGCTTCACCGGGGAGTTGCACCTGTCCACCCTGGCCAACCTGAGCCACCCGGCGGGCCTTGACGTGGCCAAGAAACTCGGTGCCAACCGCGTGGTCATTCCCCGCGAGCTCAACCTGGACGAGATCAAGCTCATGGCCGACGCCTGCCCCAAGGACCTGGACCTGGAAATCTTCGTCCACGGCGCGCTCTGCCACTGCGTGTCCGGCCGCTGCTACTGGTCCAGCTACCTGGGCGGCAAGTCCGGCCTGCGCGGCCGCTGCGTGCAGCCCTGCCGCCGCCTCTACACCCAGGGCAAGAACCGGCCCGAACGCCTTTTCTCCTGCACCGACCTCTCCCTGGACGTGCTGACCAAGCCGCTGCTGTCCATGCCCAAGGTGGCGTCCTGGAAGATCGAGGGCCGCAAGAAAGGCCCGCACTACGTCTTCTACACGGTCAGGGCGTACCAGTTGCTGCGCGACAACCCGCAGGACGCCCAGGCCAAGAAAACGGCCCTGGAGCTGCTCGACCAGGCCCTGGGCCGCCCGGCCACCCACTCCACCTTCCTGCCCCAGCGGCCGTTCCAGCCCGTGCAGCCCGGCGAGGAGACCAGCTCTGGCCGGTTCGTGGGCGAGATAAAGCGGGAACAGAAAAAAATCTATTTCCAGCCGCGCGAGGATCTCCAGCCCGGCGACCTGATCCGGGTGGGCTACGAGGACCAGCCGGGCCACCGCACCCTGCCCATCCGGCGCAAGGTGCCCAAGCGCGGGCGCATGGACATCCCCTTCAACCCCAAAATCAAGGGGCCGTCCCTGCCCACCGGCACCAAGGTATTCCTGGTGGACCGCCGCGAACGGGAGCTGACCAAGCTGATCAAGGACCTGGAGAAGGAACTCGACTTCTTCCCGGCCCCGGAACCCAAGGAATCGACCTTCACTCCGAAGTGGCCCGCAGCCGGAAAGAGCCGCAATCTCCGCCCGGAGGCCGTCACCCTGTTCCGCACCTACCCGCGCGGGCGCATCTACAACCGGGCCGCCTTCTGGCTGGAGCGGTCCACCATCGGCAAGACCCCGACCAGCCTCGTGTCCCGGTCCCAGTGGTGGCTGCCGCCCGTGATCTGGCCCGACGAGGACAAGAAGTACCGCTCCCTGATCAAGGAGGCGGTCAAGAAGGGGGCCAAGGAGTTCGTGCTGGGCGCACCGTGGCAGGCCGCCTTTTTCGAGGACCGCAAGAACGCCACCCTCACCGCCGGGCCGTTCTGCAACGCGTCCAACAAGTTTGCCCTGGACGCGCTCAGGAACCTCGGCTGTTCATCGGCCATCATCAGCCCGGAACTGCCCTTTGAGGAAATCCGCGCCCTGGCCCAGAACACGCCCCTGCCGCTCGGGTTCGTGGTCAAGGGGTTGTGGCCCTTCGGCATATCCCGATTCCTGGCCGAATCCGTACGCTTCGACGAGACCATAAAGAGCCCCATGAACGAGGCGGCCTTCGTCCAGAAGCACGGCCAGAACAACTGGATCTATCCCGGCTGGGAACTGGACCTGACCAAGGAGACCCGGACCCTGGAGCGCCTCGGCATCAAGACCTTCATCTCCATCCGCGAATCCTGGCCCAAAGGGGTGCCCAGGCCGAAACGAACAAGCGATTTCAACTGGAAACTGCAGTTGCTGTAAAAAAAGGGCCGGGAAGCACATGCTTCCCGGCCCTTTCCACTGATTGACAAGAAATCAGAACGTCCCGGAATCCCAGCCGAAGAGGTTGCGCTGAATGGTGCCGAAAGCGATGTAAATCCGGTTGGCCGGAATCTTGAGCGCATCCTCCAGAAAGGCGCAGATGGCAGCGGAAAAATCCGACGTCCTGGCCTCGGGCAGACCGATGGAGTCGAGGGTGACGTAGGCGGCGGGGGCGTCCGTGCCGCCGAAAAACAGGTTCTTGTCCGCTTCCAGCACGGCCATGACGTAGGACTCGGGCTTGCCGAGCATGTCGGCGGCCAGGGCGGACAGCGCCTTGGTGTACGCGGCGGGATCGTCGATGCCGATGTTGGTCTCGACCTTGATGAACGGCATGGCCCCTCCTAGAGGTGTATGGTCCCGGTCATGTAGGACACGGCCTTGCCGGAAATCTTGACCCGACCGCCGCCCAAGTTCTCGCAATAGAGCACGCCGCCGCGTTTGGACGCCTGGTAGGCGGTCAGCACGTCCTTGCCCAGCCTGTCGGCCCAGAACGGCACCAGCATGGTGTGGGCCGACCCGGTGACCGGATCCTCGGGGATGGACAACTCGGAGACGAAGAACCGGGACACGAAATCATAATCCTGGCTCGGGGAGGTGCAGATCAGGCCCAGGCCGTCCAGCTTGGCGACCAGGCGGAAATCGGGATCAAGCGCCCGGACCTCCTCCTCGGTCTCGAACACGGCCATCATGTCCCGCTGCCCCATGTAGAGCTCCGCCGGACGCGCGCCCAGGGCCGTGGAAACCCGCTCGGTGACTTCGATCTCACGGTATTCCCAGGCCGGGAAGTCCATGGAGTACAGGTCTCCTTCGCGGTCCACGAAGAGCCGCCCGGACTTGGTCTCGAAGACCACCACCGGGTCGGTGTATTCGAGGAACTCGTAGAGCACGTGGGCGCTGGCCAGGGTGGCGTGGCCGCACAGGTCGATCTCCTCCTCGGGAGTGAACCAGCGCAGCTCGAAGTACTCGCCCTTTTGCACGAAAAACGCCGTCTCGGACAGGTTGTTCTCCATGGCTATATGGCGCATCAGATCGTCGGAGAGCCACTCGTACAGGGGAATGACCGCTGCCGGGTTGCCGGTGAAGATGCCGTCGGCAAAGGCGTCAACCTGGTAGATGGAAAGTTCCATGGGTCCCCCTTTTGAGCCTAAAAGGTCTGCTTGAACAAATCGTCGTCGGACACGGGCGCATCCTCACCGCCACTGCTGGAGGCCATCTCGGTGGGCTCCGTACCCTCCTTGAACGGCAGGAAGAATTCCGTGGTCGAGGACGGCGAGGCGAGCTTGCCCGTGGTGCCGTCTACCCGGACCATAACAATTCCCGGCGGCTGGGTGAAGTCCTGGTAAGGATAATCTTCCTCCACCTTCTTGCGGTAGTCCACCCAGATGGGGCTGGCCGCGCGCGAGCCGGTCTCCCACTTGCCCATGGGCGTCAGCTCGTCGAAGCCCACGTACACGCCGGTCAGCAGGTACGGGGAATAGCCCATGTACCAAGCGTCCTGCTCGTTGTTGGAGGTGCCGGTCTTGCCCGCCAAGGGCCGTTTCAGGACCCGGGCCCGCCAGCCCGTGCCGTACTGGACCACCTGCTTCATCAGGCTGGCCATGATATAGGCGGTCTGCGGGCTGATGGCGTCCACCATCTCCGGCTCGGAAGTGTACAGGTCGTCGCCCCAGGCGGACTTCACGGACAGGACCGTGCGCGGCCTGATGTAGGAACCGCCGCGCGGGAAGGTCGAATAGGCCTGGCAGAGGTTCAGGAGCGAGACCGAAGCCGAGCCGAGCGACACGGACAGGTCGTAGGGGAACTCGGTCTCGAGCCCCATGGCCTTGGCCCGGTCGATGATCGCCCGGATGCCGATCTTCTGGGCCACCCGGATGGTGCACAGGTTCTTGGACTTGACCAGGGCGGTACGCAACAGCGTCGGGCCGTCGAAGGTGCCCTCGAAATTCTGGGGCCGCCAGAGCTTGCCCTCGGCGTCGTTGGCGTAGACGATGGGCGCGTCCAGCACGATGCTGGCGGCAGTGAAGCCGCTGTCGATGGCGGCGGAATAGACAATGGGCTTGAACGCCGAGCCGGGTTGGCGGCGGGCCTGGGTGGCCCGGTTGAACTGGCTCTTCTCGAAGCCGTAGCCGCCCACCAGGGCGAGCACCTCGCCGGTGTCCGGCTTCATGGAGACCATGGCCCCTTCCACTTTGGGCTCGCGTTCCAGGTCGAGGACCCAGGTCCCTTCCTCGGCCTCGGGGGCCTCGGACACGGTCACCCAGACCACATCACCCTTCTTGAGCACCTTGCGGGCATCGGTGGGATCGGGCGCGTCCTCATGGGACTTCTTGGGATCGGGGTGGCGCACCCACCACATGGCCTTGAGCGGAATCACGCCGTGGAACTTGCCGAAGCGGACCACGGCCTTGTCCGGGTATACGGCGGACACCCACGCCTTCATGAGGCGGGACTTGTCCATGATGTTTTCGGTGTCCTGCGGCCCTTGTTCCAGGATGCCCGGCACGTCCGCCGGGGTATAGGTGCCGATGGGACCGGTCCAGCCGCGCCGCTTGGCCGAATCGATGAGCCCGCGCCGGACCGCCTTCTCGGCACTGTCCTGATGCTTGATGTCGCAGGGCGTGGTCACGGTCAGGCCGCCGTTGTAGGTGGCCTCCTCGCCGAAGTTGTCGATGAGCCAGCGGCGGACCTCTTCAAGATAATAGGCACCGGTTCCCCAGGACGGGTCGGACATGGATTCGAGCACGACCTCCTCATCGAGGGCCTCGCGGTACTGGTCGGTGGTGATCCAGCCGAGGTTGTGCATCTGCTCCAGCACGTACCGCTGGCGCTGCTTGGCCAGCTCGAAATTCTGATAGGGGTTGTACCGGGAGGGGGCCTGGGGCAGCCCGGCCAGCATGGCCGACTGGGCCAGGGTCAGGTCCGTGGCGTGCCGGGCGAAATACGTCCGGGAGGCGGCCTCCACGCCATAGGAGTGCGCGCCGAGGAAGATGTGGTTGAGATAGATGGTCAGGATCTCTTCCTTGGTCAGGTACTTCTCCAGCCGGAAGGCGAGAATCGCTTCCTTGAGCTTGCGCTGGTAGCTCTTCTCGGAGGAAAGCAGGAGGCGCTTGATGATCTGCTGGGTGATGGTGGAACCGCCCTGCTTGGTGCGCCCGGCAACGAGGTTGGCCTTGAATGCGCGCACGATGGCGGTCAGGTCCACGCCTTCATGCTCGTAGAAGGAGGCGTCCTCGGAGGCGAGAAAGGCCTTGGGCACCCACTCGCTCATCTGGTCCAGCGTGACCAGGAACCTCTTTTCCTTGTAGAAATAGCCCAGCACCTGGTTGTCCTTGGCGTAGACCGTGGTCACCAGCGGCGGGTTGTAGTCGGTGATGTTCTTGAAACCGGGCAGGTCCTTGGCCGCCCAGTTGTAGAGCCAGACGGCTCCGCCCACACCGGCCAGAAAACAGATCAACACGAAGATGCCGAATATCTTGAGAAACTTTTTCATGCAGCTATCCGTCAGAAGCTTTTTTTGACCCGGCAGGCCCCTTTTCGAGGCGACAGTCCCCATACGAGGCGCAACCGCCCGTACAGGTCCTTGACGTTCGCCTTGCCGGTATCAAGTGTATCGAGGATTCTCGTCAACGTTTCCCCTTCCCTCCTGGCGAGGCAGGTGGGGGAATCGAAAAATATCACGTCCGGGCCGATCATCCAGAAAGGGAATATGCGGCAGTAGTAGGGCCGCGCCTCCTTGGGAATCTCGCACCCCAGCGGACCGAGAAACCGGCATGCGCCCATGGAGTCCACGGCCAGCCGAAAATGCTCCCTTCCCTCGGGGAAGAGCTCCCTGACGAGGTCTTCTTCGCCCGGGAACAACCGGCACACATGGTCGATGAACGCCTTGGAATTGGACGACAGCACGAAACCGCCCGTGTGGGGGACATGATCCTGGATGCGTTCCTTTTCCGACTGCGACAGCGGGAAACAGAACTCCTCCTGGCCTGTGGCTATGCGGCAGCAGGTCGGTCCCTGCTGCGAGCACCTTCGGCAAACGTCCGAGTCGCCGTTCTGTGTGCCGGGCACCATGCGCTCCCGCCTCCCTAAGAGGCTCTCCCGCCGTGGCCGTTGGAAAATTTGAGTGCGCCCTTGCCGAGCAGGTCGTGCAGGTGGACCAGGCCGGCCAGGGTCCCGTCTTCGCGGACCACGGGCAGGACCGTGATCTCGTTGCGCTCCATGACGTCGAGGACGTGAGCCGAACTGTCGCCCGCCGCCGCCCGACGGGGGGAGACGGTCATGTGGTCGACGATGGGCGCGGCCGCATCAAGCTTCCCGGCGCAGACCTGCCGCCGCACGTCGCCGTCGGTGAACACGCCCTTGAGCACATTGTCGTCGCCGACGATGGCCACCAGCCCCATGCCGCCCGCGTTGAGGGCCGCCAGGGCCGCTTCCACGGCCGCGTCCTCCCCCACCACAGGCAGGTCATTCGTATGCATGAGCTGATCCACGCAGGTGGCCAGCCTCTGTCCCAGAGACCCGCCGGGATGAAACTTGCGGAAATCGTCCTGGCTGAAGGACTTCCACTCCATGAGGCAGACGGCCAGGGCGTCGCCCACGGCCAGTTGCGCGGTGGTGGAGGACGTCGGGGCAAGGCCCATGCGGCATGCCTCGCGCGGCACGGCCACCTTGACCACCACGTCGGCGGCCTCGGCCATGGCCGAAGCGCGATTGGAGGTCATGGCGATGACCGAACAGCCGAGAGACTTCAGCGTCGGCAGGATTCCGTTCACTTCGTCGGTGCCGCCCGAGTTGGACAGAGCCAGGATGACGTCCTCGCGCCGGAGCATGCCCATGTCGCCGTGGGCACCCTCGACCGGGTGAAGGAAAAACGACGGCGTGCCGGTAGACGCCAGGGTGGCCGCGATCTTGCGGCCCACCAGTCCGGACTTGCCCACGCCGGTAATGACCACGCGGCCTTGGCACTCGGCCATGAGGGTCAGGGCGCGGACGAACTCGTCGTCCAGCTGATCCCTGGCTGCGGCCAGCCCCTCGATCTCGATGTCGAGGACCTCGCGGGCCAGTTCCAGCCAGTCTTTCTTGCCGTTATCGCAACTCATGGCTTTATCCCATATACCATTTCACGATGCTGTTCAAAAACGTGCAAGTGCAGGACGCAAGGGGAAAAAACGTGATGACGGCTTTTCCCCGCAGCAACACGGCAACTGTACGTTTTTCAACGGCATCAACAGAATTCCTTGATGATGCCGGGAGCGGCTTCCAGGCAGTCCTTGCCCATCCGGTCGGCCAGGGGCACCGGATAATTGCCGTTGAAGCAGGCCAGACACCAGTCGTTCTGGGTCACGGAGTCCACCAGACCGGGGATGGTCAGGTAGTGCAGGGAATCGATGTTCATAAACCGGGCGATGTCCTCCACCGAATGATTGGCGGCGATGAGCTCGCCCTTGGAGGAAAAGTCGATGCCGTAGAAACAGGGGAACTTGATGGGCGGGCAGGACACGCGCAGGTGTATCTCCCGCACCCCCAGCTCGCGCAGCTTCTGGACGCGGGCCCGGATGGTGGTGCCGCGCACGATGGAGTCCTCCACGATGACGATGCGCTTGCCCTTGATCATGGACTTGACCGGGTTGAGCTTCACGCGGACCGAGAAGTCGCGCATGTCCTGGGAGGGCTGAATAAAGGTCCGGCCAACATAGTGGTTCCGGATCATGGCCAGCTCCAGCGGCAGGCCGGATTCCTGGGAATAGCCCACGGCCGCGTAGTTGCCGGAGTCCGGGAACGGCATGACCAAATCGGCGTCAACCGGGGCTTCCCTGGCCAGCTGGACGCCCATGGCCTTGCGCCGCTCGTAGACCACGTCGCCGAAAACGTAGGAGTCGGGACGGGCAAAATAGATCAACTCGAAGATGCACTTGCTGACCTTCTTGGACTCAGCGAACTTCATGGAGGTCATCTTGCCCTTGTGCACCGAAACCAGCTCGCCGGGCTCCAGGGGACGCAGGTACTCCGCCTCGATGAGATCAAAAGCGCAGGTCTCGGAGGCGAACACGTAGGAGTCGCCCACGCGGCCCAGCGCCAGGGGCCGGAACCCGTTGGGGTCCTTGACCGCGATCATCTTGTCGTTGGCCAGGATGAGCATGGAATAGGCGCCGCGCACCCGGTTGCAGGCCTTGCCGATGGCCTCCTCGATGGTCTCGGATTCGTGCAGGTACTTGATGATCAGATGGGCGAAGACCTCGGTGTCCATGGTGGTCTGGAAGATGGACCCGTTGGCCTCGAGTTCGCTGCGCAGCTCATAGGTGTTCACCAGGTTGCCGTTGTGGGCCACGGCCAGGCGCAGGTCGCCGTGCCGGACCAGGAACGGCTGGGCGTTGCGGATGAGCGACGCGCCCGTGGTGGAATAGCGGATGTGGCCGATGGATATATCGCCCTTGAGCTCCTTGCCCAGGTGCCGCTCGTTGAACACGTCGGCCACCAGGCCCATGCCCTTCTGCTCGCGGATCTTCTCCCCGTCCCAGGTGACTATGCCTGCGGACTCCTGCCCGCGATGCTGCAGGGCGTAGAGGCCGAAGTAGGTCATTCTGGCGGCTTCCTTGTTGCCGTAGATTCCGAAAAGACCGCAGTATTCTTTCTTCATTGGAAACTCTCTGATACGGCGGTTAGCCGTAGTATTTTTGCAGGCTCTGAACGCTCAGCCCGGTTTCCCGCACTTCCAGGATGGCCTGGGCGATGGCTTTGGCCCCGGACACCGTGGTGGTGTACGGGATATTGTACAGGAGCGCGTTCTGGCGGATCATCTTGGCGTCGCCAACGGTCTTCTTGCCCGAGGGGGTGTTGATGACCAGGTCGAACTCGCCGTTCTTGATGTGGTCGACCACGTGCGGGCGCTGGCCCTCGTGAACCTTGTGCACCTTTTCAACGTGCACGCCCTTCTCCGCCAGGAAATCGGCGGTGCCGCCGGTGGCGCAGACCTTGAAGCCCATGGCCTCGAAGTCCTTGGCCACGAGCACCACCTTGGCCTTGTCCCAGTCGTTGACGGACAGGAACACCTTGCCCGAAAGCGGCAGCTTCTGCCCGGCGGCCAGCTGGGCTTTCATGTAGGCCAGGCCGAAACTCGGGTCGATGCCCATGACCTCGCCGGTGGAGCGCATCTCGGGTCCGAGCAGCACGTCCACGTTGGGGAAACGGTTGAACGGGAACACGGACTCCTTGACGGATACGTGGCCCTTCTTGCGCATGGCCCAGGGCTTGAGGTCCTTGAGCTTCTCGCCGAGCATGACGCGGGTGGCCAGCTTGGCCAGGGGCACGCCCGTGGCCTTGGACACGAACGGCACGGTGCGGGAGGCGCGCGGGTTGACCTCGATGATGTACACGTCGCCGTCCTTGATGGCGTACTGGACGTTCATCAGGCCGACCACTCCCAGTTCCCTGGCCATGGCGATGGTCTGGCGCTCTATCTCGCGGATCAACTCGGGGCTGAGGGAATACGGCGGCAGGACCGAAGCCGAGTCGCCGGAGTGGATGCCCGCCTCCTCGATGTGCTCCATGACGCCGCCGATGTACACGGCCTCGCCGTCGGCCAGGGCGTCCACGTCCACCTCCACCGCGTACTCGAGGAACTTGTCGATGAGGGTCGGGTGGTCCGGGGAGACCAGGGCGGAGTGGCGGAAATAGTGGTCGAACTCGTCCATGGAGTAGACGATGTCCATGCCGCGCCCGCCGAGCACGTAGGAGGGACGCAGGACCAGGGGGAAGCCGAGCTTCTCCGCGATCTCGCGGGCCTCGACCATGGACATGGCCGTGCCGTTGGGCGGCTGCTTGAGATTGAGCTTGTTCAGGAACTGCTTGAACCGCTCGCGGTCCTCGGCCCGGTCGATGGCGTCCGGGCTGGTGCCGATGAGGGGCACGCCCGCGTTCATCAGGCGGAGGGCGAGATTGAGCGGGGTCTGGCCGCCGAACTGGACGATGACGCCGTCCGGCTTTTCGAACTCGATGATGTTCATGACGTCCTCGAAGGTCAGCGGCTCGAAATAGAGCTTGTCCGAGGTGTCGTAGTCGGTGGAGACCGTCTCCGGGTTGGAGTTGACCATGATGGACTGCACGCCCAGCTCCTTGAGGGTGAAGGAGGAATGGCAGCAGCAGTAGTCGAACTCGATGCCCTGGCCGATGCGGTTGGGACCGCCGCCCAGGATGACGACCTTCTTCCTGTCGTCGCAGACGTTCTCCTGACCGGTCTCGTAGGTGGAATAATAGTACGGCGTGTACGCCTCGAACTCGGCGGCGCAGGTATCGACCAGGTAGTAGGTCGGGATGATGTCCAGTTCCTTGCGCATGACGCGGACGGCGTCCTCGGAGGTCTTCCACATGGCCGCCAGCTGGGCGTCGGAGTAGCCGTACTCCTTGGCCTTGCGCAGCATGTCCGCCATGCCTTCGGCGTCCCTGGTCACGCCCTCCTTCTTGCCGTACTCGATGAGCGCCGCCTCCATGTCCAGGATGTCTTTGAACTGGCGCAGGAACCACGGATCGATCTTGGTGGCCTCGAAAATCTCATCCTCGGTCATGCCGCAGCGGATGGCGTTGCGCAGGACGAAGAGGCGCTCTGAGTTGGGCCGCCTGAGCAGCCGCAGGATATCCGCCCTGTCGACTTCGCAGGTCTCGAACTTCTTGCCCAGGCCGATGTGGCCGGTCTCGAGGGAGCGGAGTCCCTTCTGGAGGGCTTCCTTGAAGGTCCGGCCGATGGCCATGGTCTCGCCCACGGACTTCATGGCCGTGGTCAGGTAGTCTTCGGTGCCGGGAAATTTCTCGAAGGTGAACCGGGGAATCTTGATCACGCAGTAGTCGATGGCCGGTTCGAAGGAGGCCATGGTCTCGCGGGTGATGTCGTTGGGAATCTCGTCCAGGGTGTAGCCCACGGCCAGCTTGGCCGCGATCTTGGCGATGGGGAAGCCGGTGGCCTTGGAGGCCAGGGCCGAGGAACGGGACACGCGCGGGTTCATCTCGATGATGATCAGCTCGCCGTCCTCGGGGTTGATGGCGAACTGGACGTTCGACCCGCCGGTCTCCACGCCGATCTCGCGCATGACGGCCAGGGACGCATCGCGCAGCCGCTGGTACTCGTCGTCGGTCAGGGTCTGGGCCGGGGCCACGGTGACGGAGTCGCCGGTGTGCACGCCCATGGGGTCCAGGTTCTCGATGGAGCAGATGATGACGCAGTTGTCCTTCTTGTCGCGCATGACCTCCAGCTCATACTCCTTCCAGCCCAGGATGGACCGCTCGAGCATGATCTCGGACTTCATGGACAGGGCCAGGCCGTTGGCGCAGATCTCTTCCAGTTCTTCCATGTTGTAGGCCACGCCGCCGCCGGAACCGCCCAGGGTGTAGGCGGGACGGACGATGATCGGGAAGGGGATTTTCTCGCCCCACTCGCGCACGTCGTCCATGTTGCGGCAGATGCCGGACTCGGGCATGCCCAAGCCGATATTGTTCATGGCCTCACGGAATTCCTCACGGGATTCCGCCTTGTTGATGACCTCGATGTTCGCGCCGATAAGCTCGACGTTGAACTTGTCCAGCACGCCCATGTCGGCCACGGCCAGGGCGGTGTTGAGGCCCGTTTGCCCCCCCAAAGTCGGCAAAAGAGCGTCGGGACGCTCTTTTTCGATGATCCGGGCAACGGTTTCCGGCTCTATGGGCTCGATGTAGGTGGCATCGGCCAACTCCGGGTCGGTCATGATCGAGGCCGGGTTGGAGTTGACCAGGACGACCTCGTACCCCTCCTCCTTGAGCGCTTTCAGCGCCTGGGTTCCGGAGTAGTCGAATTCACAAGCCTGGCCGATGACGATGGGACCGGACCCGATCAACATGATCTTCTTGATATCTGTGCGTTTGGGCATTCTGCTCGAAGGAGTTGAAGTTACACCGTTTTTCGAGAAAGGAGGATCGGTGGCCCTCCCTCATCCGCGCAGGCCACATTACCGCCCGCCGGACAAGCTAATTTTACTACCCGCTTGGCCCTTGAAACGCAATGGTTTTGTATGCCCTTTCCCCTCCGGCGCCGCCCGCCGTCCCGACTCGCACCGGCCGGGAATCAGGCCTGCCGATACCGCAAAGGCGATGCAGGAACATGCTGATTTTGTCATTGACACCACCGAAGTTGAGACTTATTTTCACTCTCAACCAAACTTTGAGGGAACTGAAGATTTATGCAAAAGCCTTTGACCGCCTACCCTGCGGGGAGTGTTGTTCGAATTGCCGGGATCGACGGTGGACGCCAGGCGCGGGCGCGCATGCTCGCCATGGGCATGACGCCGGGATGCCCGGTAAAGGTGCTGGCCGGCGGGCCGACCGGATGCCGGGTGCAGGTGCGCGGCTCTGAAGTGGTGCTCTGCTGCGGGCTGGCCGGCAAGATCCTGGCCGTGGAAAACAACTCCGACGAAGGCCCACACTGCTCCTGCTGCCCGGACGCCCCTCGGGCGAAGGCTTCCTAGCCTCCCGCGCCATAAAGTGATTACAAGCCGCCGCAAGGCGGCTTTTTTCTTGCCGCCGACAGGGATATGCTTGTGCCCGACCGACGCCGGGTGGTATCCTTTCCGGAAAACATACCGGAGGGAAACCATGCCCGAACCCATCAGGATCGGCATCAGCGCCTGCCTGCTCGGCGAAAAAGTCCGCTATGACGGCCAGGGAGCCCACGCCAAACACCTGACCGGCGTCTTTGCCGACTCATTCGAATACCACCCCGTCTGCCCGGAGGTCGGCTGCGGCATGGGCGTGCCCCGGGAGGCGGTCCGGCTGGTAGGGACACGGGAGAACCCCCGTCTCAAGGGACGGCAGACCGGCAGGGACTGGACCGACGCCATGCGCGACTGGGCCGAGGGAATCTGGCCGGAGTTGGAAAAGAAGCGGCTATGCGGCTTCATCTTCAAGGCCAAATCCCCCTCCAGCGGGATCACGCGCATCAAGGTATACCCCGAATCCGGAGGCCAGCCGGTGAGCTACGCGGGGGTAGGGTTGTTCGCAGGCATGGTCATGGAACGATTCCCTCTCCTGCCCGTGGAGGACCACGGGCGACTGCACGACGTGGTCCTGCGCGGTAACTTCATCGAGCGCGTGTTCGTGGAGCACCGCTGGAACCGGATGCTCGACCGGGGAGCGACCATGAAGAACCTCATCGACTTCCACACGCGCCACAAGATGCTCATCCGCGCCCACGACGTCACCGGATACCGCGAACTGGGCAAGATCGTTGCCGAGGGCGGCAAGGGCGACCTGCCGAAACGGTTCGCGCGCTACCACGAGCGGCTGCACAGGGCGCTCTCCCTCAAGCCGACCATCAAGAAGAACGTGGACGTGCTCATGCACGTCATGGGGTATTTCAAAAAGGTCCTGAGCCGTGACGAAAAGCAGGAATGCCTCGAAATAATCGAAAATTACCGGAACAATCTCATCCCGCTCATCGTGCCGGTCACGCTGATGAACCACTTTGTGCGCAAATACGGCATCGAGTATCTGCGGGAACAGTATTACCTGAATCCGCACCCAATGGACCTTAAGCTGCGCAATCACGCATGATGTCGAGGAAAATCGGTCTTACAGGGAAACGGTGGAAACGGGTTCCAGCTCCAGCCGGACGCCCTTGAGGTCGCCGCCGGATTCGATCCAGGACTTGAGGAGCTCCCGGTTGCGAAAGACGACGGGATGCGGGCAGCCGTATGCCGCCTGGTCCAGGAGGCCCGCCGCCTGGTCGGGATAGTGCTTGGCCGCGGACAGGCAGGCCAGCAGGTTGAGGCACAGCTCGTTCAGGGGGAAACCCAGGGTCATGGCCTTGCCCAACGGCAGCATGACGTCACCATAGCGGCGCGCCTTGTAATAGGCCACGGCCAGGTCGAACTGGGCCGCGTGCAGGCCGGGCAGCCGTTTCGCGATCGCCTCCCGCTCGGTCACGGTGTAGCAAATGCGCTCGGCCACATACGGGGAGCCGTCCTCGTTGCGCAGCCGGGTTTCGAACCCATAACGCCGCGCCCAGAACATGCCTTCCACTGCCTCGTCCGGGTTGAGCCGCATGTCCACCTGCTGGCAACCGGCAAGGCGCATGTCCTTGAGCAGTCCGCCGGTGGGCACGGTGTCGAGCCGGGCGCTCCACAGGACGTTCATCCCCAGGACGCGCATGGTCTCGCACATGGCCACGGCCTTGGCGTGATCGCGGAAGATGGCGGGATCGTCGAAAGCCAACGCGGTCAGACCGCGCTCCCCGGCCTCTCCGGCCACGGGCGCGATGTCCCAATCCCCGTCGTGCCGGACCACGCCGTGCGCGAACGGTCCGTTTCGCCCGTCTTTCCCCACGGACATGTCGGCTCTCAACTCAATATACATTATCCACCCCGGTACGCCCGGTTTTTGACACGAAAGGCGTACTCGAAAGACGATATTGCAAGGAGTCTGCCAAAACAAAGGGACCCCCGTTGCCGGAGGTCCCTGAATAAACTGTTTTTCGGAGTGGCCTAGCTGACCTTGCTGCCGCCCGGAACCTCGCCCGTGGGGGTGAGGAGTTCCATGCCATCCTTGGTCTTCACTGCCAGGATCATGCCCTGGGAGAGCTGCTTGCGGAGCTTGCGCGGCTTGAGGTTTGTAACCACAACCACCTGTTTTCCAATGAGATCATCGGGAGCGAAGAAATCGGCGATCCCGGCCACCACCTGACGAAGCTCGTCGTCGCCGGTGTCCACGCGAACCAGCAGCAGCCGGTCGGCGTCGGGGTGCTTTTCCACTTCCCTGACCGTGCCCACGCGCAGATCGACTTTCTGAAAATCCTCGAACTCGATGGTCGCCACGGCGTCCTTTTCGGTTTTTTCGGATTTTTTACCCTTCTTTTCCGATTTTTTCGGACCCTTGTCTTCGATCGGGTCCACGCGGGGAAAGAGATTGGAGGTCTCGGCAACGGTCTGACCGGATTCCAGCAGCCCCCAGACGTCCAGCTCCTTGGGCAGATTGACCTTTTCGGGATCAAAGGTGATGCCGAGCTGCTTGAGCATTTTTTCCGAGGCCTCGGGCATGACCGGCCAGAGATGGACCGCGATCTTGCGCATGTTCTCGAGGAGCACATAGATGACCGTGGACAAACGCCCCGTGTTCTTTTCCTTGTACAGGGTCCAGGGCGCGGTGGCGTCCACGTACTTGTTCAGGCCGCGAACCAGCTCCCACAGCCCTTCCAGGCCGCGCGAAAACTTGAATTCGTTGAAGAAATCCTGAAAAGCCTGCATGGCGCCCTGGCCGATCTTCTTGATCTCGGCGTCTTCCACGTCCTCGATGTCGGGCCGGGGAATGACCCCCCCGAAGTACTTGTGGGTCATGGACAGGGTGCGGTTGAACAGGTTGCCCAGATCGTTGGCCAGGTCCGCGTTCAAGCGGCCGATGAGCGCCTTTTCGGAAAAGCTGGAGTCCTGGCCGAAGGACATCTCGCGCAGCAGGAAGTAGCGGAAGGCGTCCAGGCCGTAGGCATCCTTCATGGCAAGGGGCTCGACCACGTTGCCGATGGACTTGGACATCTTGGTGTCCTCCACCAGCCAGTAACCGTGCACGTTGAGGTGCTGGTAGGGCTCGATGCCCGCAGCCTTGAGCATGGTCGGCCAGAACACGGCGTGGGGCTTGAGGATATCCTTGGCCACCAGATGGTTGGCGGCAGGCCAGTATTTCTTGAACTTGTCGCCGTCCGGGTAACCCAGGGCGGCCACGTAGTTGATGAGGGCGTCGAACCAGACGTAGGTCACGTACTCGGCGTCGAACGGCAGCTCGATGCCCCAGGTCAGGCGGGACTTGGGCCGGGAAATGCACAGGTCTTCCAGCTCGCCGGATTCCAGCAGGCTGACGACCTCTTTCCTGTACCGCTCGGGGCGGATGAAGTCGGGATTCTTGTTGATGTGGTCAAGGAGCCAGTCCTTGTACTTGGACATCTTGAAGAAATAATTCTTCTCGGCGATGTATTCCGGCTTGGTCTGATGGTCCGGGCACAACCCGTCCACCAGTTCCTTCTCGGTGTAGAACCGCTCGCAGCCGAAGCAGTAGTGGCCGCCGTATTCGCCGAAATAGATATCCCCTGCATCGTAGACCTTCTGCAGGATTTCCTGCACCACCTTGACGTGCCGGGGCTCGGTGGTGCGGATGAAGTCGTTGTTGGATATATTCATCCCCGGCCAGAGGTCCTGGAAAAGCTTGGAAATGGTATCCACGTACTCTTTCGGGGTCTGGCCGTTGGCCTCGGCGGCCTGGACGATCTTGTCGCCGTGCTCGTCGGTGCCGGTCAGAAAATAGGTCTCCGCGCCCATCAACCTGTGGAACCGGGCCATGGAATCGGCCACGGTGGTGGTGTACGCATGGCCCAGATGGGGTTTCGCGTTCACGTAATAGATGGGCGTGGTGATGTAAAATCGTTCCACAATCACATTCTCCTTGTCGGGGCGGAACGCGCCCGCCGCCAACATGACTATTTCTTGGGAGGCCTGCGCCTGCGACGCCGGGGCCTGCGGCTCCGTTTGGCCTTGTCCTCGCGCGAGTCCGAATCGTCGGCCCGGGCCTGTCGGGGCGGCCTGCCGGAACGAACCGGCTTGCCGGATTGGCCCTTGGCATCCGGCTTGTCCCTGTTGTCTTCGACCGGCTCGCTCGCGGGACCGCTCTGATCCAGATCGGCGGGTTCGGCTGCGGGTTTACCGGAAGGTGCGCCGCGCCCGTTGCTGCGGGGAGGCCTGTCCGGCCCGCCCGGCCTCCTTCCGCCACGCGCATTGCGCGGGCTTCTGGCCTTGATGTCGGCCACGGCCTCTTCGCTGGGCGGCTTGTTAACTATTTCGTTCCATTCGTCAATGGAAAGTTCCTGCTCGTTAAACCCTTCGTCCAGTACACTAAGGGATTTCTTGAAGAAATTGGACCGCAGGACCTTCAACTGTCCCCGGGCCGTCGTGTATTTCTTGCCCACGCGCGGGCACAGACGATGGAACTCCTCATACCCTTTTTGCTCGAAGCTCAGGCAACAGAGAAGGCGACCGCAAATGCCCGATATCTTGGTCGGATTGAGGAAAAGATTCTGTTCCTTGGCCATCTTGATGGTCACGGGGACGAACTTGCGCATGAAACGGCGGCAGCAACAGATCTGCCCGCAGTTGCCGATGGCCCCGAGCATCTGGGTCTCATGGCGGACGCCGATCTGCCTGAGCTCGATACGGGTCCGGTATTCGCGCACAAGGTCCTTGATCAACTCGCGAAAATCGATGCGGCCCGGAGCCGTGAAATAAAAAACCATCTTGGAACGGTCGAAAAAGACTTCCACGTCCACGAGCTTCATGCCGAGCTTGTGGCTGGTGATGCACCGGCGGCAGAACTTGAAGGCGTCCCGCGACAACGCATCGTTTTCGGCAACGGACTCCATGTCCTTGTCGTTGGCCAGCCGGTAGATGGACTTGTAGCCCTCGATCTGGTCGTTTTCGCTTTCCTTTGGAGCCTGGCGGACGAGGATGACCTTGCCCAACCCCATGCCCTGGTCCGTCTTGACGATGACGTACTGGCTCTCGCGGACGACGAACGGGCCTGATGCGAAGTAATACACTTGCCCGTAATCATTGAACTTAACACCAAGAATTTGGCTCATTACATTATCCTGTTATATAATCGCCCCGTTCAGCACGGGGGAGAAAGTATCGTGCAAAAAAAGTAATATATTAGAAAAAGGCGTTGACTTCAAATCCAGCTTCAAACGCCAAGCCGGACACCGTCTGAATCGGACGGTGCCCGGCTTACACGTTGGAATAACTGCTGAAAACTATTCCTCGACCAGCCCCAGGCTCTTGATTTCGTTCATGAGCTTTTCTTCGTCGATGGGCTTGACCAGGTATGAGGTGGCTCCCCCCAGGAAAAATG
Organism: Pseudodesulfovibrio portus; assembly: GCF_026000375.1. Lineage (NCBI taxonomy): Bacteria > Pseudomonadati > Thermodesulfobacteriota > Desulfovibrionia > Desulfovibrionales > Desulfovibrionaceae > Pseudodesulfovibrio > Pseudodesulfovibrio portus. The sequence continues at coordinate 729,994 of NZ_AP026708.1, forward strand.
CGTCGTGCGTCTCCTTCTCATCCGCCAGCATGGTGGTGACCACCACCTTGGCTTCCTGCTGCGGGCCCACGTTGTGCTCCTTCTCCAGTGAACGGATCTCGCGCAGAGCCTGTTGTCCATCCATCTCAGGCATAAGCAGGTCCAGGCAGATCAGGTTGTACGGATCACCGTCCGAAAACCCCCGCTTGAAGGCCTCGATGGCCTCCTCGCCGTTGACGGCGATGTCGCACCTCGCCACCTGACGCAAGATTTCGTGAATCATGTTCCTGCTGTAAAAATCGTCATCCACGATCAGCGCTCTCATGTTCCTCTCCTACCTTGATCTTAAATATACAAGATTCAATGTCATTGAATGGGAAAAATTGCAACTGATTGCCAAAATCGTCCACTGCTGCTCAGACATCGAAGACGTCGCCTTCCCTGGCCAATTGAAAAGCCAGCCCGCTCTCCTTCCATTCCCGGAGCAACCGCTCTTCCTCCCGTTCCAGGTCCCGGTCCGTCCGGGTGGTGTCATGATGGGTCAGGAAGGTCCGGCCGACGCCCGCCTCCCGCGCCAGGTTCAGGACCCGCTCATACGTGGAATGACCCCAGCCCGTGTGCGTGGCGTACTCCGCCTCGGTATACTGGGCGTCGGCGATGAGCACGTCCACATCGCGCAGAAAGTCCAGCATGATCCGATGCCGCGCCTGCACGACGCGCTCGTAGTCGTCGAAATCCGCATCGCCCGGCTCGTAGATGTTGTAAAAGGGCTCGTGGTCGCCGCTGAAAAACAGCGCCCTGCCGTCACACTCCACCTTGAAGCCGAAATTCATGGCCGGATGATTCATGAGCAGGGCCGTCACCGTGGCGAAACCGAAATCCACGACCTGCCCGTCGGACAGGGTCTCGTACCTGATGTCCGCTTTCAGCTCCGCTTCGCGGACCGGGAAATGGGGATAGGCCATCTGCTTGGTCAGGACCGCGTCGATGCCGGTCATGGACAGGGGATCAGGGGGGCCGTACAGGGTCACGACATTGCCCGGCACGAACAGGGGCACGAAAAAGGGCAGCCCCTGGATGTGATCCCAATGGGTGTGGGAAATAAAGAGATGGCACTCCACGGGCGGCGACTGCATCAGCTCGATGCCCAGCGCCCGGATGCCCGTCCCGGCGTCCAGGATTATCAGGTCCCCGGAATCGGAACGGACCTCGATGCAGGTGGTGTTGCCGCCGAAGCGGACGGTCTCCGGCCCCGGTGAGGGAAGGGAGCCCCGGGTGCCGCGGAAACGGAATCGCATGCTCAAGCCTCGCCGAGTTTGATGAAAATACGGGCGTTCTCCACTTCCTCATCCAGGGAGGACAGGTCGGCGATCAGTTCATCCATGCCCATGCCGAACCGCTCCCTGATCCGGTCCGGGAAGGGCTCGATCTCGTAATTCCCGGCCGAGCCGAAGGCCAGCCGCTTGGATATCTGATTGGCCGCGAACAGGCAGTCGAGCAATTGCGAGGCCATCTCGATCGGCGAATGGTGAAAGGCCACGGCGTCGTGCAGGTCGGCGGGCAGATTCCATTTCCCGGCCAGCATGGCCCCGATATCTGCATGGGTGGCCCCGAAGACCTCCCGCTCGCATTGCGAAAGCGAAGCCCCCGGCTCCAACGCTTTGGCGGTGGCCTGCTCGAACTCGTCGGGCATGTACAGGGCGAAGACGACCTTGCCGATGTCGTGCAGCAGTCCGGCGGCGAAGTATTCCGCGGCGTCGTCGCGGGACACGCCGAGTTTCAGGCCCAGCATGCGCGTACATGTGGCCGTCGCCAACGAATGGAGCCAGAACGCGCCCATGTCCAGCCGATTGGAAACGGATTTGGGGATAACGCCCACGGCGGCCAACCCCAGGGCCACATTCTTGAGGGTGTTCAGGCCGAGGTAGACGGAAGCATGGTTGATTGAACTGATTTCCCTGGACAATCCGAAATAGGCCGAATTGACCAGCCGCAAAATCTTGAGGGTGAAAACCGGGTCACGCTTGATGACCTCCACAAGATCCTTCTGCGAACAGTTGATATCCCCGGCAAGCTTCAGAACCTTGCTCACGCTCTGGGGAAAGGCCGGCATCTTTTCGACGGCGGCCAGCAGCCGTTCGTTGATGTCACTCATTGGGCACCGCGTTGTTGTGCAGACGTTCCCGGCATCCGGACCATGCGCCGACCGGGCTGTGCCCAGACCGCAACCGCCTGGACTCTTATTAAAATATCTAGCCCAGTAAAAGGATCGTGGCAAGCACGTTCAAGGATAATGCGTTCGAATCGACCGCGTGCCGCTGCCGTCCCACTCCACGTCCACCCTGCCGTGGATGGCCGTGGACCACACGGGCACGCCCACGGCATCGACAACATCCGCGTCGGGAAAACCGTATCGGTTGAGATAGCCGTCCGAGCACAGGACCACCTCCGGAGAAACCCCGGCGTAGAATTCCGGGGAGAAGCTGGACCGGCTCCCGTGATGCGGCAGGACCAAAACCCGGGCCCGCATATCCGCGCCGCCGGACAGGAGCGCGTCGATGCCGCGTCCCTCCACGTCGCCCGGCAGCAAGGCCAGGGAGACATCGTCCCGCACCAACCGGAGAACGAGGGAGCGCTCATTGGCCCGTCCGGTCGCGAAATCCCTCGCCGGATGCAGGACCTCCAGCACTGTCCGGCCGTCGAGCCGGACCACGTCGCCCGCGTGCAGCCCCACCGGCTCCCTGTGCTGCCGGGCCAGCACGGTGCGCAACCGCTCGCCGGTAGCGCCGCGCGGCAGCATGGAATTGGTATAGAACGGGCCGACGTCGAGCCTGTCCAGGACAAAGGGCAGGCCATGGCTGTGGTCCACGTCCGGGTGGGTCATGAACACCCCGTTGATGCGGGGCGGGCGGCCATGGGTCAGGGACGGGGCGACCACGGCCTCGCCGAGATCGAAATGACTGGAGCCGCCGCCTCCGTCCACCAGCCAGCGCCGACCTCCGGGGAGGGAAACGACCAGGGACTGGCCCAGCCCCACGTCGAGCATGGACAGCCGCACCGCGTCCCGGCTGTCCGCGCCCATGACCCACAGGTGGGGCGCGACGAGCAGCGCGAGCCCCAAACCGGCCAGGGGCATCGGCACCCGCCTCGGGCTGCGCAGCACGGCTGCCGTGGCCGCGAGCAGCACCGCGCAGCCGAACATTTCGGGCCACAACGGCCTCAGGACCGCATACACCGGCGTCAGGCCGGACCCGGCCGTCCAATCGAGCAGGGCCAGGAGCCCGTCGGTGGCCCAGGCGGCCATCCCGAGACACAGCCCGGCCAGAGGTTCGGCCCAACCGAAGGAGGCAAGCCCCATGCCCAGCAGCCCGAGGGGCATGACCGCCATTCCCAGGACCGGGAGCCAGACGAGATTGAGCAGGATATTGGGACTCAACGAACCGAAATACCAGGACACCAGCGGCATGAGCGCGATGTTGGCGCACAGGCTGACCGCCAGCACCCCCGCTGCCCGGGCGAACAACCGGCGAAACCACGACCCGCCCGGGGAAAACAGGGACCGGAAATGGGGAAGCATGAGCCCGATTCCCGCCACGGCGGTCACCGACATCTGCAGGCTGAGATCGAAGAGGGACATGGGCGAGGCGAACACGATGGCCAACAGGGCGAAGAACAGCCCGTCCATGAGCACCCTGCCCCGCCCCTGAAGAAGCAGGAATCCCCAGAACCCGAACATGACCGTCGCCCGGACCAGGGAGGCGGACGGCTGGCCGAGCCAGGCATAGGTCAGCACCAGGGGCGCGGCCAGGATCACGGCCAGCTTGGGCCGGGGCACGATCAGGAGCAGCGGCGGGTATGTTCGACCGGCGAGCCAGGCCAGGGCCAGCCCCAGGGCGGCCACGAAACCGACGTGCAGGCCGGACAGGGCCAGGGTATGGGCCAGCCCGGCGGACTGGGTGGCCTCCATGGTGGCGGCGTCGAGCCGGGACTTGTCGCCGGTCGTCAGGGCCAGGACCATGGCCCCGCCCTGCGTGTCGGGCACCAGCCGGGCCACCCTCGCCCGCAGTCCGCGCTTGACGGACCGCAGGAAATTTTCGGGCGGATCGCCCCACTTCAGCGCCTTCAGCGCGCCCCTGCCCGCAGGCCACGCCCGCCAGAACACCCCTTGCCGCTGCCAGTACCATCCGTAATCCCACAACCCGGGATTGCCGAACCCGCGCACCGGGACCACCCGTAAAAACGTTTCCACGGACTGGCCGGGAACAGGCCGGTAGTCCGGGTGGCGCAGACTCAGCGCCACCTTGCCGGGCAGGGCCTCCTCCCCTCCGTCGATCAGGCAGACGGCATCGCGCAGCGTGAGCCGCAGCCGGTCGCCGAAACGGGGCTCCACGCCGTCCACCACACCCCGCACTTCCACGGGCGTCCGCGCCTCCATCCAATCGGGTATGGCGGAGGGCAGTTCCGGCGTGCGCTGAAATCCGTACCCGCACCCGAAAGCGGCGCAGCAGATGAAGACCAGCAGAGGCAGTCGGCAGTCCGGGCCGCGCAGGGTCCGGTCGGCCAGCCAAAGCACGAACAGCCCGACCAGGGCCGGGACCGGAAAACGAATGCCGAAAACACCGACGACAAAGGCCAGTCCATAGGATTGCCAGGGCAACAGCCCCGGCGCAAAGGAAGAATGATTCGTGGAGGCTTGGTTCACGCCTCTTCAGTTAACAGGATACCCGAGGGTTATCCAGACCGACGAGAAACGGCCGACATCCGCAAGGGACATCGGCCGCGTATTGTCTATGGGAAAGACGTCTATCCGCTGACCCGCTCTATGCGCGCGCCCACGCCGGAAAGCTTGGCTTCGATGTTTTCGTAGCCCCGGTCCAGGTGGTAGATGCGTTCGATGGTGGTCGTGCCCTCGGCGGCCAGACCGGCCAGCACCAGGGATGCGCTGGCCCGCAGGTCCGAAGCCATGACCGGCGCGCCCACCAGCCTGCCCACGCCGTGGACCATGGCTGTCCGGCTCTTGAGACGGATGTCCGCGCCGAGACGGACCAGCTCCAGCACGTGCATGAACCGGTTCTCGAAAATCTTCTCCTCGATGATGCCGGTGCCCTTGCCCAGGCACATCAGCGCCATGAGCTGGGCCTGCATGTCCGTGGGGAACCCGGGATGCGGCTGGGTGGTCACGTCCACGTTCTGCAACAGGCCGTTGGCCCGGCGCACCAGCACGTAGTCCTCTTCCTCCTGCAGCCAGACGCCCATCTCGCGGAGCTTGTAGCTGACCGCGTCCAGGTCCGAAAACGGGCAGTCCAGGATTTCCAGCTCGCCGCCGGTGATGGCCGCGGCCACCATGTAGGTCCCGGCCTCAATGCGGTCGGGCATGACGCGATAGTCGCACCCGGACAGGGAGGGAACGCCCTCCACCGTGATGATGCTGGTCCCCTGGCCGGAGATTTTCGCGCCGCAGGCGTTCAGGAAGTTGGCCAGGTCCACCACTTCGGGCTCACGGGCCGCGTTCTCGATGGTGGACACGCCCTCGGCCAGACAGGCGGCCATGAGGATGTTCTCGGTGCCGCCCACGGTGGGAAAATCGAGGGTGATCTTGGCCCCCTTGAGGCCGCCCTTGCAGTGTCCCTTGATGAATCCTTCGGTGATTTCGAACTCCGCGCCCATGCGCTCGAAGCCGCGCAGATGCAGGTCCACGGGACGGGCGCCGATGGCGCATCCGCCGGGCAGGGCCACGCGGGCCTCGCCCAGCCGGGCCAGCAGCGGTCCCAGACAGAGCACCGATGCGCGCATGGTCTTGACCAGCTCATAGGGGGCCTCGGGCTTGAGGCCCGTTACCAGGCTGGTTGCCTCGTTGCCCTCGAAGGAGGTCTCGCAACCGAGGATGTTGAGAAGTTTCAGCGACGTGCGGATATCGGCCAGCCTGGGAACATTGCTCAGGTTGACTTGGCCCTCGGCCAGGAGGCAGGCCATGAGAATGGGGAGGGCCGCGTTTTTCGCGCCCGAAACACGAATGCTGCCCTGAAGCGGAACGCCGCCTTTGATGATCAATCTATCCATGTGTTCCCTTTTTTATTATTTTGCTTGACCGAGGGGGGCAGCTTGGTTAAAAACTGCCCCTCACGCGGTGGGTGTAGCTCAGTTGGTAGAGCACCTGGTTGTGGCCCAGGTGGCCGAGGGTTCAAGTCCCTTCACTCACCCCAGATGAACTCAATCGGACGGAACCTCGGTTCCGTCCTTTTCTTTTGTCGTAGCGCCTTCCAGGGCCGCACCGGCGATCAGCTCGCGCAGGCGGGCCGCCGCCTCGGGCCGGGCCCCGACCGTATAGAGCACGGTCTCGGGATCGCCGCCGGGCACGCCGGAGAGGGCCTCGTTCAACGTGGGCCTGTCCGAATAGCCGCCGGTGTCAAAAGCCACGCCCGCGAACAGACCGGCCTTTTCGCCCACGAAATACACGTCGCCGGATTCCCGGAACTCGGGACTGCGCCCGTACTCGTCATCGCAATTGAAAATGACGAGATCGGCGTGGCCCTTGAAGACGAACCCCGTTTCCATGACGTAGCGGACATCGTCCTCGTGCATGAACAGCACGAGGCCCGTCCGGCTGTAGCCGCCGGCCTGCCAGCCCCAGCCAAGGGAGCTGCGGGCCATGAAGACCGGGCCGGTCCAGCCGCCGTCGGTGTTGGCCAGGAGCAGCCCCCTGCCGCCGCCTATGGTCAGGAGAAAGCCGAACTCGCCCGCCGAGGGAATGATCATCATGCCCTTGGCCCGGCTCAGAAGGGGCTTCAAGGCCTCGCCGCCGGGGTCGGCCAGATACTTGGCCAGCACCTGTTCGGCCTCGACCACGAGATCGCGGGCCGTGGCCGTGTCGGTCTCCTTCACCCCGGTGGTCCTGGCAGCGCAGCCGGACAACAGGAAGAGGGACAGAACAACCGTCCATGCATAGCGGTGACGAACATCCATGGGTAAGGCCTAAAGGGAGTGTTCCGCCGTGTCAAGACCGTTTGCGGAGACGGCGGACGTCGCCCACGCGGACCGTGAGCTTCTCCTTGTCGAAATATTCCAGAACCGGAATGAGATACTTGCGCGACAACCCCGTCAGATCCTTGAAGTCGGGTGCCGACATCTCCTCCTTTTCCTCGAAAAAGGCCAGCACCTTCTGCTTGATCCCGTCCAGGGCCGCACACTGGTAATACATGTCGCCGGACACGCGCACGATCTCGCCCTGGTCCTGCAACACCCGGAACACGCCGGACGCGGCCTTGAAGTCCATGCCCAGCGACGCGAGCACGTCCTTGAGGTTGGGAGGCGTGGTTCCGCCCTCCCGGTACGCGGCCTGAATGATCTCGCGCACCTTTTCCTGGTCCGAGGCCAGGGAGACCTTGTGGTCCTTGAGCTTGATCACTTCCTGCTCGGCCACCACGTCGCCCTTTTTGAGCAGCTTTTCCAGGACATGATGGAAGAGCTTGGGCGGCAGTCCGCGTCCCCACGACGAGGCCAGTTCGCCCCGCTGCACGCCGGGCTTCATGGAATCCTTGCGGTGGAAATCGGCCAGAAACTCCAGCAGGCCGTCGGCCAGGGACTCCACGAGCTCGCCGCCCGCATAACGCCGGGTCTCCTTGTCGAAGAGCACCGCCTTCTGCTGGCCGCCGAGCACGCCCAGGGTCTTTTCCAGCCCCTTGGACTCCAGGTTGGTCATGGTCAGCAGTTCGGCGAAATCAACGCCGTCCGGCCCGGCCAGTTCCAGCTGGGTGGCGGCCACGACCTCCGGCCGGTCGTCGGCCAGGAGCTTCATCTGCTCCACCCTGTCCGAAAACCGTTTGACCTTGTGCCCCACCGGGCCGACGATCCTGCCTCCGGCAAACGCCCGCAGCGGCGAGAAGGACCGGAGCACGATGCGGTCATCGTACACCCCGGCCAGGGGCTCGGTGAACCGGGCCTGGCAGATGGCGGTCTCGCCCGGCTTGAGTTCGTCCCGGTCGAGGAGATGGATGCGGGCCAGCACTTCGCGCGCGCCGTGATGAAAATGGATTTCCTTGCGATGCTTGAGGGGCAGGTGCGAGGATTCGAGCACGGTCAGCTCGATGTCCCAGACGTTCGTGGGGAACAGTGTTCCGGGCCGGGCCAGCACGTCGCCGCGCCGGATATCGTCCACTTCCAGCCCGGCCAGGTTCACGGCGGTCCGCCGCCCTGCCTGGGCCGTGTCCACGGTCTCGCCGTGGGATTGCAGCCCGCGCACCTTGGACCCGACCCCGCCGGGATACAGGGTCACGTCGTCGCCCACGGAGATGGAGCCGGAGACCATGGTCCCGGTGACCACGGTGCCGTGGCCCTTCATGGTGAACACCCGGTCCACGGGCAGCCGGAAGAGATCGGACCGGCGCCTGGGGGAAAATTCGGAGATCAGCGTCCTGAGGGCGTCCTTGAGTTCCTCCAGGCCCGCTCCGGTGTGGGCCGACACCGGAATGACCGGGGCACCGGAGAGGAAGGTGGGCTCCAGATAGGACGCCACCTCATCCTCCACCATCTCCAGCCACTCCGCGTCCACCATGTCGGTCTTGGTCAGGGCCACCAGCCCGGTGGTCACGCCGAGCAACTGGCAGATTTCCAGGTGTTCGCGGGTCTGGGGCATGATCCCCTCGTCCGCGGCGATGACCAGGATGACGAAATCCACCCCAGCGGCCCCGGCCACCATGTTCTTGACGAATTTTTCATGACCCGGGACATCCACGATGCCCAGCCGGTCGCCCTCCCCGAGGTCGAGAAAGGCGAAGCCGAGCTCGATGGTGATGCCCCGCTTCTTCTCCTCGGAAAGGCGGTCGCAGTCGATGCCGGTGAGCGCCTTGATGAGCGTGGTCTTGCCGTGGTCGATATGTCCGGCGGTCCCCATGATGACGGGCATGATATATCCTCAATTCCTTGTGGTTCGATTCAAATTTCCAGGAAGGCCACATGGTAGAGAAAAACGGACCGGACAACAAGGCGCAGGTATCATTCTCCGGCAGGACACAATTTTCTCCCCCCACGCTCAACATTATTGACCCCGCCTATAATTATGTTAACGTAGATAAAGATTGGACACATCAAATAAGGAGAGGGGGATAGCCCATGATGAAACCAAAAAGAACCGCACGCCTCGCAGTGGCGGTGGCATTACTGATATGCCTTGCCCCACTTACCGTCTTCGGTGCCGAACCGCCGGAGAACCTGCCGAATGCCATTGGCGAAGTCGTCTATATGGTCGGCACCGTCAAGGCGGAGCAGCCCGACGGCACCGTCCGCGAACTGGACCTGAAAAAACAGGTCATCCCCAAAGACGTGATCGTCACGAGCACCAAGAGCAGCGTCGAGATCGTCTTCAAGGACGATTCCGTCTTTTCCCAGGGATCAAGCGCCCGCATTTCACTGGATGAATTTATCTATTCCGGGAAACAAACGGCCTCAAAACTGCTTTTCAAGATGGGCGAAGGCACGTTCCGCTATGTGACCGGCCAGATCGTCAAACAGAATCCCGACGGATTCGCCCTTGAGACGCCGACCACGACCATCGGCATCCGGGGCACCGAGGTGTACGCCACCGTCACGCCCTCGCTGGAACGGGTCGGCAACCTCGATCTGTCCGCCGGTCACACCATGAGCGTCGGCCCGCAGGAGATCAGCCGTCCCATGCACGCGGTCTCGGTGGACCCGACGACCGGCAGCGTCTCCGCACCGGAACCTGTTTCCCCGGAAGAAGCGCGTGCCGTCATCAAGGCGGCCCCGCAGACCACCCAGGGCGAGCCCGGTGCGAAAAACGAGGACGTGGACGACATGACCCGCAAGGTGGATGCCTTCAGCGCCAACATCAACCGGACAAAGGACGAACTCGGCACAGGCAAACCCGACTATCAGGACCTGCACACTCTCTCACTGCAGCAGAGCGGCCAGAAAAGCGCCGAGCGGGACAATGACAAGGCCGAGGAAGCACAATCGGCTGCCGAAGGTGGCGGTGGCGGCGGCTACTAGGCCGTGGACGGCATAACCTGAATCAAGCAAAAAGGATGAGACCATGAAAATACATTTCATGAAATACGTTCTGCTCCTGTCCGCAGTTGCGGTTCTTGCTGCCGGTTGCATGAGCGGCATGATAGAAAAGCAGGGAAGGACGGCGTACCTGGAAAAGGACTACGCCACGGCCAAGATGAAGTTCGAGGAGGCCATTGTCGAAGGCAACGCCGATGCCATGTACCACCTGGCCAACATGTATGTGGAAGGCAAGGGAGTTGAACAGGATTACGCCAAGGCGGCCTCGCTGCTCGAACAGGCGGCAGCGCTGGAACACCAGGAATCCCAACTCATGCTCGGCCTTTTTTACGTCTATGGCGACGGCGTGCCGCAGGATCCGGCCAAGGGTGCCGGTTTGATCAAAGCGGCCGCCGTAAACGGACACGACGTGGCCATGTATTATCTCGGCAACCTGTACGCAGGCGGCCTCGGCGTCCCCAAGGACATCCCCTCCGCCCTGCATTGGATGAAGGAAGCCAAACTCGCCGGTTTCCCGGTCAAGGACGAGCTCCTGACCGAAGCGGGACTGCAGGCTCTCTACAAATAACCGAATGAGCAATGAAAAGGGCCGGGGAATCTCTCCCCGGCCCTTTTGTCTTGCGGATGAAGCCCCGCCCTACCGCTTCAGGAATTCGCGGAAAGCCAGGGTGCAGGCGTAGATGTCCGCCTTGCTGGCTATCTCGAAGGGCGAGTGCATGGACAGAACGGGCACGCCCACGTCGATGACGTCCATGCCGTACACGGCCAGAAACTTGGCCACCGTACCGCCGCCGCCCACGTCCACCTTGCCCAACTCGGACATGTGCCAGGGGATGCCTGCGTCGTCGAGGATGCGGCGCAGCCAGCCTATGTAGTCGGGGTGGGCGTCGTTGGCCCCCACCTTGCCGCGATGGCCGGTGAACTTGTTGAAGCACGGGCCGTAGCCGAGACGGGCCGCGTTGAGGGGCTCGTAGACGTCCTTGTGGTCCGGGTCCATGGCTGCGGACACGTCGGCGGACAAAGCCGAACCGTTCATGAACACCGTGGACAGCCGCGCGCCGGGTTCCCAGGCCTCCACCAGCTCCTCCATGCAGTACTCGAAGAAATAGGACTTGGCACCCGTTGCGCCGTCGGAGCCGATCTCCTCCTTGTCCCAGAACAGCACGATCTGAGAGAACTCGGGCTCGGGCTCGGCCAGCAGGGCCTCCAGACCGCAGAACACGCTGGAACGGTCGTCCTGGCCGTAGCCGCCGATGAGGGCCTGGTCCAGCCCCACATACCGGGCCGGACCGGCCGGGACCGCCTGCATCTCGGCGCTGAAGAAATCACGCTCGTCGATGCCGTACCGCTTGTTCAGGATTTGCAGCACCCGTTGCTTGACCGGCTCCTTGGCCTCGTCCTCGTCCTTGCCGTTCGGGGCCGGGGACTGGCCCAGTATGACGTTCAGCTTCTCCGCCTCGAAGGCGTCCTGCACCTTCTTGACCACTTCCTTGTACGCCAGATGGGGCAGCAGGTCGGTGATGGTGAAAACCGGGTCCGCCGGGTCCTCGCCGATGCAGACCGTGACCACCTCGCCGGATTTCTTGACCACCGTGCCGTGCAGGGCCAGCGGGATGGTCAGCCACTGGTACTTGCGGATGCCGCCGTAATAGTGGGTCTTGGCCAGGCAGATGTCCAAATCCTCGTAGAGCGGACGCTGCTTGAAGTCCAGGCGCGGGCAGTCGGCGTGGGCCCCGACCAGGCGGAACCCCTCGGACAGCGGGCGCTTGCCCTTGCGGGCCAGGAAACAGGTCTTGTTGCGGTTGAACCGGTAGGCCTGCGGAGCCTTGAGGTCGTCCACGAAGCCCGCCTTTTCCACGCGCTCGCGGACGTAGTCCATGACCAGCCGCTCGGTCTTGCACCGACTCAGGAACTTCACGTAATCGGCGGCCATCCTGTCCATGGCCTTGAGGTGTTTCTTGGAACCGTACACCTCCCACGCGGTCTTGGGATCATATTCGAGATCGGATTTCTTGCTCATATGTCTTCCTTGTTTATGAGGCCGACGCGGACACGGCCTGTTCCAGGGCATCCGCCACCAGTTTGAGTTCCGTGGAATCCAGGGTGCGCGGGTCCAGGAGGAATTCCTCGTCCTCGATGCGCGCCACCAGCGGCGGGTCGGTCTTCAGGAGGGCCTCCCGAAGCTCGCCCGCAGAAATGTTCTTCACGGCCAGGGCCACCACGGTGGTGGGCAGGTCGTATTCGGGGAAGGCACCGCCGCCAACGCGGGACATGCCCTTGCGCATGGTCACTCTGGCCTTTTTGCCCAGCCGCTTGCGGATAACCTCGGCCAGACGGCGGGCCTTGGACTTGAGCGCCTCCTCGGAGGCGGTGATCATCTTGAGCGTGGGCACCTGCCGCCGGGCCTCGTCCATGTCGAGGTACGACCGCAGGGTCGCCTCCAGGGCGGCCAGGGTCATCTTGTCGATGCGCATGGCCCGGTTGACCGGATTCTTCTTGATGCGGTCGATGTATTCCCTGCGGCCCACGATGATGCCCGCCTGGGGGCCTCCGAGGACCTTGTCCCCGGAAAAGGATACCACATCCGCTCCCTGGGCCACCACCTGCTGGACCGTGGGTTCGCCGAGCAGCCCCTCCCCTTCCAGGGCATACAGGGAGCCGCTGCCAAGGTCCTCGATGACCGGCAGGTTGTACCTGTCGCCCAGCGCACGCATCTCGGCCAGGCTGACTTCCTTGGTAAAGCCGACGACCCGGAAATTGGAGGTGTGGACCCGCATGAGCGCGCCCGTTTCGTCGCCTATGGCGTTCTCGTAGTCGTGCACATGGGTCCGGTTGGTGGCCCCGACCTCGCGCAGCACCGCGCCGGACTTGGTCATGACGTCCGGGATGCGGAACGAACCGCCGATCTCGACGAGCTGCCCGCGCGACACGATGACTTCCCTGCCCCGCGCCAGGGTCTCCAGCATAATGAACACGGCGGCGGCATTGTTGTTGACGACCATGGCCGCCTCGGCCCCGGTGATGTCGCAGAGGATTTTCTCCACATGGGAATAGCGGCTGCCCCGCTGCCCGGTGGACAGGTCGAACTCGCAGTTGGAGTAATGGCCGCACGCCTCGGCCACGGCCTCGATGGCGGACTTGGACAGCAGCGAACGGCCCAAGTTGGTATGAATGACCACGCCGGTGCCGTTGAGCACCCGCCTGAAATGAGGGCGGGCCCCGACCCTGGCAAAGGCCGCCAGCCGGGGCAGCAAGGCTTCCAGCTTGAGCTCGTCCGGCTCGGCGACGACGCCGGACCGGATCTCCTCGCGGCATATGTCGAAAAATTCGTTGACCAATTGCTTGATCAAGGGCCTCGGCAAGGATTGCATGTCCTTGACCGATTCAAGCGCGGACAGAGCGGAGTCCACGGAGGGCAGGTGCCTGAACAACGTACTCATGATCTTCCCTGTGTTATGCGGTGAGAAAGTGCGGATACAGGGTATAGAAGTCCGCAAGCAAATACAAGGACCCGCAGATGAGTGTCGGCGAGGAATATTTCGACCCTTCGGCCAAGGCCGCTTCGAGGGAATCCAGCACAACAGCCTTCTCACCAAATGTTTCTGCCAGCCGTTCGGTGCGGCAGGCGCGGTCATAGGCCATGGGCACCGCCAGGACCGGACCCGGCGTCAGGTCCCGGACCATCGGCACCATGGCATCGAGGTCCTTGTCCTCCATGCAGGAAAAGATCACGCATCCAGGCTCCGAGCCCGACGCCGCCAGGGCGGCCTTGAGCGCGGCGAGGGCGTGGGGGTTGTGCGCCCCGTCCAGGATGACCTCGCGCCCGTCCACGTCGACGCGCTGGAACCGCCCGGGCAGAAAGGCGGTTTCCAGGCCGAATATCTCCTTGTCGGTCTCACTCTTCAGGTCGTGCCCGGCAGCGAACCAGCGCCATCCGGCCAACGCGAGCCGGGCGTTGACCGTCTGATGGATGCCCGGAATTCCCAAACGCCGCGCCGCAACCGGCTCGGCCATGTCCACGGCATACATGAGACGGGCTCCCACGGCTTCGGCCCTGTTCTCCAGCTCCAGAAGCGCGTCCGGGTCCTGGGGGCCCGTCACGCCGCAGCTCCCTGCTCGCAGGGCCCCGGCCTTGTCGCGGGCGATGGCGGCCAGGGTGTCGCCGAGGACCTTTTCGTGATCCATGCCGATGGGCGTATACAGAACCAGCTCCGGCGCAAAGACATTGGTGGCGTCGAATCGGCCGCCGAGCCCGGCTTCCATGACGGCCACGTCCACCCGCTCCTGCCGGAAGGCGAGCATGGCCAGGCAGGTCTGGAACTCGAAATAGGTCAACTCCGCCCCTGCGGGGGCGGACAGGATGGCATTCGCCAGTTCGACCCATCGGGCTTGGGAAAGCATGGCCCGGTTGATCTGCACCCGCTCGCGCATGGTCAGAAAGTGGGGCGATGTGAACACGCCCACCTTGAGCCCGTGGGCGCGGGCCAGGGAGGCGAAAAACGCGGCGGTGGAGCCCTTGCCGTTGGTGCCTACCACATGGACAACCGGCAGGTCCGGCATGCCCGAGGACTCCCAAAAGCGCTCCATTCTGTCGAGGGTCAAATCCATGTGGAACAGGCCGAGCCCATCCAGATATTTCTCAAGATGTCGATAATTTTCAATTCGCATACCCGAGGGATGATATCAGGAAACCTCAGCGGAAGAAACAGCCGAAGACCCTGTTTTGTTGCCCGGAATATCGGCACCTTTTCCAAACAGGCTGAGGAGAATACGCGAATATCATTGACCAAAATTTTGATATCTGCCACGCTTCGGATAAATTCGACTTTCCGGTGCCGGCGTCCCTGGCGCCAAGGAGACGAAACAATGGCTGCTGACGAAACACGCTGCCCGCTGACCGAAGGCAGCATCACCCCTCTGGGCGACTTCACTCTCCCGGTCATACCCGGCAAACCCTTTGCCGAACTCAATGAGGCCGGTCTGCCGCCGGAACTGTCTCCGGGCATGGGCGATGAAATGCCCTACCCGAGTTCACACCTCATCTGCAATCCCGATGCAGCCACTGTGACCGCCGACACGGTGGGCCTTGTCCAGGCCGACCAGGACGGCCTGAACGTCATCCCGCTATGGACCGTGTCCGAAGACGGGATGACCATGACCATGGACTTTTACCCCACGGACTGCTTCGGGGACCCCATTTCCGACGACAAATACCGCGACTGGCTGCCCGAAGGTTGCCGAGGCATCGACAATGACGCCCTGGACGCCGCCGTGGCCGAGGCCAAAAAGACCGGAAACCCGGTCATGGAAGTGGTCATCGCACACGGCGTGGAGCCGTTGAACGGCCGGGACGGCCAGGTCAAGCTCAGCTTCCAGAGCGGGGACGACATCGGCACCCGTCAGAAGGACGGCAGCATCAATTTCCGCGAACGGGGCGGCATGGCCTGTGTGGCCGAAGGCGAACACGTCGCCTCCCTGACCCCGCCGACCCCGGGCAAGTCGGGCTTCGACGTCCTGGGGAACGAACTGCCCGCCAAGGACGGCAAGCCCCTGGCTCTCAAGGCCGGGACCGGCGTCACTTCCGCAGGCGGCGACGGGGTCACCCAGGTGTTCACGGCCACCATGGCGGGCATGATCGTACACAAGGACGACACCCTCTCCGTCTCCGACATCCTGGAAATCAACTCGGACGTGGACCTTGCCTCGGGCAACGTGCACGTTGACAAAGGCTCCATCCTCATCAAGGGAACGGTCACCACGGGCGCGGAAGTCACGGCCCAGGACAACCTTGTGGTGGAGGAAGTGGTGGAAAACGCCACCCTTCGGGCCGGGAATGACGTCACGGTAGGCGGCGGCGTGCTCATGGACGAGGGCGGCCTCATTGAAGCGGGCGGCACCGTCAGCGCCAAATTTTTCCGCAACGCCACCATCCGGGCCGGCGGCGACGTGGTGGCCGAAGTGGACTTCGTCAACTGCGACATCATCGCCACGGGCCGCGTCATATCGGGGTCCGACAAGGGGTTGGCCAACGGCGGCGTTTACGTCTGCGGCGGTATGGACGTGGCCGAGGTGGGCACCGACGTGGGCTCGACCACGAAGGTCACCCTGGCCCTGCCCGGCGGCGAAGACCAGGACATCGACGATAGAACGCACAAACTCCAGAAGAGGGTCGAGGAACTGAAAAAGTTCATCGGGGCGGACGACGCGGCGGCGGCCCTGCTCTCGGCCCCCAAGGAAGACCGGGCCATCCTGGCGGAGCTCTTCAAGGCCAAGGCCCTGCTGCTGGCCAAGATTCGTGGGATCGAAGAGGAAAAGAAACAGCGCCTCATCGCCCGGGGCAAGGAACTGGCCCGAATCGGCATCACGGCCAGGAAAACGGCCCACGCAGGCACCACGGTCAGGATCGGCAACAAGACCCTGAAGCTCAAAAAGGCCGTGCAGGCATCGAAAATCCATTGGGACCCGGAAAAGGGCGACATCGCCGTTTCGGGCATATAGGTACGGGGAATCACCATGGCGCTTCCGAAAATCATGCTTGTCACCAAGGACAAGAATTTTGCCAAATCCGCAAAGGGCGCACTGGGCGGTGCCGTGGTTCTCAGCCTGACGGACAGCGGCGAAAAGGCCCTCAAGGCGCTGGGCGGCAAACACGATTATTCGGTGGTCATCGCCGACATGGTCCTGGCGGGCCGGGACGGCCGCGCATTTCTGGCCGCAGTAAGGAAAAACCACCCGAAGATCAGGCGCATCGCCGTCACCGCCACCCCTGATTTCGAGCAGGCCATGCAGCTCGTCAACTCCGCCGCCATATCCTGGCTCCTGCCCAAACCGTGCAAGGCCGAGGAACTCCGAAAGGCGGTCACCGACGCCATAGGCCGCCATAGGCGTGAAAAAGTCGAAAACGAGTCCATGAAGGGCACCCTTGTCGGTGGCGTCAAGATGCTTGTGGACATCATGAAAATGACGCATCCGGAGGCCGTGACCCGCAGCAAACGCATCCGCGCCAGGGCCCAGCAGATCAACCGCAACCTCAAGGCCCTTTCGCCCCAGTTCATGGACATGGTCATCATGCTCGCCAACGTCGGCTGCGTCGGGCTGCCCAGGACGCTGCTCAGAAAAATGGAGACGGGTGCCGGCATCACCAAACAGGACATGCAGACCTTCCGCACCCATCCCGGCATCGCCAACCGGCTGCTGGAGAATGTCCCGCGCATGGCGAAAATGGCCGAGATTCTCCATCTCCAGAACACCCCCTGCTCACAAAATCCGCCGATGGGCGCCCGCATTCTCAAGGTGTGCCAGGACATGGACCAGATGCTGCTCAACGGGGCCAGCCAGGAAAAAGCGCTGCTCCACATGCGCAAACGGCCCGAGGTATACGATCCCGCCGTTGTCGAGGCCTTGAGCCGCAGCGGGCTCGCCGCCTCCGCTCCCCAGGGCGCGGGAATTCCCGTAGCCGACCTGAAACCCGGCATGACCATGACGCAGGACATGGTCACCAAAGACGGGACCGTGCTGCTGCACAAGGGCGAGTGCCTGAGCGAGGCCTCGCACATTCGGCTCACGACCTTCAACGACCTGATCCAGGTCGAGGAACCGGTCTACGTACAGGACACCGGCGCCTGCTCCGATCCCGCTTTCGACAAATAATGTCGGGACCGTTTATTTTCGCACAAGAATAATGGTTTTCTCTTCCCGGGCCATGCTAGAAAACGACAAAAGTCATCAGCATTGGAGGCCCGAATGCTCAGAAGAATCACCATCAAGACACGAATCCTTGCCCTTATTTGCGGCATTGTCCTTTTTATCATCGGTTTTTCCTACGCCTTTCTCAACGGCATAGAAAAGGTCAAGGAAATAGGCGTCGAGGAATCGACGCAAGCCATGATCACCGGCGAGAAACGCAAACTTCTCGTCGCCACCCAGTCCATGGCCGTCAGTATCGGGTCGGCCATCGCCGACGTCCCGGAACTCGACGGCAAGATCGGGATCATCCGCAACCTGGTGGACGAAATCCGCTTTGAAGACGACAAGTCCGGCTATTTCTTCGTTTACAACAAGACCATCTGTGTGGCCCTGCCGCCCAACAAGGCCCTCCAGGGCAAGGACCTCGGCCATCTCAAGGACCCCAACGGCGTCATGCTGGTCCAGGAACTGAACAAGCTGGCCCACAACGGCGGCGGCTTCCTCGAATACATCTGGCCCAAGCCGGAAAAAGGCGACCAGCCCAAGCTCTCCTACGCCATGCTCATCCCTGGCACGGACATGTGGATCGGCACCGGCGTCTACCTGGACAATGTGGCCAATGAGAAAGCGGCCATCGTTGCCGACATGGACAGCCTGGTCTCGACCTACGCCTGGACCATCGGCGGCACGGTGGCGGGCGTTTTCATCCTGATCGTCCTGCCCATCTGCCTGTTCCTGGTCCGATCCATCGTCCAGCCGCTCAACGAGGCCGTTGAACTGGCGCACCAGGTGGCCGACGGCGACCTGACCAAGGACATCACGTCGGAATACAAGGATGAGCCGGGTTTGTTGACCACGGCCCTCGGCACCATGGTCTCGCGGCTGCGCGCCATCGTAGGCCAGGCCAAGGCCGGAGCGGGGAATGTGGCCCTGGGCAGCACGGAAGTGACCGCCTCGGCCCAATCCCTGGCCGACGGCGCGAACCGCCAGGCGGCCTCGGTGGAGGAAGTCTCCTCATCCATGGAGCAGATGATCAGCCAGATCAGCCGCAACACGGAAAACTCCCGCGAGACGGAACGCATGGCGAGCCAGACCGCCCAGGACGCCCAGAAGGGCGGCGAAACGGTCATGGAGGCTGTGGCTTCCATCAAGCACATCGCCGAACGAATCTCCATCATCGAAGATATCGCCAGGCAGACCAACCTGCTCGCCCTGAACGCGGCCATCGAGGCGGCCAGGGCCGGTGAGGCGGGCAAGGGGTTCGCAGTGGTCGCCGCCGAGGTCCGCAAGCTGGCGGAGCGAAGCGGAACGGCCGCAGCCGAAATCGGCGAACTCTCGACCAGCACCCTGGCCAAGGCGGACGAGGCCGGAGCCATGCTCACCAAGATGGTGCCGGATATCCGCAAGACCGCCGACCTGGTGCAGGAGATATCCAGGGCGAGCATCGAACAGGATGCAGGCGCCAACGAGATCAACAAGGCCATCCAGGAACTGGATTCCGTCATCCAGCAGAACGCCGGAGCCTCGGAGGAACTGGCGGCCACGGCCAAGGAATTCACCCAGCAGGCGGGACAACTTCAGGAGGGCATGCGCTTCTTCGACATCGGCGGACAGGACTATTTCGCCGCCGCGTCCCGCTCCATGGTTCGCAAGACGGCCCGGCCCGCATCGTCGCCCGCGCAACTGCCGCCCGCGCGGCAGGCCCGGGAGCCCGAAGGCTTCGACATGGACATGGACGAACCGGCCGACAAGGACTTCGAACGGTTCTAGTCATCCCGAAACAAAAAAAGCGCGCCTGCATGAATGCGGGCGCGCTTTTTCGCTTCATCCGGGCTAGACGGCCATGAGCAGCATGTACCACAAGGGCAAGGTCAGGAAGGACAGGGGGATGCCCACCCCGAGCATGGAAGCGGCCAGGGAGGGACGCGCCCCGTAGGTCATGGCGATGATGCCCCCGGTGATCATGGGGGCCATGGCGGACTCGAAGACCGTGACCTTGGCCACGAGGTCCGTGGCGTCCAGGACATATATATAAAGGATGAAGATGATGAGCGGGGCCAGGACGATCTTGTAGCCCAGCCCGACCAGCAGTTCCCTGGCGTGCCCGCGGATGGCCCCGAAGCGCAGGGTCAGCCCCACGGACAACAGGGCCAGCGGGCTGAGGGTCCCGCCCATGCGCTCCAGAATGGAGACGAGCCACGGGGGATAGGCCACGGGCTGCAGGGCGAACCCGAGCACGATGGACAACAGCGGCGGGAACAGCAGCACCTTCCTGGCCAGGGCCGCCCCGCTGATCTTCTCGCCGGAAACCCCGGCGGCCAGGATGATGCCGGGGATGGACAGGGCCATGAACGTCCCGGCCGTGTCGCAGAGCATGCCCACGCCCAGGTACTCGGGACCGAAAAAGGTCTCGATCATGGGCAGGCCAACAAAGGAGGTGTTGCCCAGCCCGGCGGTCAGGGCCAGGCAGACCTGCGTCTTGCGGTCCATGCCCTTCATCCCCTTGAGCACATGGAAGAACAGAAGGTAGCCCAGGCCGAAGACGATCCAGGCCATGGCCGCAGGCAGAATCAGCGCCACCCCGAGGGGCAATTCATGGGCGTAGAGAATCGCCAGGGCAGGCAGGGACATATGGATGATGACCGCATTGATGGTCATCGGACCATTTTCACCGACAATACCGGTAATCCTCAGTCCGATACCCAACAGCATACAGACGATCAACAATAAAAAATTTTCCATGTCCCCCTCCGAATTGACTCAAACAACTTATTGTTATTTCTAGAAAATTTCAAGCAATTAGCCCCCCGTCAGCCGACCTGTCCAAAGAATGTCAAAATAATGAGAAAAAACACTTGCCAATGACCATGGGCCTCTATATAACTCTTTCTCGCTGAACGTGCCGAAGTGGTGGAATTGGTAGACACGCATGGTTCAGGACCATGTGGTTTCACGACCGTGGAAGTTCGAGTCTTCTCTTCGGCACCAGAATGAAACAAGCCCTCATCCGACAGGATGGGGGCTTTTTCCTTATGCCGTGAGCCCGGTCCCGTCTTTTCCCCATGAAAAGAAAAAAATAACACCCCGCACCGATGGGTTGGGGTATCACGGGCATAGTGACAACCTTCAACCACACGGAGAACACTATGCCCAACATGGATTACCCCGGACCGTGCCCGAGCTGCATGGGAATCGACGGCTGCCCGACCGACGCGGGAAAACAGGAGGCCGTCGCCCACTATTGCAAGGGACTGGAAATGGAACTGAACACATGGAAGGCGCGACTCTACGACGTCCTTGCGTCGGACAAGAGCAGCAGCCTGGGGGACGAACTCATCCTGATCAAATCCACGGTAAAGGAACTCGAGGCCATTGCCGCCGAGATGCAGGACACCTGCCCCTCAAGCCTCGGTGGTCAGGAAAAGATCATCGGCGGAAAGCTTGAGGACCTGCGGGTCCACTACACCAAAGCCCTGCAAGTGCTCGCCCCCGGCTGGTTCGGCGGCTGATGCTCCTGCAGGAATGAAGGAAGCCACGCGGGCAAAAAGCTCCCGCCTTCGTCACTGACGGCTCCAGACCTCGGGGCGGCCCGGACATTGTTCCGGCGCCGCCCTGTCTTTATGAAAACAAATACAATGAATACAGCGGATTAAACCCGCCTCAACAATCCTGAAAGCGGTCTCCTGCGGCCAGACTTTCCTTTACAACCATTTCCACTCTTTGGTAGACAGCCCCCATGCCGAAAATGACCTTCGCCATTCCCTGCTACAACATGGAGCCGTGGCTGCCCGTCTGCCTCGAATCCTGCCTGTACCAGACAGAGCCGGACATCGAGGTGCTGGTGGTCAACGACGGGTCCACGGACGGTTCAGGGGACGTCGCCGATCACTATGCCGCGCAGGACGGGCGCGTTCGTGTCATCCACCAGACCAACCAGGGACACGGCAAGGCCCGTCAGATGGCCCAGGACAACGCAAAAGGCGAATTCGTCCTGTTCCTGGACGCCGACGACTTCCTGGACAGGAACGCGGTGCGCGACCTGCTCGCGGTGGCCGAGCGGGACAAGGTGGACGCGGTCTGCGGCAACGCGGTGGTCTTCTCGGACAAGACGTTCAATTCACGGAAATACTTCTACCATCCCCCGGCGGCCAACCTGACCTTTGCCGATCCCCGGTATTGGAAATCAAAGGTCGCCTGGCGGTGGATCATCCGGCGCAGCGTGCTGACGGACAACAACCTCGAACACCCTCCCTACAAGTCCGGCCAGGATTACTGCTTCATGCTCCAAGTGCTGACGCGCATCGAGTCCTTCTCCCAGTGCGGCAGCTTCTTCTATTTCTTCCGCCAGGAGCACAAGCCCAACCGCATGACCATGGACACGCTCATCCACCACCAGTTCGCGAGCTTCCTCCTGGCCAAGGATATCCTCATGGACGCCGGGCAGATCAAGCCCGTCATCAGATTTCTCCAGGAAAACTTTTTCCGGGACGTGAAGAAGCTGGCCGCCCGGCTTCCGGAAGAAGGCGCGGAGTGGGGCATCAAATGGCTGGACTACGCCCTCAAGACGTTCAAGGGGTTGAAGCCGGAATACTTCACCCAGGAATTCATCAGGCCCGAGCTGAAACTCGACAGGAACTTCGTGCCCCTGGCCCAGGCGCTGTGCAACCAGGACAAGCAAACCGCCCTGTCGCTCTTGAACAGCTACACGCCCGCGCCGTCGGCCATATCGAACATCCTCCCGGACAAGGAGCGCAGCCGCTTCCACTCCTGGCGCAGGCGGATCAAGGCCCAACTCAAGCCCCTGTCCCTGCGGACGCGGTTCACCCTGCGCCAACTGGAAAGGCTGGCGGACGAACGGCTGCGGACGCCGGTCCGATGACCGCCCGCGCCATTGGCATGGCAGCCATATCACAAGCAACCAACCGCACGGCGGGACAGCGCGTTCCCGCCCGACACGACGCATGAAACCGATCACTACCTATTTAAAGAACTTCGGGATATTCCTGATCAGCTTCATCGTGTTCATCGAAATCGGCTGCCTGTTCTATATCCGCTACATCAACCAGTCCATTCCCCTGCCCACCTACCGGGTCGTTGACGCAAACAACAACTTCTGGGCCAACCTGGACGAACACTTCGGCACCTGGCACGAACCCAACTCCACCTACCTGCACAACAAATCCTGCTTCGTGGTCGAATACCGGGCCAACTCGCTGGGCATGCGCGACCGGGAAAGGACCAGGGAGAACCTGAGCGGCAAACCCCGGGCCGTGGTCCTGGGCGACTCCTTCATCGAAGGCTGGGGCAACGAGATCGGGGAGCGGCTGACCGACAATCTTGAAATGGATATGGGCCGGGAGTTTCTCAACTTCGCCACTTCGGGCTATTTCGGAACCATTCAGGAGTGGCTGCAATACAAGTACATGATCAAGCAGTTCGACCACGACGTGGTGCTCATCGGCGTCCTCCCGCACAACGACTTCCAGGACAACAGCACCAGACGGGCCGGAACCTTGAAGCGCCGCCCATACCTGCGCGGCACCTACCCGAACTACGAGTTGTTCTATTCCCAGGACAAGCTCTACGTTCGCAAAAAATCACCGGATTTCTTCAAAAGCTTCGACTTCACCCTGCGCGAGTGGTCCTCCTTCT
Organism: Pseudodesulfovibrio portus; assembly: GCF_026000375.1. NCBI lineage: Bacteria > Pseudomonadati > Thermodesulfobacteriota > Desulfovibrionia > Desulfovibrionales > Desulfovibrionaceae > Pseudodesulfovibrio > Pseudodesulfovibrio portus. The sequence continues at coordinate 753,334 of NZ_AP026708.1, forward strand.
ACCGGGCCATGCGCTACCTCGGCTCCTATCGCATCCGCAACTTCGAGCTGCAGCCCCGCTGGGTGGCCGAACACAACGACAATCAGGGCCGCGAGCACTCGGCCTATTACGACTTCGACCCGGCGGACTGGGACATCATGCGCTACAGCCTGGAGCAGATCGCCAAGGAAGTGGGCGACAAGCCCCTGGTGGTCTTTTCCATCGCCACCCATTCCGATTTCGTTGAGCGGGATAAACAGGGCGGCAGGACGGCCCCCCTGAGCGAAGAGTTTCGCAAGCTGTCGAAAGAGGTCGGCTTCATCTACTGCGACATGCTTGAAGAGATGGCGGCCAGGAAACTCGATGCCGAGGACGTGTTCTTCGTCTGCGACGACCACTGGTCCCCGGCGGGCAACAGGATCGCCGCCGACCTGCTGGAACCGTACGTGGCCGAGGCCTTCAAACGGGCGGAGGTGAAATAGCCGTGCTCTTCAACTCCATCCAGTACCTCTTCCTTTTCCTGCCGCTGGTCTTCCTGGGGTTCAGCCTGCTCCGGCTGTTCGGCAACGGGCGGGTCATGAACGTCTTCCTGGCCCTGTCCTCCCTGGTCTTCTACGGCTCCTGGGCGCCCCAATACCTGCTGCTCATCGGCTTCTCGGTCTGCGTGAACTATCTCATAGGCCGCACCATGCCCGGAGCCGCCAACCCGCGCCCCCTGCTCCTGCTCGGATTTACGGTCAACCTCGGCCTGCTCGGCTACTTCAAATACGCCCAGTTCGCGCTGGACAACGTCATGCACGTCTTCGGCTCCAGCGCCCCGGCCCTGAACATCATCCTGCCCATCGGCATCAGCTTCTTCACCTTCCAGCAGATATCCTTCCTCGTGGACACCTACCGCGACCGGGAGATGCGGTACGACTTCGCGGACTACCTGCTCTTCGTCACCTTCTTCCCGCAGCTCATCGCCGGTCCCATCGTCTACCACAGGGAGATGATGCCCCAGTTCAGGGAACTGCCCGACCGGAAGACGGACTGGTCCATGGTCAACACCGGCCTGCTGCTCATCGCCATCGGGCTGATCAAGAAGGTGATCATCGCGGACAGGCTCGGCCTGTGGGTGGCGGACGGCTACTCTGATGTGGACGCGCTGACCTTCTGGGGCGCCTGGAAAACCAGCCTGGCCTATACCTTCCAGCTCTACTACGACTTCTCCGGCTACATGGACATCGCCCTGGGCTCGGCCAAGCTGTTCAACATCGACCTGCCGTGGAACTTCAACTCCCCCTACCTGTCCATGAACATCCAGGAGTTCTGGCAACGGTGGCACATCACACTGGGACGATTCCTGCGCAACTACGTGTACTTCCCGCTGGGCGGCAACAGGGGCGGACTGATCCCCACCTGCGCCAACCTTTTCCTGACCTTCCTGATCGGCGGCATCTGGCACGGCGCGGGCTGGACGTTCGTGGCCTGGGGGGCCATGCACGGCGCGGGCATGGTCGTCCATCGCTGGTACCGGCAGGGCGGATTCCGCCTGCCCCGCCCTGCGGCCTGGCTGCTGACCTTCCTGTTCGTCAACGCGGCCTGGGTCTACTTCCGCGCCCCCGACTTTTCCACGGCCAACGGGCTGCTTGCGCGCATGGCCGACTTCGGCCCCGAGGCCCGGCAACTGGCGGTCCAGGCATTTTCCGGCGGCCTGGAATTCTCCGGCTACCTGGCCGCAATCGTCCTGTTCACCATCCAGGACCACTTCTACCGCGACTCGCACGAATGGGCCGCCGTCTGCCGCCCGTCCCCGGTTATCGCCGCCTTCTACACGGCCGCTTTCGCCACCATCGCCCTGGTGCTCATGTCCGCCAACCTGCCAAGCGAATTCCTGTATTTCCAATTCTGATCCCGGAGACAACACACCGCTTTCCGCCGGGCACTTCCCGGCGCTCAAAATAATTCCCACCACTCTCTAAATGAGATACATAATTAATCCGATAACGAGGACTGCTCGTCGGTTTCACCATCACAGACAGGGGACGCAATGTTTTCTCAACTCAGTTTAAAATGGAAAGTCCTGGCCCTGGCTCTTCTCGGACCGGCCATCGTAGCCGCTGTTCTGTCCTTTCATCAGGTCGTCCAGATCCGGCTCGATGCCGAAGAATCTCTCATCCTGCAGAGCCGAACCCTTGTCCTCATGGCCGAAGCCGCCAGGGACGAAATGGCCAAGAAGCTCGAAATGGGCATCGTCCTTCCCTTCGACCAGATCAAATCTCGGGAGCAACTCCTTGAAGCCATTCCCGTCATAACGGCCATCAAGATGGCGGACCGAAAGGCCAAGGAACTCAATTTCACATTCCGGGTGCCCAAGGTGGCCCCGCGAAATCCGGTCAACAAGCCCACCCCGTTCGAGGAAGACATCCTGGCCGAGCTCAAGGCCAAGGACCTGACCGAAAAGGTGGTCGTCGAGGATCACCAGATCCGGTATTTCCGGGCCATCCGGCTGACCAAGGAATGCCTCTACTGCCATGGCGCCAAAAAAGGCGATCGGGACCCGGTGGGCGGCGTCAAGGAAGGCTGGAAGGAAGGTGAAATCCACGGCGCGTTCCAGGTCATATCGTCACTGGAAAACGCCAAGGCCGACATCCTCAAGGCCGAGATATACGCGGCCATTGAAACCGTCGCCGTCCTGCTGGCCGTGGGCGTCATTGCATGGATTCTGGTCCGGTTGATCATCGTCAGGCCCCTCAACCGCATCCGCGCCTTTGCGGGAGACGTGGCCGACGGCAACCTGGACGCACAGCCCGAAGGAAACTTCACGGCCGAACTGGGCGTGGTCAAGGACGCCATCTCCACCATGGTGGACAAACTCAAGGCCAAGATGTTCGAAGCCGCCGAGAAGCAAACGGAAGCCGAAGAGGCCAAGGGATATGCCGAAGAGGCCATGAACGAAGCCAAGACGCAGGAGGCCAAGGCCTCCGAGCTGTTGTCCAAGATGCAGCGCATCGCGGGCGAGGCCGCGCTCATCGCCGAACAGGTGACCTCGGCGGCGGACCAACTCTCCGCCCAAGCCGATCAGGTCAGCGCGGGCGCGGATACCCAGCGGGACCGCACCACCCAGACCGCCACGGCCATGGAAGAGATGAACGCCACCGTCCTGGAGGTCGCCAGGAACTCCGCCAGCTCGGCGGAATCGGCCGCCAACGCCAGGACCCAGGCACAGGAAGGCTCAGCCGTGGTCAAGGACGCCATCTCCGCCATCCAGGAAGTGTATGAACTGACATCCACCCTCAAGCAGTCCATGGGCCAGTTGGGCGGCCAGACCACGGACATCGGCCAGATCATGACCGTCATCGAGGACATCGCGGACCAGACCAACCTCCTGGCGCTCAACGCCGCCATCGAGGCGGCCCGCGCGGGCGAGGCGGGACGCGGCTTTGCCGTAGTCGCCGACGAGGTCCGCAAACTGGCGGAAAAGACCATGGACGCCACCAAGGAAGTGGGCACGGCCATCCAGGTCATCCAGGACGCGGCCGCCAGCAACATCAAGAGTGTGGAAACCGCTGCCCGGGCTGTGGAACAGGCTACGGACCTGGCAAACAAGTCCGGCGAATCCCTGGAGTCCATCGTCACCTACGCCGACGACACCTCGGGCCAGGTCCAGTCCATCGCCACCGCCGCCGAACAGCAATCTGCGGCCAGCGAGGAGATCAACCAGGCCGTGGACGACATCAACCGCATCGCCCTCGAAACCGCCGACGGCATGAACCAGTCGGTCTTGGCCATCACCGAGCTGGCGCGATTGTCGGGCGACCTGCGCATCCTCATTGATGAAATGAACGAATAATCGCGGCCCGCCGCCGCGTCATGAAAAGCCCCGGTCCGCCGGGGCTTTTCATTGCCCCCACGGGCTCGACAGGGCTTGTCTTTACCGGATTGTTTCATTACGGTTCACGATGAAACAGATTGAACCATCCGAACCAACGCCATGCCATTTACCGACACATCCCAACTGCTGCACAGCCTGTCCGACACCAAAGGGCTCCTCACCATTCTGGACACCCTGCCCATCGGCGTGGCCATCATGGACAAGAGCGGCGTCCTGCTGGCGGTGAACAAGAAATACGAATCCCTGACCGGTGTCGACGGGCGCAAGGTGCTCGGCATGCGCTGTCTGCACGCCCTCCGCTGCGACTTCTGCATGAAGGACTGCCCGGTCATGACCAGTTGGAAGGCGCGCAGCCCCCGGACCGTGGAAGGCAACATCGTCAACCGGTCCCGGGAAAAAATCTTCATCAACCTGACCCTGGCCCCGATCATCGACGGAAACGGGTCCATCAGGGGCGTGGTCGAGGCCGTCCAGCCCCGCTCCGAAAGCCTCCTGAACGAGGTCCCGGTCCACGCCTACGGACTCGGCGAGCTGGTCGGGCGCAGCCCCAAGATACGCAAGATATTCGCCATGACCCCGTCCATCGCCCAGACCGACTCGCCGGTGCTGATTACCGGCGAAACCGGCACGGGCAAGGACATGCTGGCCGAAGAGATCCACAACGAGTCCGACCGGGACGGCCCCTTCATCAAGGTCAACTGCGGCGCCCTGCCCGAGGAACTGCTCGAGTCCGAGTTTTTCGGCCATGCCAAGAACGCCTTCCCCGGTGCGGACATGCCCAAGCCCGGACGGCTGCGCATGGCCCACGGCGGCACCCTGTTCATCTCGGAGGTGGCCGACCTGCCCATGCATCTCCAGACCAAACTGCTGGCCTACATGGACGATCACGTGGTCTACCCGGTTGGCTCCACCCGCGGCGCGCGCACGGACGTCCGCATCATGGCCGCCTCCAACAACGACCTGGACGAACTGGTCCGGCAGAAGCGGTTCCGCCAGGACCTGCTCTACCGTCTCAACGTCATCCGCCTCCATCTGCCCCCCCTGCGGGAGCGGGGCGAGGACATCCTGCTTCTGCAGGACCACTTCCTCAAGATGTTCCAGGCGCGGTTCAACAAGACGGTGAAAGGGTTCTCCAAGAACGTGGACACCCTGCTCAAGTCGTACACCTTTCCCGGCAACATCAGGGAACTGCGCAACCTCATCGAATACGCGGTCAACTTCTGCGACTCGGGCGTCGTCAGCATGCGCCATCTCCCCGGCTACATGCTCCAGGGGCCGGGGTTGCCCGGCAACCTGGTGGCCACGCCTTCGGAAATCCAGCAACCCCCCGGCACGGTCCGCACCACTCCTCCCGAACGGTGGGAAGACGTGCAACGCAAGATGATCCTCGAAGCTCTGGTCAAATCCGGCGGCAGAAAACGGCAGGCAGCCGAACTCCTGGGCTGGGGCCGCTCCACCCTGTGGCGCAAAATGAAACACTTCGGCATAGAGTAGGCTCGACATGGAAAAGATACTCATCCCCCTCCACGAAAACGAGGTTGCCCCCCGCTTCGACCTGGCCTCCGAGGCCCTGGTGGTCTCGGTGACCAGGGAAACAAGCGTCATGGGCCAGATTCACGAGCGGGTCGTGGTTTTGGACACCCCATCGGGCGAAGCCATGTACCAGCTGGTCAAATCCGAGAACGTCATGACCATCGTCTGCGCCGGGATGGACAAGGAAATATTCGAGTTCCTCAAGCGCAAGGGGATCGACGTCATCGACGACGTCTGCGGGCCGGCCGATGCGGTTCTCGAAGCCTACCTCATGGGCAAGCTCGCTCCCGGCCAGATCCTGCACTAGCCTTCTTTTGTCTCGAAACGTTTCACATTGAAACACACCATCATGCCGAGTTTGTTTCATTGTGTTTCATTTTGCTCTTGTTCTCTTTTTCACACAAGAGTCTTGACGCAGTCAACCAATTGCTATGTATAGGAACCCGGACCCTCGGAAGAGCCGATCCCGACGGAGGGCATTCCCGCCGTCTGGTTAGGGGGCTTTGGGGAGCGGCGTTTCCGGGTTCCACAGCGTTGACGACATACGGGCGCCACGCCCCTGAAAAGGGGGGAGTGGCGTTCAGATACGTGTGAAACACACTTCTTGGGAGGAAGGATTTCATGAAAGTCAAAGAGTTGATGATTCCGGTGGCCGACTACGAGACACTCGGTAAAGACGCCTGTCTCGGCGATGTGGCCGCTGCCTTGAATGCCAGCAAACACAGGGACATCCTGGTCGTGGACGACAACAAGGCCTTTGTGGGCGTGTTGACCATGAGCGACATGATCCTGGCGCTTGAGCCCAACTACCGCAAACTCACGGGCAAGGCCCTGGACACGGACACCCTGACCAATCGCCTCGTGGCCGATCAGTTCAAGGAGTTCAATCTCTGGAGCGACAGCCTGTCGAACATCTGCGGCAAGGCCGTGGACGTCAAGGTGGCGGACGCCATGCATTCCCCGGATGCGAGCCAGTACATCGAGGAAGACAGCGACATCGAGCACGGCGTGCACCTGTATATGATAGGCACCCCGCAGCCCCTGATCGTCCGCAACAACGGCAAGGTCACCGGCGTCCTCAGGATGTCGGACGTGTTTGCCGAAATCGTCAACCGCATGAACGCCTGCGTCCTGGACGGCTAGGCCCGAGTCGCACGAGGAGATAACCATGGAAGCCGCACAAACCGCCAAACCCGCATTCGACTGGAAACGCCTTGTCTTCCTGTTGACCGGCGTGGCCCTTTTCGCATTTGTCAATTTCTGTCCCCAATGGCCCGACGCCATCGACCCCAACGGCGAACACTTCATCCTGACCCCGGAAGGCAAGGGGGCCATCGCCGTATTCCTGCTCGCCGGCACCTGGTGGGTCTTCGAGGTCGTGCCCATCGGCGTGACCTCGCTCATGATCGGCATCCTGCAGGTCATGTTCCTGATCCGCCCGGCCAAGGTGGCCTTCAAGGACTTCATGGACCCGTCCGTCCTGTTCATCTTCGCCTCCATCATGATCGGCCTGGTCTTCACCAAGACCGGTCTGACCAAACGGCTGGCGTACAAGATGCTGGACATCGTGGGTGAAAGGACGTCCATGATCTATCTGGGCGTGTTCGTCGTCACGGCAGCCCTGACGCACATCATGGCCCACACCGCCGTGGCCGCCACCATCTATCCGCTGCTGCTGGCCATCTACGCCCTGTACGGTGAAGGCGACAAGCCCACCAAGTTCGGCAAGGGCTTGTTCATCGGCATGGCCTATGTGGCCGGCGCGGGCTCCATCGTCACCCTGCTCGGCGCGGCCCGCGGCGCCGTGGCATTGGGATTCTACAAGGAAATCATCAATGTTGACGTCGGCTTCTTCGAGCTGACCTACTACATGGCCCCCATCGGCTGGGGCATGACCTTCCTGCTGTGGGCCTTCTTCATGATCTGCCTGAAACCCGAGAAGGAACGCATCCCCGGCCTCCGCGAAAAGGCACGCGAACTCAACGCCAAAATGGGCTCGCTCACCCGCGACGAGATTCTGGCCGCCGTCATCGTCGGCTCGGTCATCTGCATCATGTCCCTGCGCGCTTTCGTGCCCGCCCTCAAGGCCGTGGACAAGACCGCCATCATCCTCTGTTCCTCGGTGCTCTTCTTCGTCTTCAAGATCCTCGATCTCAAGGACCTGGAAGACATCCCCTGGAACATCATCCTGCTCTTCGCCGGTGCCATGTCCATCGGCTTCTGCCTCTGGGAGACCGGCGCGGCAAAATGGATGGCCGTCAACTGGCTGGTCATGTTCGCCGACGCGAACTGGTTCATCTTCGTCATGTCCATCGCCTTCTTCGTGATGATCATGACAAACTTCATAATGAACGTGGCGGCCATCGCCATATCGCTGCCCGTGGCCCTGGTCATCGCCCCCTATCTCGGCGTGGCCCCGGAAGTCATCCTCTACGCATCCCTGGTCGTGGCCGGTATGCCCTTCCTGCTGCTGGTGGGCGCGGCTCCCAACGCCATCGCCTACGACTCCGGCCAGTTCACCACCGGAGAGTTCTTCGGCTGGGGCATCCCGGCGTCCCTGCTGCTCATGATCGTGACCGCCATCTTCGTGCTGGTCGTCTGGCCGATCATGGGCATGCCCATTACCCTGTAACGGCATAGGGAACACAGAACCGGCCTACTGAAAGCCTGGACAGAAGGACGGCTGTCGTGCACTGTACGACAGCCGTCCTTCCAAACTACAACTATAATGGTACCATCATGGAAAAACTCGAAGCCCTCTTTGATCATATCGCGGCCCGGGTCAACGTCAATCTCAAGCCCATGGGCATTGACGTCCGGCCCCTGCTCAAAAACGCTATCCCCAGGGAACGCCACCTGCTGTATTACGCGTTCTACGCCCTGACCGAAGACCATCCCATCAGCTTCAAATTCGTCAACTCCAACCTCGCCGGTTCCTACTTTCTGGGCAAGACCCAGGTGGACCGCTCCGTGCTCTACAAGTCCGACGTCCGGGGCGACGAGCTCAAGCAGAAAGGCGACGTGGTGGAGTTCAACGGAGTGAAAACCAAGCTCTTCTATGACGAGGTGATCCGGATCATCAACTCCTACCTGGTCAAGACCCTGATCCACAACCATTCCAAGAACCCGCAGATCCCCGAGGTGTTCCGCATCCTGAACACCGTGGCCATGCACTATTCCAACATCCACGGCACCACCACCGAGGGCGCCTATCTCGGCGCATTCTCCACCGTGGACCTGTCCGTGCTGCACAACTGCGTCATCGGCGACTTCTCCTACGTCCAGGCGGGCGACCTGTCCCGCATCACCATCGAGCCGGGACGCGTCTGGCTCCGGGCCAACGGACTGTTCGAGTTCAACTATCTCTACCCCGAAGGCGTGGTCGAGCAATACGTCAAGCTCGACGAAAACGGCAAACTCTCGGGCAAATTCATCGACTACGTGGACGACCTCAAGGAAGACTTCGTGCCCATTTACTCCACGGCCACCCCGGAGTCGATCATCGACATCCCGGACTCCGCCTACGTCTCCCCCTACGCCGTGATCAAGGGGACCTGTGAAATCGGCGAGAACGCCCTGGTCGTGCAGCGCGCCCACATCGAGAATTCCGTCATCGGCAAAGGGGCCAACGCGCAGGAAAACTGCTACATCGCCAACTCGATCTTCGAAGGCAACAACGTCACCGCCCACGGCGGCAAGGTCATCTGGACCCGGAACGGCCAGAACGTGTTCGTGGGCTTCAACTCCTTTGTCCACGGCACCGAGAAAAACCCCATCACCATCGGTCGCGACTCCATCGTCATGCCGCACACAATCATTGACGCCGAAGAGCCCATTGAGATACCTGAAAATTCGGCAGTATGGGGTTATGTGACCAGGCAGGCCGACCTGGAGACGCAGTGCGTGAACCTCGACGAACTGGCAAAAGCCACCGACGTCACCCTGGGCAACGCCACCTTCAAGGGAGACGGAAAGGCATTCGTCGAAGCGTTCAAACACCGCATCGACCACATCCGTGAGGAAAACGGCGCATACTTCGACGGCTCCGACAAGACCCGCGGGCATGCCCAGAAAACCCAGGATGCGTGCTTCAACATCCTGCAGCCCTTCCAGGCCGGGCCGGATGCGGGCATGTACCCGACAATGACAATAGGCAACTAAAACTGGTAAACAGCCCGTCAACGCATATACATCCACTCGAGGAGAAACTGATCATGGCTCAATCACTGTCCCAAGCCTTTGGCAAAAATTTCCTCGGCAATGCGCCGAGTTGGTACAAGACGTGTATTATCGCGTTCCTCATCATCAACCCCATTCTCGTCGCCACGGTCGGCCCCTTCGTCGCCGGATGGGTGTTGATCGGCGAGTTCATCTTCACCCTGGCCATGGCGCTCAAATGCTACCCCCTGCCCGCAGGCGGTCTGCTTGCCATCGAGGCGATCATACTCGGCATGACCTCACCGTATACGGTTTACCATGAGGCCCTGAACAACTTCCCGGTCATCCTGCTCCTGATCTTCATGGTCGCGGGCATCTACTTCATGAAGGACTTCCTGCAGTATACCTTCACCCGCATCCTGACCCGGGTCCACTCCAAGATCGCCATCTCCCTGATGTTCTGCTTCGCGGGTGCATTCCTGTCCGCCTTCCTGGACGCCCTGACCGTCACCGCAGTCATCATCGCCGTGGCCTACGGCTTCTACAACGTGTACCACCGCTTCGCCTCCGGCAAGACCATGAACTGCACCCACGACCTGTGTTCCGACCAGGCCGTCAAGGACCAGAACCGCACCGATCTCCAGGAATTCCGCGCCTTCCTGCGCAACCTGATGATGCACGGCGCGGTGGGCACGGCCCTCGGCGGCGTCTGCACCCTGGTGGGCGAACCCCAGAACCTGCTCATCGCCGCAGAAATGGGTTGGCACTTCATGGACTTCTTCATCGAGGTCGCGCCCGTATCAATGCCGGTCCTGGTCGTCGGCCTGCTGACCTGCGTCCTGGTCGAAAAATTCCACATCTTTGGCTACGGCGCCCAGATGCCGGGCAACATCCGCTCCCACCTGCTGGAAACCGCCATTGAAATGGAAGAAAAGCGCGGCACCACGGGAAAGGCCAAGCTGATCGTTCAGGGACTGATCGGCGTCTGGCTGATCGTGGCCCTGGCTCTGCACCTGGCCGAGGTCGGCATCATCGGCCTGTCGGTCATCATCCTGCTGACCGCCCTCAACGGCATCACCGACGAGCACCAGTTCGGTCCGGCCTTCGAAGAGGCCCTGCCCTTCACCGCCCTGCTGGTGGTTTTCTTCGCCATCGTCGGCGTCATTCACGACCAGCACCTGTTCGCCCCGGTCATGGAGTTCGTGCTGCGGTTTGAAGGGCATGACCAGATGGCAGCCTACTACATTGCCAACGGCCTGCTCTCGATGATCTCGGACAACGTATTCGTGGCCACCGTGTACATCTCGGAAACCAAGATGCATTTCATCAAGGAACTGGCAGCCATCCCGGGCGTGGAAAACGCAACCGCCCTCATGGACAAGCTGACGGACGCCCACCTGTACAGGCCGGAAACCATCGCCGGTCTGCCCGAAATCATCCAGAAGCCGGTCGCGGAACTTATGCACCACTTCGACCGGCTGGCCGTCGCCATCAACACGGGCACCAACATCCCGTCCGTGGCCACCCCCAACGGACAGGCGGCCTTCCTGTTCCTGCTGACCTCGGCCCTGGCCCCGGTCATCAGGCTCTCCTACGGCCGCATGGTCATGCTGGCCCTGCCCTACACCATCACCATGTCGATCGCAGGCCTCACGGCCACCTACATGATGTAGGTCCGGCGCACAAAACCAATAAAAAGGGGCTCCGCTTTGCGGAGCCCCTTTTTATTGGTTTTACGGCGCATATCGGCGTGTCAGGGACAGGGATGCGGATAAGAGTAAGCACCGGGGGAGGCACGTCGCGTGGCTCGTGCCCGGACGGGTTATTTGCGAGCAGGACCTGGGGCGGAACGACTTGATAAAAAAGGCGCACCGTGAATACTCCACGATGCGCCTTGATTTCTTCAAGTCGCCGGACGGGATTCATCGACCCCGTCGAGGATGGACCGAGAGGCTAGTCCCGAAGCTTGGGGGACTCGGTCAGGTGGTCCTTGCACAGCCAGATGATGGACTGGTGATGCGAGTCGAAATGGGGGTGAACGCCGTGGTTGGTGCCGCAAATGGCACACACGTGCTCGGCCTCCCACTCGCACTCGGGGTAGCAATCCATGTTGTTGAGCATCTGATTGAACCGGCGGATGATCGGAAACATGGGATGATCCGCATGCCGCCTCCGGTCCTTGCTGTTCAGCTTCCCGTTGTCGTTGACCTTGACCGTGATCATCCGGGAGCGGTTGATATACCCCTCCTTCTTGTTCATCACGATCTTGGTGGGTTCTTCCCACCGGCAGATGATTCGTTTTCGATCCTGATCAAAACGCATGGACATGGCGTCCTCCTTGGCGCGGTACCTTCCCTGTAAACCGCGTTCTTGTGGATTCACCCCCGCATTTCCTCAAACCGGACCAAAGCTCCTAGACCACGTAATCCAGTACCTTCCGGGTTGCGGCGACCTTCTTCACGAAGGATACGCACGCCTGATGCTCCGGATGGGCCTGGTAAAAATTAAGGGCCTCCACATCGGCGTGCTCGGAGCACAGGACCACATGGCATTCCGGCTCGGCGGCAACGATGTCGAAACTGACCTCCAAACGGGTGAGGCCCTCGATGCGCCCGTTGAGCGCCTCGAGCTTCTCCTTCATCACGGCTGCGTTGTCCGCAGCAGCGGCCCCTTCGGCCTCCTCTTTCAGCGTCCACATGACGATATGCCTGACCACTCTCCGCTCCTTTTACAGAATCACAAGCAATTTCGAACCGTTAACAAAACAGGCATATAATAGGTACTTCCCTGCATACGTTACAATAATCACAAATTACCTATTTGTCACCCTGCCGTCATAAAAAACGGTCTACTCATGGCTTTAGATCGGTTATTTTTTTCGACGGCCAGTCCGAAATATCGGACTGGACATCTCCTTTCGTGTATGCTCAACCCATCCAATGCACTTGCTGTGCCATCTTTCCCCGCTGTTCCGGGAAGGGTGCATCTCTTGCATGCGCCAGGGAAACAACGCAGCCGGGGCAGAACACCCGGCAACATGAAAATATGAAACGATACGCACTCATTATCGCCGCCCTCCTGCTTTTCTGCCTGGCCGCCTCGCTGGCCATGGCCGAGAAACCGAGCAAGAGCGTGCTCTACCTGAACTCCTACCACCACGGCTATCAGTGGTCCGACTCCATCATGGACGGAGTCCGGTCGGTGCTGGACGGGAGCCAATACAAGATCGATCTCCAGATCGAATACATGGACGCCAAGCGGTACAACTACGAAGATGTCACCGGCATGCTGCTCCGACTCTACAAGGAGAAGTACGGTCGGGAGCGGTTCGACATCATCATCGTCTCGGACAACGACGCCTTCGCCTTTGCCAGTCAGTACAGGGATATCCTCTTCCCGGGCGTGCCTATCGTCTTCTGCGGCGTCAACGACCCCAGCCCGGAGGCCCTGGGACAGGGCAACCTGACCGGTGTGGTCGAACAATTCGATCTGCCGCGCACCCTGGACGTGGCCCTCAAAATGCACCCGGACAAGACGCACATGATCGTGGTCGGCGACTCCTCAACGGCGGGCACGGCCATCCGCCACCAGATCGAGGCCGTAATCCCCCAGTATCGGGACAAGCTCACGGTGGACTACTGGATAGACATGTCCTTGCGCAAAGTGCTCGACCGTGTGCACGATCTGCCCACCGACACCTTTCTTTTCTTCATCCCCTACTACCAGATCATCGACGGCCGCTTCCTGACCGCCGAAGAGGTGATGGAATCCATCTACGAACGTTCCAGCGTGCCCATCTACACCACCTGGGGATTCCTCCTCGGCCACGGAGCCGTGGGCGGACGCCTCCTCTCCGGCTTCCTGCACGGTCAGACAACAGCCTCCATCGTCCTGGAGGTGCTGGACGGCAAGAAGGCAGACGACATTCCGGTCTACATGGAGACGACCGGAGAATACCTCTTTGATTACAAAGTGATGAAGCGTCTCGGCCTGGACATGGACCGGCTCCCGGACGGCAGCCGCATCATCAACGCCCCCAAGGCCTTCTACGAACTGCCGAAGGAACTGTTCTGGACCATCATCGTCAGCTTCGCCCTGCTCCTGCTGGTCATGATCTTCCTGGTCATGACCATGATCGAACGCCGCAAGGTGGAACGCAAGATCAAGGACCAGCTGGCCTTCCAGGAGATTCTCATGGACACCGTGCCGCAACTCGTGTCCTGGAAGAACAGGAACGGTCGCTATCTCGGCACCAACCGCGCCTTTGCGGAGTTTTTCGGCGTGGAGCACGGGGAAGGCGTCATGGGCAAGACCTCGCGCGAGATCATGCGCGACCCGGAATACGTGGACTGGGCCATGGATGCCGACCAGGCCGTCATCTTCCGCAACGAGGCCTTCCGCAAGGTGCGGCGCAAGCTGACCGACGCCAGCGGCGAACCGGCCTGGATCGAGGTCAACAAGGTTCCCATTTCAGACAGGTCGGGCCAGGTGGTCGGCGTACTCAGCACGGCGGAAAACGTGACCAAGGAGCTCAACCTGGAGAAGCAGCTCCTCCAATCCCAAAAGCTGGAGGCCATCGGCACCCTTGCCGGAGGCATCGCTCATGACTTCAACAACATCCTGACGTCCATCATCAACTCCACCGAGCTGGCCGTGAGCGACGTGGACCCGGACTCCGTGACCGGAAAGGACCTGAAGAGGGTGCTCAAGGCGGCCCGGCGGGGCGGTCGCGTGGTCAAGCAGATTCTCGCCTTCAGCCGCCCTTCCACCGAGGGTTTCCGGCCCACCGACGTGGGCGCGGTGGTGGCCGAGGCGCTGACCCTCATGGAATCCTCCATGCCCGGCAATATAGAGGTCCGCTCCCACATCGAAAGCGATCTCGCCTGCGTGCACGCCGACCCGACCCAGATTCATCAGGTGGCCCTGAACCTGTGCACCAACGCCTTCCACGCCCTGCGCTCCACGGGCGGCGTCATCGAGGTGGGCGTGGACCACGCCGACCTGGCCGCCGATGAAGCCTACCTGATCGGCCTGGAAGCGGGTGAGTATGTTCGCCTGGTCTTCGAGGACAACGGACCTGGCATTCCGCCGGACATACTGGACAAAATATTCGATCCCTTCTTCACGACCAAGGACAAGACCGAGGGCACAGGCCTTGGACTGGCGGTTGTGCACGGCATCGTCCACAGCCACAAGGGCGGGCTGCATGTGACCCCGCGCCCGGGCGGCGGCACGGTTTTCACCGTGTACCTGCCCAAGAGCGAGGAGATGTCCTCCGCCTGCGCCGCCAGCCCGGACGGCATGCCTGCGGCAGGCACCCACATCCTGTTCGTCGAGGACGACGTGGACCAGCTGCAGACAACGCCCCGCCTGCTGGAGGCCATGGGCTGCCGGGTCACGCCCAGCGGCGTGCCCGAGGATGCAGTGGAGCTGGTGGCCGCCGGGGACCACGGCTTCGACCTGGTCATCACGGACTACGACATGCCGGGGCTGAGCGGCACCCAACTCGCCGAACGCATGGCCCACTCCGCACCGGACCTGCCCATCATCCTGGTTTCCGGACGCGAAGACGCGGCGGCGGCGGCCGAACACTTGCCGAACATCAAAAGCGTCATTATCAAACCCTATGACAAGCACGACCTGTCCGAAGCCATCAACACCGTGCTTGCGAACAGGTGAGGAAGAACCAGTGGCCCGCATACTGATAATAGACGACGACCATGAAGTCTGCGAAACCATGGAAAGCCTGATCACCAGGCTGACCCACGAGTGCGCTGCGGCCCATACCCTGGACCAGGGGCTCCGGCTGGCCCGCGCCGGTGAATTCGACGTCATTTTCCTCGATGTCCGGCTGCCCGACGGCAACGGGCTGGACATCCTGCCCGACATCATGGCCCTGCCCGACCCGCCCGAAGTCATCATCCTGACCGGCAAGGGCGACCCGGACGGCGCGGAACTGGCCATCCGGGGCGGGGTCTGGGACTATCTGCTCAAGCCGTCCTCGGTGCGGGAAATCTCCCTGACCCTGGGCCGCGCCCTGAAATACCACGACGAAAAGACGGACCGGAAGGAAGGCACCCTCGACCTGGCCGGCGTGGTGGGCGAGAGCCCGTCCATCAAGGCCAGTTTCAATCTGCTGTCCCAGGCGGCCCGATCCGATTCCAATGTCCTGATCACCGGACAGACGGGCACGGGCAAGGAGCTGTTCGCCTCGACCATCCACGAGAACTCCAAACGCAAATCGCGCAACTTCGTGGTCGTGGACTGCGCCGGGCTGACCGAGACCCTGCTGGAATCCACCCTGTACGGGCACCGCAAGGGCGCGTTCACCGGGGCGCAGGCCGACCGCATCGGGCTGGTCAAGCTGGCCGACGGCGGGACCCTGTTCCTGGACGAGGTGGGCGAGATGCCCCTGTCCATGCAGAAGGCCTTTCTGCGCGTGCTCCAGGAGCGGACCTTCCGCCCGGTGGGCGACACCCGCGAGCAGACCTCCAATTTCAGGCTGGTGGCCGCCACCAACCGCGACCTGGACGAGATGGTGCGTAACGGCGAGTTCCGCCAGGACCTGCTCTTCCGGCTCAAGACCATGCACATCCACCTGCCGCCGCTCATGGAGCGGCCCGAGGACATCCGTGCCCTGGCCGTGTTCCGCGTCCGCCAGTTGTGCAAGCAGTACGGCATGGCCCCCAAGGCCTTCGGCTCGGATTTCCACGCCGCCCTGGGGACCTACGACTGGCCCGGCAACGTACGCGAACTCTTCAGCGTCCTGGAGCGGGCCGTGGTGGCCTCGGGCGACGAAAAGACCCTGTACGCCATGCACCTGCCCCGCGAATTCCGCATCCGCATCGCCAAAGCGCAGATAGCCCGGATGACCGCCCCGGAGACGGAGATTTTGGAGAAGCTGGACAGCGAACCCGTGCGCAAGATCGGGCAGGACATCTTCGAGGACATCTTCGAGCAGGAGCTGCCCACGCTCAGGGAGTTCAAGGCCACGGCGGAAAAGGTCTACCTGTCCGAACTGGTCCGCCAGTGCGACGGCGACCTGCCCCGCATCCTCGAAGCGTCCAAGCTGTCCCGCTCACACTTCTACAGCCTGCTCAAGAAATACGGCCTGTCGCTCTGAGGAACCCCATGCCCGAATTCACTTCCTACTGCGATTTCTGCCACGCCCGCGCCGAAGACGACGTGGACCGCGTCTACCACGACACCCGGTACGGCTTCCCCATCCACGACGACAACGAGCTGTTCGGCCGCCTGATCCTGGAAATCAACCAGGCCGGACTGAGCTGGCGCACCATCCTGAACAAGCAGGACAACTTCCGCCGCGCCTACGCCGAATTCGATATCAGGACCGTGGCCGAATTCAACGAGGCGGACCGGGAACGGCTGCTGAACGACGCAGGCATCATCCGCAACAAGCTCAAGGTCAACGCGGCCATCCACAACGCCCGGGCGATCCTCGGCCTACAGGAGGAATTCGGCTCCTTCAAGGACTGGCTCGACGCCAACCACCCCATGTCCAGGGAAGAGTGGACCGGACTCTTCAAAAAACACTTCAAGTTCGTCGGCGGCGAGATCGTGGGCGAATTCCTGATGAGCTCCGGCTATCTCAAGGGGGCGCACGTGGAATCCTGCCCCGTCCATCAGGCCATCCTTGAACTGGGCCCTGCCTGGGCACGGTCCGAAAAGCCGTAAACCGCCTCCCCCCGATTGCTCACCGAAAAGACGAGTCCGAATTCCCGGACTCGCCTTTTTCGGTTTGCCGCTCCGATTGATCCCTAACCCCCCTCAAAACGGGAGATTCTCCCGGTCGAGCCGACCCGACCAGTCTTTTTTTTCAGACTTCCACCCATTTTCACACCAGCGCCCAAAAAGCAGATTCTCAAGATAAACACTCGAAATACAAGATCAAAATATCACGATTCGCCATTGGCACGGTAATTGAGAAAGGAAGGCTCTCAACATAGAGACCGGTCCGCCGCGAGCGGATGAATACATTAATTATCGTACAGAGGAGAAGCACCGAATGTCCAAGATGAAGACGATGGACGGCAACACCGCCGCCGCCTGGGTGGCCTACGCCATGAGTGAAACCGCCGCCATCTACCCCATCACCCCATCATCCACCATGGGCGAGATCGCCGATGAATGGGCCGCGCAGAACCGCAAGAACATTTTCGGGCAGACCGTCGAGGTCCGCCAGCTCCAGTCCGAGGCCGGCGCAGCCGGTGCGGTCCACGGCTCCCTGGCCGGTGGCGCACTGACCACCACCTTCACCGCCTCCCAGGGCCTCCTGCTCATGATCCCCAACATGTACAAGATCGCGGGCGAACTGCTGCCCTGCGTCTTCCATGTTTCGGCCCGCGCCATCGCGGCCCACGCCCTGTCCATCTTCGGCGACCACCAGGACGTCATGGCCTGCCGCCAGACCGGCTTCGCCATGCTGGCCGCCGCCTCAGTCCAGGAGGTCATGGACCTCTCCCTGGTGGCCCACCTATCCACGGTGGAGGCGTCCGTGCCGTTCGTCTCCTTCTTCGACGGCTTCCGGACCTCCCACGAGATCCAGAAGGTCGAGGTCATCGACTACGACGACATGAAGCCCCTGCTGAACATGGACAAGGTGGCCGAGTTCCGCGCCCGATCCATGAACCCCGAACATCCGGATGTACGCGGCACCGCCCAGAACCCGGACATCTACTTCCAGGGCCGCGAGGCGACCAACAACGACTACGACGCCATCCCGGCCATCGTGGAAGAGTACATGCAGAAGGTCGCCGCCGTCACCGGCCGCGAATACGCCCCGTTCGACTACGTGGGCGCAGCCGACGCCGAGCGCGTGGTCATCGCCATGGGTTCCTCCTGCGAGACCATCGAGGAAGTGGTCAACCACCTGGTCGCCAAGGGCGAAAAGGTCGGCCTGATCAAGATCCGTTTGTACCGTCCCTTCTCCGCCAAGCATTTCCTGGCCGTGCTGCCCGCATCGGCCAAGACCGTCACCGTGCTCGACCGGACCAAGGAGCCCGGCGCGCTGGGCGATCCCCTGTACCAGGACATCTGCACCACCCTCCTGGAAAAGGGCGAAGGTCCCGCCGTCATCGCGGGCCGCTACGGACTGGGCTCCAAGGAATTCACCCCGGCCATGGCCAAAGCAGTGTTCGATAACATGGCGTCTGCCGCCCCCCAGACCCGCTTCACCGTGGGTATCACGGACGACGTCAGCCAGACCTCCCTTGTCACGGCCGAGACCCTGGACACCACCCCGCACGGCACCGTTCAGTGCAAGTTCTGGGGTCTCGGTTCGGACGGGACCGTGGGCGCGAACAAGCAGGCCATCAAGATCATCGGCGACAACACCGAAATGTACGCGCAGGGTTACTTCGCCTACGACTCCAAGAAGTCCGGCGGCATCACCATCTCCCATCTGCGCTTCGGCGACGAGCCCATCCAGTCCACCTACCTGGTGACCGCAGCCGACTACATCGCCTGCCACAACCCCAGCTACGTGCACCTCTACGACGTGCTGGACGGCATCAAGGAAGGCGGCACGTTCGTGCTGAACTGTGCCTGGGCCGCCGACGACATGGACAGGGAACTGCCCGCCGCCATGCGCCGCACCATTGCCGAGAAAAACCTGAAATTCTACACCGTGGACGCGGTCAAGATCGCCGCTGAAGTCGGCCTCGGAGGCCGCATCAACATGGTCATGCAGACCGCCTTCTTCAAGCTGGCCGACGTCATCCCGTTCGAGGAGGCCGTCAAGCTGCTCAAGGGCGGCATCGAGGCCGCTTACGGCAAGAAGGGCCCGAAGATCGTCGACATGAACTGTGCCGCCGTGGACAAGGCCGCCGACGCCATCAACGCCATCGACGTGCCCGCCTCCTGGGCCGACCTGGCCGACGACGAGGCCGCCACCGACGACGCGCCCGACTACGTGAAGAACGTCATGCGCCCGGTCCTGGCCCAGAAGGGCGACGACCTGCCCGTTTCCGCCTTCACCAAGGACGGCACCATGCCCCTGTCCACTGCCAAGTGGGAAAAGCGCGGCGTGGCCATCATGGTTCCCGAATGGATCAAGGACAACTGCATCCAGTGCAACCAGTGCGCGTTCGTCTGCCCGCACTCCGCCCTGCGCCCGGTCCTGGCCGACTCCGACGAGATGGGCAACGCCCCCGCCGGTTTCGAGACCCTGGACGCCAAGGGCAAGGACGTGAAGGGCCTGAACTACCGCCTCCAGGTGGACGCCCTGGACTGCCTGGGCTGCGGCAACTGCGCCGACATCTGCCCGGCCAAGGAAAAGGCGCTGGTCATGAAGCCCATCGCCACCCAGACCGAGGCCCAGGTGCCCAACTGGGATTTCGCGCAGACCGTGTCCTTCAAGGAAGCCTTCAAGCGCGAATCCGTCAAGGGTTCCCAGTTCCGCCAGTCGCTCATGGAATTCTCCGGCGCCTGCTCCGGTTGCGGCGAGACCCCGTACGTCAAGGTGCTGACCCAGCTCTTCGGCGAGCGCATGATCATCGCCAACGCCACGGGCTGCTCCTCCATCTGGGGCGCGTCCGCACCGTCCACCCCCTACTGCACCAACGCCGAAGGCCATGGTCCGGCATGGGGCAACTCCCTGTTCGAGGACGCGGCCGAGTTCGGCTTCGGCATCGAGATGGGCGTGAACAAGCGCCGCGACACCCTGGTCGCCAAGTGCGAAGCCGCCCTTGAGACCGCCTCCGGCGACGTCAAGGCCGCCATCGAAAACTGGCTGGCCGCACGGGGCGACGCAGAGGCTTCCGCCGAAACCGGCGCTGCCCTCAAGAACGCCCTGGAAGGCGCTGCCGACGACAGCCTGAAGGCCATCGCCGAGGACGCCGACCTGTTCACCAAGAAATCCGTCTGGATCTTCGGCGGCGACGGCTGGGCCTACGACATCGGTTTCGGCGGCCTGGACCACGTCATCGCCTCCGGCAAGGACGTAAACATCCTGGTCATGGACACCGAGGTCTACTCCAACACCGGCGGGCAGTCCTCCAAGGCCACCCCGCTCGGCTCCATCGCCAAGTTCGCCGCCGCAGGCAAGGTCACCGGCAAGAAGGACCTGGGCCGCATCGCCATGACCTACGGCTACGTCTACGTCGCCTCCGTGGCCATGGGCGCGGACAAGCAGCAGATGATCAAGGCCTTCAAGGAGGCCGAGGCCTACGACGGTCCTTCCCTGATCATCTGTTACGCACCGTGCATCAACCAGGGCATCAAGAAGGGCATGGGCAAGACCCAGTTCGAACAGAAGCTGGCCGTGGACTCCGGTTACTGGCCGCTCTACCGCTACAACCCCGAACTCGTCGCTCAGAACAAGAACCCGTTCCAGCTGGAGTCCAAGGCTCCCGACGGAACATTGCAGGAGTTCCTGTCCGGCGAAAACCGCTACGCCATGCTGGAGCGTTTCCACCCGGAACTCTCCAAGGCGTTCCGTGAAAAGATCGAGAAGGATTACGCCGACCGCTACGCCATCTACACCCACCTGGCCGAAGCTGATTACAGCAAGGCCGAGCAGGGCGAAGAGGCGGAGACCTGCGGCGTGAGCGCCGAAAATCCCGGCTCCGGCGAGCCGTGTGACGACGGCAGATAGATAAAGGATGCAACGCGGGGTGTGGTTGTTGTGGAGGTTATCATACCTGCCGCACCCCGCGCATATTACAACAACAGTGAGTTCCCTGGGGGTTCTCACGCAAAGGAGGTAAGGGTACTATGTACACTTTAATGGCTTTGGCACCGATTCTCACGGTGTTCTTTTTCCTCGTAATACTGCGCTGGCCCGCCAAAAAGGCCATGCCGCTGGCATTGGTCGTCGTTACCATTCTGGCATTCTTCGTCTGGCAGGTGGCCGGGACGGTCATCGCCGCGTCCATCATTCAGGGTGTAGCCATCGCCTTGGCGATCTTATGGATCGTCTTCGGTGCGCTGCTCATGCTCAACACACTCACCAACAGCGGCGCCATCGCGGCCATCCGCGCCGGTTTCATGGGAATTACTCCCGACCGTCGCATCCAGGCCATGATCATCGCATGGTGCTTCGGCGCATTCATTGAAGGCGCTGCCGGTTTCGGTACTCCCGCCGCGGTCTGCGCTCCGCTGCTCATGGCGCTGGGCTTCCCGGCAATGGGCGCTGTTACCGTTGCGCTGATCATCCAGTCCACCCCGGTCACCTTCGGTGCTGTCGGCACGCCCGTGCTGCTCGGCGTCAAGACCGGTCTGGACAACCCGATGGTCCACGACCTGCTCGGCAAGAACGGCATCGAGTTCATGACCTACATCCATGAGATCGGCGCCACCGCCGCTCTGGTTCACGGCCTCATCGGCATCCTGATCCCGACCTTCCTGGCCGTTATCCTGACCCGCTTCTTCGGCAAGGAAAAGTCCGTTGCCAAGGGCCTCGAAGCACTGCCTTTCGGCATCCTCGCCGGTCTGGCCTTCACCGTTCCCTACTACCTGGTTGCCAAGTTCCTCGGACCTGAGTTCCCGTCCCTGGTCGGCGGCCTCGTTGGCCTGGCCATTGTCGTCACCGCTGCCAAGAACAACTTCCTGACCCCCAAGACCACTTGGGACTTCGATGATCGCGAAAACTGGCCCAAGCACTGGATGGGCACCTGGGAACCGAAGTTCGCCGAGGCTCCCGCTCACATGACCCTGCTCAAGGCATGGTCCCCGTACGTCCTGGTCGCCATTTTCCTCGTCGCGTCCCGTAAGTTTGACGTCATCAAGTCCGCCCTCGGCTCCGTTGCCATCCCCATCACCGACCTGTTCGGCACCGGCATCGGCTACACCATCAAGCCCCTGTATGTGCCCGGCTTCATCTTCGTGTGCGCTGTCATCTGCGCCTTCTTCATCCAGAGGATGGACTTCAAGGCCCTTTCCAGCGCTGCCAAGCAGGCCGGTAAGACCACCCTGCAGGCTTCCTTCGCACTCGGCTTCGCCATCCCCATGGTCCGCGTGTTCATCAACTCCGGCACCAACGCATCCGGCCTGGCTTCCATGCCCCTGGAACTGGCCAACGGCGTCGCCGGCATGGTCGGCGAAATCTGGACCGGCTTTGCCGCCGTCATCGGCGCCATGGGCGCGTTCATCGCAGGCTCCAACACCGTGTCCAACATGATGTTCTCCCTGTTCCAGTTCGGTGTCGCCTCCCAGATCGACGTGCCGCAGTCCATCATCGTCGCCCTTCAGGCCGTCGGTGGCGCTGCCGGCAACATGATCACCGTCCACAACGTCGTTGCTGCCGCCGCAGTTGTCGGCCTGATGGACCGTGAAGGTGAAATCATCCGCAAGACGCTGATCCCTCTGACCTACTACCTGATCATGGCCGCCATCATCGGCACCGTGCTCATCGGGTCCGGCTGGGGTATCGTCCTCAAGTAGTGACCTCCGCCATCCAGCGGATTATAGATATGACGGGAGGGGAGATGTTTCTCCCCTCCCATTCAGAACCAAGATATTTTCAGGAGACGAAAAATGAGTGCCGATAAGCTCATCAAGGATTTCATAGCCGTTGCCGGCGCGGAAAATGTCATGACCAGCGAGACCGACCGTCACGCATACTCCTACGATGCAGCCGTGCTCGATTCCGTCATGCCCGCCCTGGTCGTCCGCCCCGAGACCAGCGAAGCCCTCGGCAAATGCGTGAAGCTGTGCAACGACAACGGCCTGCCCCTGACCGTGCGCGGCGCGGGCACCAACCTGTCCGGCGGCACCATCCCCCATCCCGGCGGCGTGGTCATCCTGACCAACGGCCTGAACCGGATTCTCGAAATCAACGAACAGGACATGTACGCCGTGGTCGAACCCGGCGTGATCACCGCCCAGTTCGCCGCCGAAGTCGCCAAGCGCGGCCTGTTCTATCCCCCGGACCCGGGCAGCCAGGCCGTCTCCACCCTGGGCGGCAACGTGGCCGAGAACGCGGGCGGCCTGCGCGGCCTGAAGTACGGCGTGACCAAGGACTACGTCATGGGCGTGGACTTCTGGGACGTCAACGGTGAACTCATCAAGTCCGGCTCCCGCACCGTCAAGTGCGTCACCGGCTACAACCTCACCGGCCTGATGATCGCTTCCGAGGGCACGCTTGGCGTGTTCGACAAGATCATCCTCAAACTCATTCCGCCCGTCCAAGCCGCCAAGTCCATGATGGCCATCTTCCCGTCCATGAAGGCCGCCTCCGAGACCGTTGCCGCCATCATCGCCAACAAGATCGTGCCCGCCACGCTCGAGATGATGGACAACTTCACCATCCGCACGGTCGAGAACTTCCGTGGCGCGGGCCTGCCCACCGATGCGGCCGCCCTGCTGCTCATCGAGGTTGACGGACACCCCGCACAGGTAGAGGA
Organism: Pseudodesulfovibrio portus; assembly: GCF_026000375.1. Classification (NCBI taxonomy): domain Bacteria; kingdom Pseudomonadati; phylum Thermodesulfobacteriota; class Desulfovibrionia; order Desulfovibrionales; family Desulfovibrionaceae; genus Pseudodesulfovibrio; species Pseudodesulfovibrio portus. The sequence goes on from NZ_AP026708.1 coordinate 777,244, forward strand.
TGAAGCCGCCATGGTCGAAAAGATCTGCAAGGAAAACGGCGCCACCGAGTTGAAAGTCGCCAAGAACGCCGCCGAGCGCGATGCCGTCTGGCAGGCCCGCCGCGACGCCCTGCCCGCCCTGGCCAAGCTCAGGCCCACCTGTGTCCTGGAAGACGCCACCGTGCCCCGGTCCAAGATTCCGGCCATGATCCAGGCCCTGGATGAAATCGCCAAGGAACTCGACCTGACCATCGGCACCTTCGGCCACGCCGGAGACGGCAACCTGCACCCCACCATCCTGACCGACAAGCGCGACAAAGCCGAGTGGGAACGTGTGGAAAAGGGTGTGGACATGATCTTCGACCGCGCCCTGGCATTGGGCGGGACCCTTTCCGGCGAACACGGCATCGGTCTGGCCAAGTCCAAGTACCTGGCCCAGGAAACTTCCAAGGGCACCATCGAATACGCCCGCCGCATGAAGTCCGTTCTCGACCCCAAGGGCATTCTGAACCCCGACAAGATTATAGGAAAATAGGTGAGCGAAATGGCCGATATCCACAAGCTCGCTCAACTGTTCCAGGAGCTGGACGACCAGTTGGTCAACTGCATGAAGTGCGGCATGTGCCAGGCTGTCTGTCCGGTCTTCGCCCAGTCCGGGAAGGAAGCGGACGTCACGCGCGGCAAGCTCGCCCTGCTTGAGGGCCTGACCCACGAGATGCTGACCGACCCCGAGGGCGTCAACGAGAAGCTCAACCGGTGCCTGCTCTGCGGCACCTGCCAGTCCAACTGCCCGTCCGGGGTGTCCGTCATGGACATCTTCCTCAAGGCGCGGGCCATCATGACCGGCTACTTCGGCCTGTCCCCGGTCAAGCGGACCATCTTCCGGGGCCTGCTCAAGAATCCTAAGCTGTTCAACACCCTGACCTCCATGGGTGCCACCTTCCAGGGATTGTTCACCAAGCCGATGAACGACATGCTCGGCTCCTCCTGCGCCCGGTTCAATGCGCCGGTCGTGGGCGACCGCCACTTCAAGACCCTGGCCAAGAAACCGCTGCACAAGATCGTGCCCGAGCTGGACACCCCGGCCGGCAAGTCCGGCATCAAGGTCGGCTTCTACGTGGGCTGCGTCATCGACAAGATGTTCCCCCACGTGGGCGAATCCATCCTCAAGGTGCTCGCCCACCACGGAGTGGGCGTGTACATGCCCTCGGGCCAGGCCTGCTGCGGCATTCCGGCCCTGTCCAGCGGCGACACCGACACCTTCGATTCGCTGGTGCGGCACAACATGGAGAAACTGGTTGCCGGGGAGTTCGACTACCTGGTCACCGGGTGCGCAACCTGTACCGCGACCATCAAGGAGCTGTGGCCCGGCATGTACCGTGGCGACTCCTCTCTCAAGTATGACCTCGGCGTCATCGAGCGGAAAACCATGGACATCAGCCAGTTCCTTGTTGATATACTGAAAGTGGAGCCCGCAAAGATCACCGGCGGCAGGTCCGTGACCTATCACGACCCCTGCCACCTCAAGAACTCCCTCGGCGTCACCGCCCAGCCCAGGACCGTCATCAAGGCTGCCGGGTGCGACTTCAAGGAAATGACCGAAGCGGGTACCTGCTGCGGCTGCGGCGGCAGCTTCAATATCGCCCACTACGACCTGTCGAAGAAGATCGGCGGCCGCAAGGCGGACAACATCATCGCTTCCGGCGCGGACGTGGCTGCCACCAGCTGTCCCGCCTGCATGCTCCAGATCACGGACATGCTCTCCCGCAAGGAGGCGCGCAAGGAAGTCAGGCACGTCATCGAGCTATACGCCGACAGCCTGTAAACGTTTAGGAGAACGAACCAATCATGTCCAAGAACCTGTACGTGAGTGCGACCGAGGAGCGCAGCGGCAAGTCCGCCGTGGTCCTCGGCGTCATGCAGATGCTCCTCAGGGAGTTGCATAACGTCGCCATATTCCGGCCCATCATCAATGACCCCGGCGAGGGGAAGCAGGACCATGATATCGCGCTGATGATCGATCACTTCAAACTGACGATCCCCTACGGCGATACCTACGCCTACACCCTCAAGCAGACCCGGGAACTCATCAACTCCGGCCAGCACGCCCTGGTTCTTGAAAACATACTGAACAAATACAAGGCCCTTGAAGAAGAGTATGACTTCGTTTTGTGTGAAGGCACCGACTTCAAGGGCAAGGACCCGGCCTTCGAGTTCGACCTCAACGCGGACATCGCCGCCAATATCGGCGCGCCCATGTTGGTGGTCACCTCGGGCCGGGGCAAGAGCCAGGACGAAGTGGCCCACATCACCAAGACCACTTTGGACACCCTGGACGAGAAGGGCGTGGACTGCCTGGCCTGCGTGGTCAACCGCGCCCCGCAAGGCATGACCGACGAGAACCTCGGCCACACCGTGGCGGGAAACAGCGACGGCCCGCTGCCGGTCTACGTCATTCCCGAAGATGAGAAACTCGGCAAGCCCTCCATCAACGACGTCCGCCGCTGGCTGGACGCCGACGTGCTCTACGGGCACTCCGGCCTCCAGGCGCTGGTGGACAACTACCTGGTGGCCGCCATGCAGATCGGGAACTTCCTGGGGTACATCCAGGCCGGATCCCTGATCATCACCCCCGGAGACCGCTCGGACATCATCCTGTCCTCCCTGGCTTCGCGGCTGTCCAGCTCGTACCCGGACATCTCCGGCATCGTGCTGACCGGCGGGCTGGAAGTGTCCACCAACGTGCACAAGCTCATCGAGGGCTGGACGGGCGTGCCGGTCCCGGTGCTGGCCGCCAAGGGACACACCTACCAGACCGTGCAGGAACTCAACTCCCTGTACGGGCGCATCGAGGCCAACGACCACCAGCGCATCGCCACGGCCCTGGGCGGCTTCGCCCAGCACGTCGACGTGATCGAACTGCGCGACCGCCTGGTCGAAAAACGGTCCACCCGCGTCACGCCCAAAATGTTCGAATACTCCCTGGTGGACAAGGCGTCCCGCAACCGCCAGCGCATCGTCATGCCCGAAGGCACGGGCGAGCGCATCCTGCAGGCCACGGACATCCTGCTCCGCCGCGGCGTGGCCGACATCATCCTGCTCGGGCGCGAAGAGGAGATCCGCACCAAGGCTTCCAAGCTCGGCGTGGACATCTCCGGCGCGACCATCATCGACCCGGCCAACTCCGAACTCCTCGACTCCTTTGCCGAGGAATACATGGAGCTCAGGAAGCACAAGGGCATCGTCGCCGAAATGGCCTGGGACCGCATGTCCGATCCCACCTACTTCGGCACCATGATGGTCCACAAGGGCTTTGCCGACGGCATGGTCTCCGGCTCCGTGACGACCACGGCCCAGACCATCCGCCCGGCCTTCGAATTCGTGAAGACCAAGCCCGGCAGCTCCATCGTCTCGTCGGTCTTCCTCATGTGCCTCAAGGACCGCGTCCTGGTGTACGGCGACTGCGCCGTCAATCCCAACCCCAACGCCCGGCAGCTGGCCGAGATCGCCATCTCCGCCGCCGAGACCGCACGGATCTTCGGCGTGGAACCCAAGGTGGCCATGCTCAGCTACTCCACCGGTTCCTCGGGCAAGGGCGAAGACGTGGAAAAGGTCACCGAGGCAACGGCCATCGCCAAGGAGCTCATCACCGAGCGCGGCCTGGACTTCCCCATCGAGGGACCACTCCAGTACGACGCCGCCGTCGATCCCGAGGTGGCCAAGGTCAAGATGCCGGACTCCGAAGTGGCCGGACAGGCCACCGTGTTCGTCTTCCCGGACCTGAACACGGGCAACAACACCTATAAGGCCGTGCAGCGCGCCGCCAATGCCGTGGCCATCGGCCCGGTTCTCCAGGGACTGAACAAGCCGGTCAACGACCTGTCCCGCGGCTGCACCGTCCCCGATATAGTCAACACCGTCGCCATCACCGCCATCCAGGCGCAGGCGGAAAAGGGTGAATAAATGAAAATACTCGTCATCAACTCCGGCAGCTCGTCCCTCAAGTACCAGCTCCTCGACATGGAAAGCGAATCCGTCATGGTCTCCGGCCTGGTGGAACGCATCGGCGAGGAAAAGGGCGAACTGACCAACAAGGCCTTCCCCGGCACCGATCGGCAGAAGGTCACGGAACTGGATCAACCCATCCCGGACCACAACGCGGCCATGAGACTGGCCATCGACCTCATCTGCGGCGGCGACGACACCATCTGCTCCCTGGACGAGATCACGGCCATCGGCCACCGCGTGGTCCACGGCGGAGAGGACTTCCACAAATCCACGGTCATCGACGCGGACGTCATCAACGCCATCGAGGCCAACGTGCCGCTGGCCCCCCTGCACAATCCCGCCAACCTGACGGGCATCAAGGTCGCCGTGGAGCTCTTCCCCGGCGTGCCGCAGGTGGCCGTGTTCGACACCGCCTTCCACCAGACCATCCCGCCCCACGCCTACATGTACGCCCTGCCCTATGAGCTGTATGAAAAGGACCGCGTGCGCCGCTACGGCTTCCACGGCACGTCCCACAAGTTCGTGGCCGGCGAGATGGCGGCCATCCTGGGCAAGGAGCTGTCCGAAACCAACATGGTCACCGTGCATCTGGGCAACGGCGGCTCCATCACGGCCGTGGAGAACGGCAAATCCGTGGACACCACCATGGGGCTGACGCCGCTGGAAGGACTGGTCATGGGCACCCGCTCCGGCGACGTGGACCCGGCCATCCATACTTTCCTGGCCCGGAACAAGGGCATGACCATCGATGAGATCGACGCCATGCTGAACAAGGAGTCCGGTCTCAAGGGGCTGTGCGGCATGAACGACATGCGCGACATCCACAAGGCCATCGAGGAAGGCGACGAACGGGCGAAGATCGCCCTGGGCGTGCAGACCTATCGCAACCGCAAGTACATCGCGGCCTACATGGGCGTGCTCGGCCGGGTGGACGCCATCGTGTTCACTGCGGGCATCGGCGAGAACGACGACATCGTGCGCAGCCGGTCCCTGGAAGGGCTGTCCCTGTTCGGCGTGAAGGTCGACGAGAAGGTCAACGCCCAGCGCGCCAAGAAGCCGCTGAAGATTTCCACCGATGACAGCGCCGTGGCGGTCTGGGTCATTCCGACCAACGAAGAGCTCGCCATCGCCCGGGAAACAAAGAACATTCTACAATAACCACCGTTGCGGTCCATTCTATAAAATCAGGAGGTAGGCACCATGTCTTCCAAAGAAACACTGTGCCAAAAATTCAAGGAAAAGGCGGAGCTCGTCTCGGCCTTCGTAACCGAGATCGACAGCGAGGACGCGGCGCTCAAGTACGTCATCGAACTCTGCGACAAGAAAGAGGCGTGCCAGCTTCTGGCAAGCGGCTGCGAGGCCGACCTGTCGGATGACGCCGGAGCGCTGTGCGACGCCAAGCAGACCAAGGTCATCGCCGCCCCGGGCCTGAACAAGGAAATATACAAAAAGCTGGCGGCCAAAGCCAAGAAGTCCGGTTTCGACTGCATCGATTCCGGCATGCGCGACCATCTGGCCGGCATCGACATCGGGTTCACCTACGCCGAATACGGCATCGCCGACACCGGCACCCTGATGCTCGACTGTCCCGGCGAGGAGATGCGCCTGGCCACCATGATCAGCGAATACCACGTCTGCGTGCTGCCCAAGTCCAAGATCCGGGCCAACACCTACGCCGTGGAAAAAATGATGCTCACCCGCATGAAGAAGACGCCCGACTACCTGGCCTTCATCACCGGGGCCAGCCGGACCGCCGACATCGAGCGCGTCCTGGCGCTGGGCGTCCATGGCCCCCTGGAGCTTCACATCCTGCTGCTGGAGGACAACTAGAATGCAGAAAGCCAACGATCTGAAAGAATATCGCGAGGAACTGCGCGAGTCCCTGGACAACGACTTCCTCCGCACCACGCTGGACAACTTCGCCGTTGCCTACAGGGCAGGGCGCGCCAACGCCTTCAAGGGCATGGACGTGCGCGGCCTGATCGACGACATCGCCGCCTCCAAGGATGAGGCGGGCCGCAACTCCGAGGCCCTGTTCCAGGAGTTCAAGGAGAACGCCGAAGCAGCGGGCGTCCACGTCCACTTTGCCAAGGACGGCGACGAGGCCAACGCCATCATCACCCGAATCGCCAAGGACGCGGGCTGCAGGAAGATCGTCAAGTCCAAATCCATGACCGCCGAGGAAACCCTGCTCAACCACGACCTGGAGGACGCAGGGTTGGAGGTGACCGAGACCGACCTGGGCGAGTGGATCATCCAGCTTCGCCACGAGGGCCCGTCCCACATGGTCATGCCCGCCATCCACCTGTCCCGCTTCCAGGTGGGCGACCTGTTCACCAAGGTGACCGGCTCCAAGCAGGACGCCGAGATCGAAAAGCTGGTCAAGGTGGCCCGCCGCGAACTCCGGCAGAAATACGTTGAGGCGGACATGGGCATCTCCGGCGCCAACTTCGCCGTGGCCGAGACTGGCGGTATCGGCCTGGTCACCAACGAGGGCAACGCCCGGCTGGTGACCACCCTGCCCCGCGTGCACGTCGCCCTGATGGGCATCGACAAGCTCGTGCCCAAGCTGCACGACGCCCTGCGCATCCTGAAAGCCCTGCCGCGCAACGCAACCGGACAGCAGATCACCTCCTACGTGACCTGGATCACCGGCGCCAACGAGTGCCTGGCGGCAGAAGACGGCAAAAAGGAAATCCATTTCGTGGTCCTGGACAACGGCCGTTCCGAACTGCTCAAGGACCCGCTCTTCTCCCAGGTCAACCGGTGCGTGCGCTGCGGTGCCTGCGCCAACGTCTGCCCGGTCTACCGGCTGGTGGGCGGCCACAAGATGGGCCACATCTACATCGGGGCCATCGGCCTGATCCTGACCTACTTCTTCCACGGCAAGGACAAGGCCAAGAACCTGGTCCAGAACTGCATCAACTGCGAAGCGTGCAAGGACGTCTGCGCGGGCGGCATCGACCTGCCCAGGCTGATCAAGGAAATCCACGCCCGCATCCAGGACGAGGACGGCCACCCGCTGCCCTCCTTCCTGCTCGCCAAGGTGCTCAAGAACCGCAAGCTCTTCCACACCCTGCTGCGGGCCGCCAAATGGGGCCAGAAGCCCATGGCCGAGAAAGACGGATTCATCCGCCATCTGCCCATGATCTTCTCCAAGGAGCACAGCTTCCGCGCCCTGCCCACCATCGCCGAGACCCCGTTCCGCGACTGGTGGAAGGAGAACCGCCCCGAGGTCAAGAAGCCCAAGTACCGCGTGGCCCTGTTCTCGGGCTGCGTGCAGGACTTCGTCTACCCCGAGCAGATGCAGGCGGCCGTTGACGTGTTCGCCGCCAACGGCGTGGCCATGGAATTCCCCATGGACCAGTCCTGCTGCGGCCTGCCCGTGCAGATGATGGGCGAGACCAAGGCCTCCCGCGACGTGGCCGCGCAGAACCTGCGCGCCTTCGAGCCCAACGCCTACGACTACATCATCACCCTGTGCGCCTCCTGTGCCGCGCACCTCAAGCACAACTACCCCAAGCTGGTCATGGACAAGCCCGCGCTCAAGCTCAAGGCCGACGCCTTTGCGGCCAAGGTCATGGACTACTCCACCTTCGTCAACGACGTGCTCAAGGTGGAGAAGGACGCGTTCCGCGAGACCGGCGAAAAAGCCACCTACCACGCGCCCTGCCACCTGTGCCGGGGATTGGACGTGCACGATGCTCCCCGCCGACTCATCGAGAAGGGCGGCATGGCCTACGTGGAGTGCGCCGAGGAAGAGGTCTGCTGCGGATTCGGCGGCACCTTCTCCATGAAGTTCCCGGAACTCTCCGCCGAGCTGCTGAACAAGAAGCTGAACAATGTCGAAGAGACCGGGGCCCAGACCCTGCTCACCGACTGCCCCGGCTGCATCATGCAGCTGCGCGGCGGCCTCAAGGCCCGCGGCTCCAAGGTCAAGGTCAAGCACGTGGCCGAGATCCTATCCGCCAACAGGAAATAACCCCACCCGGTCAGTATGAGGCTCTCTGAAGGTAAGGACCGCAATCCATAGAAGCTCCAACCCCGCTTCCTCCTAAAGAAACCAGCCTCATAAGGCCCCCTGCCCGACCCACCGGGCAGGGGGCCACATACGTCAGCCCACGGCATCGGCCCGCTCCGGACTGCCAACCAATGGAAACAACCATGCTGCAACCTACCCGTTTTTCCCTGCGTCTGTTCACCCTCACCTATTTCGGCAGCCTGGCGCTGCTCGCCGGGGTCCATGCGGGCATCGGCCTGACCGATGACGCCCCCCTCTGGCCCGGCCTGATCGTGTCAGGCTGCCTGGCCGTGCTCGGCATCGGTCTGTGCATGTACCTCAACAGAACCGTGGTCCGACCCGCAGCGTCCCTCGCCGCCTTTGCCAACGATACGCTCAAGGGCAATTACGGCAGCGGCGACGCCATGCCGGACTCGCCCCTGTCCATCGCCGTCAAGGAACTCGTTGCCCGCTACAAGGAACGGCTCGGCTTTGCCCGCAGCATTCTCGACGGATTGCCCATGCCCATCTGCATCGTGGACACGAACCAGCATATTCAGTTCCTGAACAAGGAATGCCTGGAGATGATCGGCTCCACCAAGGAACTCGAGTACTACCACGGCAGGATGATCTCCCAGATCTTCTACAATGACGACCGCAAGTCCAAGATTGCGGACTGCATGGACACAGACACCCGAGCCATGAACCTCGAGGCGGTGTTCAAACACGTGGACGGCAGCGACATCAACGTCCTGGCCAACCTCTTCCCGCTGCACGACGTGGAGGGCAGGGTCATCGGCGGGTGCTGCGTCTATCTGGTGACCACGGAACTCAAGCGGCACGAGGCCGAAATAGTCAGCCAGAACGAGCGCATCGCCAAGGCGGCCCTCGATGCCACCAAAATCGTCGGGGAGCTGACCTCGGCCACGGAACAGCTCCAGGTCGTGGTCCGCAAAGCCAAATCCGGGACGCACATCCAGACCGAACGCATTGACGAGACGGCCACGGCAATGGAAGAAATGAACGCCACGGTCATGGAAGTGGCCCGCCACTCCATTGATGCCGCCGAAGAGGCCGGGGAGGCCCGCGATAAGGCCGGAGAAGGGGCCGCCATCGTCACCCAGGTGGTCACCGCAATCCATGAAGTGGCCACGCACGCGGACGGGTTGCGCTCTTCCATGGAAGAGCTGGACAACCGGTCCGAGGCCATCGGCAAGGTCCTGAGCGTCATCGAGGACATCGCGGACCAGACCAATCTCCTTGCCCTGAACGCAGCCATCGAGGCCGCCCGCGCGGGCGATGCGGGCCGAGGCTTCGCCGTGGTCGCCGACGAGGTCCGCAAGCTGGCGGAAAAGACCATGGACGCCACCCGCGAAGTGCACTCCGCCATAACCGGCATCCAGGAGGGCGCACGGGAAAACGTCAAGGCCACGATGGTGGCCGTGGAGTCCGTGAACCGAAGCACCGAAATGGCGGGCCGCTCCGGCGAGACCCTCAACGCCATCGTGACCATGGCCGACAACACGGCCGACCGGGTGCGGTCCATAGCCACTGCGGCCGAGCAGCAGTCCACTGCCAGCGAGGAAATCAACCGGGCCACCATGGATATCAACACCGTGTGCAACGAGACCGACCAGCTCATGACGGACGCATCGGAGGCGGTCGACCGGCTGTCCCGGATGGCCGAATCGCTCAACTCGGTAATCCGGGAAATGGAATAGCCAAAAAAAAGCCCCCCTCCGAAATCGGAGGGGGGCTTTTTTTATACTATAACGTAGCTACTTACTTCACGGCATCCTTCAGGACCTTGCCGGGTTTGAACTGAGCGACCTTGGTGGCCGGAATCTTGATTTCAGCACCAGTGCGGGGGTTGCGGCCGGTGCGCGCCTTGCGCTGGGAAACACTAAAAGTGCCGAAACCGGTCAGGGTCAGTTTATTGCCGGCAGCCAGCTCGCTCTGGATGATCTCCAGGATGGCGTTCATGGATGCTTCGGCCTGGGCCTTGGAGGAACCGTTCTTTTCGGCGATCTTCGCTACGAGTTCAGCTTTGGTCATAAAAAAACTCTCCTATACTTGTTGATTGATGCTTTGACTGGTGACACGCAAATCACTTCTCGAACTCATACACGGTCAAAATGGTTATGGGAAGACAAAAAGCGGCCTCAGGCAACACTTTTTACGCTTTTTCCCACATTGTGAAACACTAACTGATGATGTAGCTGGTGGGGAATTGATCCTTCAGGCGGGAAAGCACTTCCTCGGCCTTGTCGCGGGAATTGAAACTCCCGGCCTGGACGATGTGCAGTACCTGGCCGTCACGCGAAACCGTGACGATATTCGACCCGGAGTACCCGGCGTTTCTCAGGCGGGCATGCACCCGCTCGGCATTGGATCGCACCGCGAACGCGCCCACGCGCACATGAAAGCGCTTCACCGGAGAGACGACCGTCTGCGACGGCCTGGCAGGGTGGGACCCCACGGCGGTGATCCGGACCCGGGCCACCCCCTGGTCCACGGTGCCCAGCCGCCTGGCCGCCCCATAGGAGAGGTCGAGAATGCGGCCGCGCACGAACGGCCCCCGGTCATTGATGGTCAGGACGATGGACCGGTTGTTGGACAGGTTGGTCACCTGCACCCTGGTCCCCAGGGGCAGGGTCTTGTGGGCGGCGGACAGCCCGTACATGTCGTAGGTCTGGCCGTTGGCCGTCTTCCTGCCGTGAAAATCGCTGCCGTACCAGGAGGCGTTGCCCACCTCGTCGTACCCCCGGGCCGACTTGAGCGGATAGTATGTCCGGCCCAGGACCGTGTAGGGGCGCGTCTTGGCGTCGTAGACGGCGGGCGCACCCGGCGTGGAAGCCGGGGGCGTGGAATAGATGCGGGACGAACACCCGGCCATCCACATGAGCCCCACCAGGGCGATGCATGTCAAAACCCGGAACATGGCTCCTCCGTCAACGGTTGGTGCCGGTCGGTGACAAATCTTGAGTTTCTCTAGAAAACCTATGGCAAGTCGCGGCAAAAGGCAACCTGCCGATACCGGACGGCCCTGATCCGGCTCACCCCCTGTGGATATAGCGCGGTTTGACCATGTTCTCCGGCTTGAGGATGTCGTCCAGTTCCTCGCGGCTCAGGTAGCCCTTTTCCAGCACGATCTCGTAGACGGACCCGCCGGTCTTCATGGCCTCCTTGGCTATCTCGGCGGACCGCTCGTAACCGATGAACGGATTGAGCGCCGTGACCAGCCCGATGGAATTCTCCACCATCTCCCTGCACCGCTCCCGATTGGCCGTGATGCCCGACACGCAGGAATCGGCCAGGGTGAGGCTGGCGCGGCGCAGCATGTTGATGGACTGAAAGAGCGAGTAGCCGATGACCGGCTCCATGACGTTGAGCTCCAGCTGTCCGGCCTCGCTGGCCATGGACACGGTCACGTCGAAACCGACCACGGCAAAGGCCACCTGATTGACCACCTCCGGGATGACCGGATTGACCTTGCCCGGCATGATGGAGGAGCCGGGCTGCATGGGCGGCAGGTTGATCTCGTTCAACCCGCAACGGGGGCCGCTGGAGAGCAGGCGCAGGTCGTTGCAGATCTTGGACAGCTTGACCGCGACACGCTTGAGCACGCCCGAAAGCTGGACGTAGACCCCGGTGTCCTGGGTTGCCTCCACCAGGTCCGGCGAGGAAATCAGTTGCAGGGTCGTGGCCTCGACGAGCTTCTCCGTGACCGTGCGGGTATAGTCGGGATGGGCGTTGAGCCCCGTGCCGATGGCCGTGGCCCCCATGTTTATCTCGTGCACCAGGGCCTGGGCCTCGTCCAGGCGCTGGATATCCTCGCCGATCATGACCGACCAGGCCGAAAACTCCTGGCCGAGCGTCATGGGCACGGCGTCCTGCAGCTGGGTGCGGCCCATCTTGAGCACATCCGAAAATTCCACGCCCTTGGCCTTGAAGGCCTTGCGCAGGTGGTCCATGGCCTCCATCAATTCCCTGATGTCCAGAATCAGGGCGATGTTCAGGGCCGACGGGTACACGTCGTTGGTGGACTGGCACATGTTCACGTCGTTGAGCGGGTGCAGGAATTCGTATTGCCCCTTTTCCCGCCCCATGATTTCCAGAGCCCGGTTGCAGATGACCTCGTTGGCGTTCATGTTGGCCGAGGTGCCCGCCCCGCCCTGCATGACGTCCACCACGAACTGGTCGTGCAGGTGCCCCGACAGCAGCTCGCCGCAGGCCCGGGCAATGGCCCGGCTCTTGTCCTCGTCCAGAAGCCCGAGGGAGGCGTTGGCCTCGGCTGCGGCCAGTTTGACGTAGGCCAGGGCGCTGATCAGCCTCGGATAATGGGAGAGGGGAATGCCCGATATATGAAAATTGTCCATGGCCCGTTTGGTCTGAACGCCATAGTAGGCGTCCGCCGGAACCCTGACCTCGCCCAGACTGTCGTGTTCGATCCTATATTCCTGACTCATCTGCCCTTCCTTTATGATGTTTTGTGAGAGGGTACACCATCCCGGGAAGGAGTGGAACGGATTTAGAACGCCCTTTTGCGAAATCCGGGAAGGCAAACAGGCGCGGCGGGATTCGGAACCCCGACCGCCCCGGCGTCACGACATTCCGCCCCGTCACGCAATCTCTCCTTGCCAGCGGCCATCAATTCGGTTAACCGCTTGCCTGCGCACTTGCGCCCATTACATATTTCTGGAGAGACCATGAGCAACAAGATACAAAACAACGGACTTCGCAACATAGCCATCATCGCCCACGTCGACCACGGCAAGACCACGCTGGTGGACGCCATGTTCAAGCAGTCGGGCATGTTCCGCGAAGGCCAGGACGTGGACGACCGCATCATGGACTCCATGGACCTGGAGCGGGAGCGCGGCATCACCATCGCCGCCAAGAACTGCTCCGTTTCCTGGAAGAACACCAAGATCAACATCATCGACACCCCCGGCCACGCCGACTTCGGCGGCGAGGTGGAGCGTTCCCTGTCCATGGCCGACGGCGCCATCCTGCTGGTGGACGCCTCCGAAGGCCCCCTGCCCCAGACCCGGTTCGTGCTCAAGAAGGCCCTGGAACAGGGACTGTCCCTGATGGTGGTCATCAACAAGGTCGACCGCCAGGACGCCCGCCCCGACGAGGTGCTGGACGAGATCTACGACCTGTTCATCGACCTGGACGCCAACGAGGACCAACTCGACTTCCCGCTGCTCTACGCCATCGGCCGCGACGGCATCGCCATGAAAACCGCAGAGGAGCGCGGCGAGAACCTGCATATCCTCCTCGACATGATCGTCGAGCACGTGCCCGGCCCGTCCTATGACCCGGACGAGCCCTTCCAGATGCTCGTGTCCGACCTTTCCTATTCCGACTACCTGGGCAGGCTGGCCATCGGCAAGATCCACCACGGCGCGGCCCGGTCCAACGACCAGCTGCTCTGCCTGGGCGACAACAACGCGAAGACCCTGCTCAAGGTGACCAAGCTGCAGACCTACGACGGCCTGAAGGTCGTGCCCACCGAGACCTGCGAGCCGGGCGACATCATCGTCATCGCGGGCATCGAGGACGTGAAGATCGGCGACACCATCTGCACCAAGGACGATCCCAAGGCCCTGCCCCGCATCACCGTGGACGAACCCACCGTGGCCATGCGCTTCGGCATCAACACCTCGCCCCTTGCGGGCAAGGAGGGCACCTTCGTCCAGTCCAACAAGATCAAGGAGCGGCTGCAGAAGGAAACCCTGCTCAACGTGGCCATCCAGGTGGAAGAGACCGAGAGCCGGGACGCCTTCCTGGTCAAGGGACGCGGTGAATTCCAGATGGCCATCCTCGTGGAGCAGATGCGCCGCGAGGGCTTCGAGCTTTCCGTGGGCCGCCCCGAGGTCATCATCAAGGTGGAAAACGGCAAGAAGATGGAGCCCATCGAGCACCTGTTCGTGGACTGCGACGAAGATTTCATGGGCATCGTCACCGAAAAGATCCAGACCAGGAAAGGCCGCATGACCAACATGGTCAACCACGGCACCGGCCGCGTGCGCCTGGAATTCTCCGTGCCCTCCCGCTCCCTCATCGGCTACCGCGACGAATTCCTGACCGACACCAAGGGCACCGGCATCATGAACTCCTACCTGGAAGGCTACGGCGAACACCGGGGCGATTTCGCCTCGCGCTACACCGGTTCCCTGGTGGCCGACCGCGCAGGCAAGGCCGTGGCCTACGGCATCTTCAACCTGGAGCCGCGCGGCCGCATGTTTGTGGTCCCCGGCGACCCGCTCTACGAAGGACTGATCGTGGGCGAGCACAACCGGGACAACGACATCAACATCAATCCCTCCAAGGAAAAGAAGCTGACCAACATGCGCGCCTCGGGCAAGGACGAGGCCGTCATCCTGACCCCGGTCAAGCCCATGACCCTGGAATACGCGCTCAACTTCATCAAGGAGGATGAGCTGGTGGAAGTCACTCCCGCGTCCGTCCGGTTGCGCAAGGTGGAGCTGTCCGCCCTGGTGCGACATCGTGAGGAAGGGAAAAAGAAAAAGACCAAGCAATAGACCGGGAAATCCCCGGATGCATTTAACAGGACTGCGGTTTTCCGCAGTCCTTTTTTTGTGCCGGAACACGGTACTGTTATGCTAAAAATAGCATACCATATCAATCTGAATTAACAGAACAATTGACATGTTATGCCTGCATCAGCATACACTTCAGGTGCGATTTCGCAATCCAAACAGCCAAGGAGAAAGGATATGAAACGCATCGTCGCCACTGTTGTCGCCACCATGCTGCTGGCCGTGCCCATGCTGCTGGCGTCGGGCACGGCCCAGGCCGAGCCTTCCGGGAAACTGATCATCTTCCACGCGGGAAGCCTGTCGGTTCCCTTCGCCGAAATCGAGAAGAATTTCGAAAAAATGTACCCCGAGGTCGATGTCCTGCGCGAGGCGGGCGGTTCCACCAAGATGGCCCGCCTGATCTCCGAAGTGGGCAAGCCCGCCGACATCATGGCCTCGGCCGACTTTGTGGTCATCGACAAGAACCTGATCCCCAAGTTCGCTTCCTGGAACGTCCGCTTCGCCTCAAACCAGATGGTCCTGTGCTACACCGACAAGTCCAAGTTCGCGGACGAGATCAACAGCGACAACTGGACGGACATCCTGCTGCGTGAAGGCGTGGTCTGGGGCCATTCCGATCCCAACCTGGACCCCTGCGGCTACCGCTCCCTGATGGTCCTGCAACTGGCCGAGAAATTCTACGGAAAGGTCGGCCTCTATGAAGCATTCCTCGCCAACCGCCCCGAGAAGAACGTCCGGCCCAAGTCCGTTGAACTCATCTCCCTGCTCCAGTCCGGCCACATGGACTACGCCTGGGAATACCTGTCCGTTGCCGTGCAGCACGGGCTCAAGTACGTCACCCTGGACAAGCACCTGAACCTCGGCGACTACTCCATGACCCCGTACTACTCCTCGGCCAAGGTGCAGGTCACCGGCAAGAAGCCCGGCACCTTCATCGAGCGCGTGGGCAAGTCCATAACCTACGGCGTGACCAAGATCGACAAGGCCCCCAATTCCGAGGCCGCCGACGCCTTCCTGGCATACCTGTTCGCGCCCGACGGCGGGCTCAAGATCCTCAAGGACATGGGACAGCCTCCCTTTGATCCCGTGCGGACCACCGCCGACGGCATGTCCAAGCTGCCCGAATCCCTCAAGGCGCTGGTGACCGTCGCCGAATAACCCATGACCAAAGCAACCAACCGTGGGGAGGGGGCGCTCCTGCGCTCCCTCCCCGGACACATTTTCCAGGGATGGATGGCGGTCTCGGCGGGCCTGGTCCTGCTGTTCATCGCCGTTCCCCTGGCCACCACCCTGACCGCGCCCACCGGCGAAATCCTGCTGGAGACCCTGGCCGATCCCGCCGTGCTCCAATCGGTCTGGCTGTCCATGTCCACTTCGGCCACGGCTGCGGCCATCGCCTTCGTCTTCGGCACGCCGCTCGCCTACTTCCTGGCCCGCAACGATTTTCCCGGCAAGAAGATCGTGGAGAGCCTGGTGGACCTGCCGATAATGATCCCCCACCCGGTGGTGGGCATCGCCCTGCTCAGCCTGACCAGCCCCAACATGTGGTTCGGCGAATTCCTGCGTTCCCTGGGCGTGGAGATCATGGGCACCAGGACCGGCATCGTGTGCGTGCTGGTGTTCGTGGGCATGCCCTTTTACGTGAACACGGCCAAATCCGGCATGGAATCCATCCCCCGGCGCATGGAGAACGTGTCCCGCTCCCTGGGCGCCGGGTCAGCGGCCACCTTTTTCCGCATCACCCTGCCCCTGTGCTGGAGGTACATGCTGGTGGGCATGATCATGTGCATGGCCCGCGCCATCTCCGAATTCGGGGCCATCATCATCGTGGCCTACCACCCCATGATCGCCCCGGTGCTGATGTACGAGCGGTTCACCGCATACGGACTGACCTATTCCCAGCCCGTGGCCGTCATCCTCATCGTGGTCAGCATGCTCTTCTTCCTGCTGCTCAGGTCCATGTCGCTGACCAAGTCGGAGGCGCGATGATCAGGCTTGACAAACTGCGCATGAACCTGCCCGGCTTCACCTTGAACGACGTGGACCTGCACGTGCGCGAGGGGGAATTCTTCGCGCTCATGGGGTCCACGGGCTCGGGCAAGACCCTGGTACTCGAATCCGTGGCCGGACTGACCCGGCTGGATTCCGGCACCGTGACCATCGGCGGGCGGGACGTGACGACGCTGCCGCCCGAAGCCCGCCGGGTGAGCCTGGTCTACCAGGACCACGCCCTGTTCCCGCACCTGACCGTGCTGCAAAACGTCATGTACGGACAGCGCTACCACGGCATAGACAAGGAGGAGGGACGGCGCGAGGCCCGCGCATTGCTGGACGCCCTGGGGCTGTCCCGATTGGAAAAGAGGAAGCCCGCCCGACTCTCCGGCGGCGAAAAGCAGCGCACGGCCATGGCCCGCGCCCTGGCCTGCTGCCCGGACGTGGTCCTCCTGGACGAACCGCTCTCCTCCCTGGACCCGCAGTTCCGGGGCGAGCTGCGGCGCACCCTCAAGGAAATCCACGACCACCTGGGGGCCACCTTCCTCATGGTCACCCACGACTTTACCGACGCCATGGTCCTGGCCGAGCGCGGGGCGGTCATCAAGGACGGCGCCCTGCACCAGCAGGACACCGTGGCCAACATCTTCCGCCGCCCGGCCACCCCGTTCACGGCCTCCTTCGTCGGCATGACCAACGTGTTCCCGGCCAGCTATGAGCGGGGATGCTGCACCTTTGCCGAGCACACCTTCGACGGATTGCCGGAGCTCCCCGGATGGCGCAAGGGGTTCGCGGCACTGCGACCCGAGGACGTCATCGTGGGCGCGGCCTGCGACTTCCCGTCGGGCTGGCAGGTCATGGAGGGATCGGTGGAAAGGCTGGAACGCGAGGGGTTCGTCTGGACGGCGGCGGTGCGCTGCGGCGACCGGACAATGACCGCCGTGGTGGACCGCCACATGGTCCTCAACCGGGGACTGGGCGAGGGCTCATCCGTGACCGTCGGCTTTGCCGGGGAACACCTGCACCACATGCCCGAAGCAATCTGAGGATAGAATCCCTAGCTGCGGCTCTGCACCGTCACGTACAGGGTCAGACCGAGCATGGTCAGGCCGATGCCCGCCCAGCCGAGGGAGCCGGGCATGGCGTGACCCAGCAGGACCGCCTCGCCCGCCAGCGAGAAGACCACCTCCATGGACTGGGTGCAGTCGGCGGCGGCCAGTTCCGCCGTGGTCCGGGCCGTGTGCCGGGCCACCAGGAACAGGGACGTGGCGATGACCCCGGAGCAGACGGCCACGATGCCGGTCTGGGCCACCTGGCCCATACTCGGCAGGGGCGGCGCGGTGAACAGGATCAGCCCGATCCATAACGGCATGGAGCCCAGGGTCAGGAGCAGCACCCGGCAAAAGGCGTCGTCCATGGCCGGATGGTCGATGACCGGGACAAAGGATTTCTCGCCTACACGGGCCTCCCATACCAGCTGGTTGCCGAAGGGGTAGGCAAAGGCCGCCGCCAGCACGGGCAGCGCGCCCCACAAGACCTCGCGCACGCTGGTGGCAGAGGCCTGTTCCACGTTGACCAGGACCACGCCCGCAAAGATGATCAGGGTCAGGGCCAACGCCTTGAGCGGCACCCTGCGCCCGAAGCCGAGGAGCACCAGCGGCGTGGCCAGGATCGTGGTCTGCCAGGTGGCCGCCACCACCCAGCCGGGCGCGAACACCGAGCTGAAGGTGATCAGCGCATAGAACACGCCGAAGCCCACGGAACCGGCAACGACCCAGAACACCCAATGCCGGAAAAACAATCTCAGCGCGTCCAGGCCCAGCCGCGCCTTGCCGGTCAGCGCCAGCCACAGGCCGAGCAGGCCGAGCATCCAGAAATAGCGTAGGCTGGCCGACCACACCCAATGCCCGCCCTCCAGAGACATGGCCCGATTGAGGACAAAGGTGGAGCTGAAAAAGAACGCGGCCAGGACGCCGATGAGCACGATGCGGAACATGACGGGAAAAATGGCATTTCCACCCGGCCCTGTCCATTGACTTTTCACAGGCTCCGGGTAGTATTCGAATCAATCCTGTTGCACCTTCAACAGTTACGAATCCACATGAAGATACCGTTCATCAGACAATCCACCATCGACTACTGGAACGAATGCAGGACCCACGGCCTGTCCCTGTTCGACTTCATCCACGGCTACGTCTACAGCCGCTGGTGCTTCCACTATATCGGCCTGGCCGGGGACAGGGGCCCGTGGTGGCGCTGGCTCTGGGCCCCGCTGGTCTTCATCATCGACAAGCACTCGCCGTTCCATCCCACCGAAGACAACCGAACCGGCGACCCCAACCAGAAAAAGCCGACCTGGGGCGACCAGTACCACGGCAAGCCCCTGCCGCTTGAAGAAGCCACGAAGCTGATCAGGCTCGATCGCCCGGTGAATACGGAACTCCCTGAGCAGGTCCTGCCCTACACCCGGTGCCGGGACATCGTCCTGAACGGCAATCCGCGCCTCGTGCTCCTGGACTGTCCCTGCCGTGCGGGGATGAAAAACCCCTGTACACCCACGGAAGTCTGTGTGCTGGTGGGCGATCCGTTCGCCGGATTCATGCTCGAACACCACCCGGACAAGACGCGCGAGATCACCCGCGAGGAAGCCCTCAGGATCATCCGCCAGGAACAGGCGCGCGGCCACGTGTCCCACGCCTTTTTCAAGGACATCGCGCTGGGCCGGTTCTACGCCATCTGCAATTGCTGCTCCTGCTGCTGCGGGGCCATGAAGGCGCAGCGCCACGGCATGAACATGCTCTGCTCGTCCGGCTACCTGGCCGAGGTGGACCCGGATAAATGCGTCAAGTGCGGCACCTGCGCCGAGAAGTGCCAGTTCAAGGCCATCGGCTTCAACAAGGAGTCGGCCTTCATCCGCGAGGACCGATGCATGGGCTGCGGGGTCTGCACCCTGTCATGCAGCAAGGACGCCCTCAGGCTCAGACTCGCCCCGGAAAAAGGCGCGCCGATTTTGGTGGACGAGTTGTAAAAACGCTCCGGGCTGCTTCGCGGGGTGTGGGCCGTTGCGAAACGAACATTCAGGTCACCAACCAAAAAAGGCGGACGGGCATTGCCCGTCCGCCTTTTGTATTCGTTTCGCGGTCGCTAGCCGAGGGTGATGGTCAGCGGGATGACGTGCAGTTCCCGTGACATCTCACGGGTGACGCCGAACTGCCAGGACGCGGAGGCGCTGCCCACGGCTTCGGCCACGGCGTCGGCTATGCCGTTCACGTTGATGACCGGATGACGGGCAAAGACCTGGGGCAGGCCGTACGTCAGGTTGCAGGCCAAACACTTGCCGGGGCGCTGGCTGAGCCGCAGTTCGAAATCCAGAGCGGCGTCGTTGGCCCCGACATAGCCGAGTTCGATGTCGTAGCTCCCCTCCTCGGCATCGCCGAACAAAGCCTCGAAAAAGTCATCCGTGCGCTGGGACGGGAAAATCGCCCGCAGCTTCTCGTCGGTAAAGATATCGCCGTATCGGCTCATGCACTTCCCTCTCGTCTGGTAGTGGTTCAGGAATGTGAGTCTGTACCGGAAAACGAACCGGTCATCAAGCCCGACGGACTCTCACTCAAATCAGAACAAGGAAAAGCGCCACTCCGCAGGCCAGGAAGGACAGGCTCGGCCAGACCACCTTGCGCCATGTGCGCATGAGGTCGCACTGGAAATACTGGCAGGTCAGGATGAAGCAGATGTGGATGGGCGAGATCATGACCCCCGTGAATCCGCAGAACGTGGCCAGCACCAGATAGGGGATCATCTGATCCTGCATGCCGAGCGACCCCAGCACGCCGAGGAGCAGCGGGAAGGTTGCGCCCACAAAGGCCACGTTGATGCCCGCCACCAGGCCAACCAGGAAGGGCAGGAAGGCCGCCGACGCGAACAGGGCCGCTTCGCCGCCCGCCTTGTTGGCCATCTCCTGGACCACGCCCGCAGCCTGCATGATGTCCTTGAACACGAAAATGGAGACGATGACGAAGACCATGGACCACAGCGATTTCTTGGTCAGCACGTCGCGCAGGAACTTCAGGCCGAGTTGGGTGTTCTGGATCATGACGCAGACCACGGCACCGAGCAGGGCCGCGACCACGCCCAGCTCGAACGGGACGGACGGGGCAAAGGCGGCGATGACGGTTTCCAGCCCCACGGCCCCGATGATGGCCGTCAGAAGCGGCAAGCCCTCCCGCAGGGCCGCCGACTTGCTCCGCCCGCCGGGCAGCTCCGGCATGGCGATGTCGCTCGCTCCGAGTACGCCCGGCCTGAGAAAGAAGAACCAGCCGATGAGCAGCATGGCCGGAGTGCCCGGCCAGGTATGGGAAATGAGGTCGATGATCTGGATGTCGGCCAGGGCCACGGTCAGGATGATGCCGGGATAGAGCGGCCAGATCAGTTCCCAGACGTGCCGGAACCAGTAGTTGAGCACGGCCCGGTCCGAGTTGCGGATCTTCATGTCCTCGGACACGGTCTTGACCATGGGCGCGGAAAAAACCGCACCGCCGGGCATGGGCAGAAGCCCGATGAGGGCGGGGAAAAACACCAGCCGCAGCCTCGGGCTGGTCAGGAACCCCGACAACGCCTCCATGAGCCTTTTGGACTGGCCGGACCGCTCCATGGCGTCGGACAAGATGAGGATCAGGCCCACGATGGCCATCAGAAAATGAAATTTCTCCTGGGTCAGGGCGAGCGCCCCGGCCTTGATCAGGGGCAGCGGGGCCATGCCGAACAGGAAGCCCATGGCCACGCCCCCGGCCATGATGGACAACCCCAGGCCGACCTTGAACCGCATCCCGGCGAGCATGAGCAGGAAGGCAAACAGGACCTTGGCGAACGGCATGAGCTTGACGATGATCGATTCCACGGGAAGCGTCCTTTCTTCTTGGTTGCGGCAGAAATCACAACTACCCTCAAATAAAATGAAAGGAAACCCATATATTCACATACACTTCAGGCTGCTCTTGCCCGGACCACGGCATTGGGCTACATTCCCGGCTGAATCGAATGACAGTTCACCCGTGGAGACAGACAATCATGACCCCCAAGCAGATCAGAGAACATATTTTCGCCGTCATCATCAACAAGGTGGAGGAGCAGGACGAGAACAAACGCCAGGAGGCCCTGGCCGAATTCATGTCCGTCACGGGCACCGCAGGCAACGCCTCGGAGCAGGTGGCCGGCCTGATTCCCCCGCTCATGCACGAGCTCTACGTCAAGTGGATCACCATGTTCATCGACCGGCTGCTGGAGACCGTGCCCGCCCAGAACATCGAGTTGCTCTGCGACGGCAACGCCGACAACAACGCCGCCCTGGTCCTGGCCTACATCATGTTCCTGGAGTCGGCCCGCATGGAAAAGCAGATCGACGAAGACCTCAAGGAGCACGGCATGAACGTGTCCGGCCAGGACGACCTCGGCGACGTGGCCGCCAACTACATCCGCACCCAAATGGCCAAGATCGCCCAGGAAACCAACGAGGACAAGATCAAAGGCAACGCCTAGCAGGCTGTTGAAAAACGGCGATCTGCGGCGTTGCTTCAAAAAGTTCAAACCCTCGCGTACAAGAAGTACGCTTCGGCCTTGAACTTTTTTTTGCGCCTTGCATCTCACCATTTTTGAACAGCCTGCCAGCCATCCCCCCGACGCGAAAACCCCCGCCTCTCGTGAAGAGGCGGGGGTTTTCGTCGATTGAAGACTATCCCACGTTGTTGCCGGACTCCCTGATGGCCGTTTCCACGGCCTCGGCGATGCGCTCCGGCGGGTCGGTGACGCCGGTTTCGAGCAGGCCGAGTTGCAGGTTGAGTTCGCGCTGGACCACCACGGCCTTGGGGTTGAAATACCGTGACCACAGGGCCGGGGCCTTTTCCGGCCGCTCCAGGCGGACCAGGGTCAGGCCGAGATAGAGGAAGGCGTCCATGTACTTGGGGTCGGCCCGCAGGCACCGCTCGAAGTCGAGCTTGGCCTGGCGGTACTTGCCCACCCTGTAGGCGCAGACCCCGATGCGGTAGCGCACGTCCGGGTCGTTCTGGTCCTCCTTGAGGCACTCCTTGTATTTCAGGCGCGCCTCCTCCCACTGCTCCTCGACGTAGAGCCGATTGGCCTCTTTCATGACATCGACGACCTCGGCCGTGGACGCCACGGGCTGGTCCGGGTCCTCGTTCTTGAAACGGCGCACCGCTCCGAACAGGAAATTGCGGCGGGCCTTGTCGATTTTCTTCTCTGCCATGGTTCCTCCGGGGACCCAGAATACCTGTTTCGCCTGACGGGTCAAGCAGTTGCCTTTTCACCCGGTTCGTGGAAGATTCCCCCCATGACAAAACTGTTCGGCTGGACCGGCGTGGTCCTGCACATCGACCTGACCACAGGGCAGGCCACCCGTGAACATCCCGACCCGTCCGTGTACCGCGCCTTCCTCGGCGGCAAGGGGCTGGCGGGCCACTACCTGCGCCCGCACGCCACCCGCGAAACCGATGACCCGGCCCTGCCCCTGCTCATCTTCGCGGGTCCGCTGAACGCGACCATAGCTCCCACATCCGGGCGGGCCACCATCATGTCCCGCTCACCCCTGACGGGCGGCATCTGCGACGATTCCGTGGGCGGCAGGCTCGGCACCCAGCTCAAGCGCGCCGGGTACGACGGCCTGGTCATCACCGGCAGGAGCGATGTCCCATGCGGCATTGAAATTTCCGACGGTGATGTCCGCATCTCCGGAACCGACCTGTGGGGCCGGACCTCGGACCGAGTCTTCGACAGGCTCGAATCCGCCATTCCCAAAGGCGCGTCCCTGGCCTGCATCGGCCCAGCCTCCGAAAACGGCTCGCCCCTGGGCTCCATACTGGTGGACCGCCGCCACGCTGCCGGGCGCGGCGGGCTCGGAATGGTCATGGCCGCCAAGAACCTCAAGCATTTCACCATAAAGGGCACGGGCAAGGTCCGGGTCCACGACAAAAACGGGCTCAAGGAGGCGCGGGAGGAGATACTCCGCCTGACCGCCGCCTCCCCGGTGCTGCTCGGCCGGCACGGCTTTTCCTGCTGGGGCACGGGGTCCATCTTCGACCTCATGGACTCGCGGCGCATGATGCCCACCGACAACTTCCGCAGGACCCGGTTCGAAAACGCGGCCAGCCTCAACGCCGCCGCCTACAAGAAACGGTTCTCCCCCCGCAGGCACGGCTGCACCGGCTGCCATATCATGTGCAAGAAGATCGCCGACGACGGGCGGACCATGCCGGAATTCGAGACCATGTCCCACTTCACGGCCCTTGTCGGCAACACGGACATGGAGCTGGTCATGGAGGCCAACGAGCTCTGCAACGGGTTGGGGCTGGACACCATCTCCGCCGGGTCCACCCTGGCCTGCCTGCGCGAGATCACGGGCCGCGACTTCACGCCGGAGACACTGCTCGACGGGATACGGGAGATGGCCCGGGGCGGCGACCTCGGCCAGGGCGCGCTCCATCTGGCCGAAACCATGGGCAGGCCTGACGCGGCCATGACGGTCAAGGGTATGGAGCTGCCCGCCTACGACCCGCGCGGGGCCTACGGCATGTCCCTGGCCTACGCCGTGAGCACGCGCGGCGGCTGCCATCTGCGCGCCTACCCCATCAGCCACGAGATTCTGCGCAAGCCCGTGGCAACCGACCGCTTCTCCTTTTCCGGCAAGGCGCGCATCATCAAGATCAGCGAGGACATGAACGCGGCGGTGGACTCCCTGACCGCGTGCAAGTTCACCTTTTTCGCGGCCAGCCTGGAGGAATACGCCAAGGCGTTCACAGCGGTCACCGGCGTTGACATGACCGGCTTCGAGCTGCTCGAAATCGGCGAACGCATCTACTACAACGAACGGATCATGAACGCGGCCAACGGGTTCGACGCCGCGGACGACGACCTGCCCCAACGATTCTTCACCGAGCCCGGCACCTCCGGCGGCGGCGTGGACATCCGCCCCCTCGACAGGGAAACGTTCCTTGAGGCCCGGCGCAGCTACTATTTCATCCGGGGCCTCGACGAGGACGGTCTGCCCACCGAGGCCAAAACCCGCGAACTGGAACTGGATTGATGAAATCCCTGTGCGAGAAATACGCGGCCAAGCTGGCGGCCCAACGCCTGGCCGACCCCGGCGAGCCGCTCATCGGCGGCCTGGACGCGGAGTTGGCGTGGAACCGGGAGGACCCGCGCACTGCGGAACTGGCCAAGGTCTTCGACCTGCTGTCCATCAACTCCCTGGTCTTTTCCCGGCCCGCCGAGCCATACGCCGCCATCATCGACTTCCTAGCCTCGCGCCACCCGGAGACCATCCGGCCCCAAGACACCGAGACGCGGACCTTTCTGCACGACATCCCGGTCTGCAGGGAGTTCACGGGCGAAGCCGTTGCCGCGCACCTGAAAAAGCGCAAATCCGTGATCATCCCCGGCCAGGGCATCGCTTCCTTCGGCACGGTCACCCCGGAACAGGGATTCGTCTTCTATTCGTCCACCATATTCTCCTGCTTCGTGCTCTTCTTTTCGGAATACCTGGCCCGCGCAAGGGCCGGGACCCTGGACGACGAATACCGCGAGGTGTTCGCCTCGGTCTCGGCTGGCTTGTCCGACCCGTGCACGGAGCCGCCCGCGCTGGCCGCCGGACCGCTTGAAACCGAGGACCAGGCGCTGGCCGCCATGGCCGAGGCCGGACGCGCCGTGGTGGGCTACGGACTGGTGGACTCCTTCTTCGGCAACATCTCCTGTCGGCTGAACGACGTGGTCCACATCTCCCAGACCGGCAGCTCCCTGGACGAACTCGAGGGGTGCATCGACCCCTGCCCCATGGACGGCTCCGCAACCACCGGGCTGACCGCGTCCTCGGAGTTGTCCGCCCACGAGGATGTCTACCGCCGGTCCGACTACCGGTGCATCCTGCACGGGCACCCCAAGTTCTCGGTCATCATGTCCATGGACTGCGCCCGCATCGACTGCCCGAACCGGGGCCAATGTCACATCAAGTGCACCGAATGCCGGACCATGGACGGCGTGCCCATCGTACCCGGAGAGGTCGGCACCGGCCCCACCGGGCTGTGCAACACCCTGCCCCCGGCCATGGCCCGGACCGGCGCGGCCCTGGTCCACGGCCACGGCGTATTCACGGCAGGGGCCACGGACTTCAACGAAGCCTTTATCCGGCTGCTGGACATTGAAAACCGGAGCCGACAACGCTATTTCGAAACGGTGAAAGCCCATGAATAACCTGACC
This sequence comes from Pseudodesulfovibrio portus, assembly GCF_026000375.1. NCBI lineage: Bacteria > Pseudomonadati > Thermodesulfobacteriota > Desulfovibrionia > Desulfovibrionales > Desulfovibrionaceae > Pseudodesulfovibrio > Pseudodesulfovibrio portus. The sequence continues at coordinate 803,054 of NZ_AP026708.1, forward strand.
CGACCGACCGGCAAGTCCACTTCGGCCTTCATCCTCCTGACCCTGGGCGTGACCTGGGCCATGGAGTTCGCCCTGATCTCGGGGGGCATGCGATTTGACGACATGAGCGAGCTGAACACGCCCGCCCTGTGGCTCCTGGCGGTAATGATGGTGCCGGGCACCGTGGCCGTACTCACGGCCCGGTTCATCGAGGGCGTGCCCTTTTCCGAAATGCGGGACAACCTGGGACTCCGGTTCGGCACGTCCGTCGGTCCCTATTTCCTGGCCGTCCTGCTCATCCCGCTGGTCTTTGCCGTGATCTACGGCCTCACCTGGGCCATGGGGCTGTCCGGATTCGACCCCACGGCCGGGGAGCTGGACGAGGATTTCCTCTTGCAGGTGGCCCTGCCCCTGTCCATGGTGCTGGGGCCGCTCATCAATCTGATCTTCGGCATCGGCGAGGAGGTCGGATGGCGGGGGTTTCTCCTCCCCCGGCTCCTGCCCATGGGCAAGGCGAACGCCTACCTGGTGCTCGGCGTGATCTGGGGGCTGTGGCACGCGCCGCTCGTCTGGGCGGGATTCAACTACCCGGGCTACCCGATGAACGGCATAGCCATGATGTGCGTGCTGTCCGTGGCCTTCGGCTTCTTCCTCAACGAGATGACCCTGCACTACCAATCGTCCATCCTGGCCGGATTCATCCACGGCGCGTTCAACGCCCAGGGGTTCGGGGTATGGCTCTGGATCTTCCCGGACGTGCACCCCATCCTCGGCGGCCCCTTCGGCCTGGTGGGCGCGGCCTGCTGGCTGGTCCTCGGGCTCGTCACCACCTGGACCCTTGCCCGGCTGAAGTCCGACTGATCCCAAGAGAAAAGCCCCCGCAAGCGGGGGCTTTAGTTATGATGCGTTACGTTGGGAGGTTGCCGGTATACGGACCCCTGCCAAAGGACGGTTCGGTTTCGAGTTTCCTGAAAACGCTTGCCTTGGCGCATTTTGAGGTTTGTCGACCGTTGACTTGAGACACTTCCTTTGACCGTGAATCAATCATACGCCTCAGGGCGGTTGATTGCAAACAGAAAGATTACAGTTTCTCGAAGTATTCCTTTTCCGCGCCGCACTGGGGGCAAACCCAGTCTTCGGGCAGGTCCTCGAACTTGGTGCCGATGGCGATGTTGTTCTCAGGATCGCCTTCAGCCGGGTCGTAGACATAACCGCACGGGCATTCCCATTTGTCCATACCGGTACCTCCGTACTTTTTTTCAGTTGATGCCATTCTACCAGATCGGGAAGGGGATTCAACCCCTATCTTGAAAGTCGCCGGATTTATAACGTCTTCCGGGCTCACACCAGCCTGTGCTGGTCGTCTTCCATGCGCATCTTGAGATGCTGGTAGGCCTTGGCCGTGGCCACCCGGCCGCGCGGGGTCCGTTTGAGAAAACCGCACTGGATGAGATAGGGTTCGTAGATGTCCTCGATGGTCCTGACCTCTTCGGCGCAGGCGGCGGCAATGGTCTTGAGGCCCACCGGGCCGCCGTTGAAATTCTCAATCATGAGGGAAAGAATCTTGCGGTCCATGTTGTCCAGCCCGAACTCGTCCACTTCCAGGCGTTCCAGGGAGGACTCGGCCAGGTCCATGGTGATCACGCCGTTGCCGTGCACCAGGGCGTAGTCGCGCACCCGGCGGAGCAGCCGGTTGGCGATGCGCGGGGTGCCGCGCGCCCTGCGCCCGATGGCCAACGCGCCCCCCTCGTCCACGGTGACGTCGAGGATCGAGGCCGACCGCTGGACAATGAGTCCAAGCTCCTCGGGCGAATAGAACTCGATACGGAAAATGCAGCCGAACCGGTCGCGCAACGGCGAGGTGAGCAGGCCGAGTCGGGTGGTGGCTCCCACCAGGGTGAACGGCTCCAGGTCGAGCTTGACCGTGCGCGCGCCCGGGCCGGACCCGATGACAAGGTCGATCTGGAAATCCTCCATGGCCGGGTAGAGGACCTCCTCCACGGTGGGCGGCATGCGGTGTATCTCGTCGATGAACAGGATGTCGCCGCGCTCCAGGTTGGTCAGGATGGCGGCCAGATCGCCGCTTCGCTCCATGACCGGGCCGGAGGTGGAAACCATGTTCACCCCGAGTTCCGAGGCCATGATCCGGGCCAGCGTGGTCTTGCCCAGGCCGGGGTTGCCGTAAAAAAGGGTGTGGTCCATGGCCCGCTCGCGTTCGCGGGTGGCCCTGATGAACACATCCAGGTTGGCGCGCAGGTCATCCTGGCCGATGAACTCGGCAAGACGCCGGGGTCGGACGTTTTCCTCAGGGATGGTACATTTGCTCATGAGCGTGCCGCGTTGATTTTCTTGAGCACCGCGCGGATGGCTCCGGCGGCGTCGAGGTCGGGTTCTGCATCGAAGACGTCGATGATCATGGGTCGAATCTCGTCCTCAGCGTAGCCCAACCCCTTGAGGCCCGCAAGGGTGTCGAGATATTCGCCCTGCGGTCCCTGCGGCGCGGCGGACTTGGCGCCCGCGGTCACGGACTGCAGCTTGTCGACCTTGTCCTTGAGGTGCCAGAGAATCTGCTTGGCCGACTTGGGCCCGATGCCCGGCACCGTCGACAGGGTGGTCACGTCCTCGCGGAAGGCGACCTCGCGCAGGTGGGCCGCGTCGAACATGGACAGGATGGCCATGGCCTTCTTGGGACCGAGTTTGTCGATGGAAATGAGGGTCCGGAACAGGTCCAGGTCGTCGCTGTCCAGAAACCCGTACAGGTCGATGGCCTTTTCCGCGACCTGGGTGTGGACGAACAGCGCCACGTCGCCGCCCTTGCCGGGCAGTTTGGCGATGACCGAAGTGGGCGCGGCCACCTCGTACCCCACCCCGCCGGGCGTGAGCAGGATCAGTCCCTTTTCGTCGGCGGACAGGAGCGTCCCCTGAAGATATCCGATCATGAATCCCTCCGTTTGGTGACTTTATATGATTAGCGGACGTAATTCAAAGAGAATCCCGCCACCCCGCTTCAGCGGGGAGCCACTTAATCATGGCCCTTGATTCACTGGCATGGCATAAAACGTAAAACAACGACCCCCTCAATAGGAGCCGCCATGAAACGCACGATCCCCTCCCTTGTACTGACCTTTTTCCTGCTGATGCCCGCAATGGCGGTCGCCCAGCAAGACAACCCCCTGACCGCAGAGGAGCTGCTCATCGACATGGTGGGCCAGGCCATCGTGGAGGAGACCACCCAACGCTCTGAAGAGGTGCGCAAGGCCAAGGATATCCTGGACAAGGTCATGAAGGCCGGTACCGCCCGGGAGCGGGAACAGGCGAAAAAGGACCTGGACGACGCCCAGGACCGCTACGCCAGGGCGCAGAAGAATCTCGACACCGCCCGCCTGGACGCCTTTGCCGAAAAGTGCGGCAAATCCCCGGCCGAGATTCAGGCCATGCGCAACTCCGGCATGGGCTGGGGGGTCATCGCCAAGGAGTGCGGCGTCCATCCCTCCACCGCTGGGAAAGCCAAGGGAAAAAACAAGAATAAGAACAAGGGCAAGGGCAAGAAGAAATAACCGGGACATCCCGACGAAAGAGGCTCGCCGCACCATTGGCGGCGAGCCTTTTCATTTGCTCTTTGCCATCGGCGTCATCTGCCGGTCAGTTTTCGCATCCTGCGCTCGTTGAGATGGCAGATGGCGATGGCCAGGGCGTCCGAGGCATCCTCGGGCCAGTCGGGCTTCTTGATGCCCAGGCAGTGGGCGACCATGAAGGCCACCTGGGACTTGGGGGCGCTGCCCACGCCCACCAGGTTCTTCTTCACCTTGGTGGGTTCGTACTCGCCCATGGGGATGTTGTTGGTGGCACAGGCCGCCATGCAAACACCCCTCGCCTGGCCCAACTTGATGGCCGACGAGGGGTTTTTTGATACGAACACGCTTTCGATGGCCGCTTCCACGGGCGAATGGAGCCGGATCAGCTCCTGCAGCTTGTCGAAAATTACGCCCATGCGGGTCGCCATGTCCTTCTTCGCCGGGGTGCGGATGGTGCCGGTGGCCACCAGTTCGGCCTGACCCGAGATTTCCCGGACGATACCGTAGCCCGTGACCCGCGTTCCGGGGTCGAGGCCGAGCACGATCAGGCCGTTGTCCGCCATGGCTACTCGTCGTCGAACAGCCCTTCGGGGAAGTCGGCGTTCATGTAGATATTCTGGGTGTCGTCGTTGTCTTCAAGGGTGTCGTAGAGATTCATGACCTTGCGGCCGGTGGCCTCGTCGACCTCGATCAGGTTCTCGGGCACCTGGCTCACTTCGGCGGAATTGAATTCCATGCCCGCGTCGGTGAAGGCCTGCTGCACGGCCATGAAATCGCCGGGCTCGGTGTATACGGTGAACACCTCGCCGTCATCGACGATGTCCTCGGCACCGGCCTCCAGGCCGACTTCCATGAGGTCGTCCTCGGAGTACTTCTCCTTGTCGAAAACGATCACGCCCTTCTTGTTGAACATGTAGGACACGGCTCCGGCCTCGGCCATGTTGCCGCCGTGCTTGGTGAAGGCGTGCCTGATTTCTGCCACCACGCGGTTCTTGTTGTCGGTGCAGACCTCGACCAGCATGGCCACGCCGCCGGGCGCATACCCCTCGTACAGGATCTCCAGGATGTCACCGCCGGCCAGCTCGCCGGTTCCCTTCTTGATGGCATTGTCGATCTTGTCCTTGGGCAGGTTCACGGCCTTGGCCTTCTGGATCGCCAGCCTGAGGGCGGAGTTGTCTTCCGGATTGCCGCCGCCGGCCTTGGCGGCCAGAATGATGTCCTTGGCTGCCTTGGTGAAAAATTTCGCCTTCTTGGCGTCCTGACGCCCCTTGCGGTGCTGAATGTTTGCCCATTTACTATGTCCGGCCATTTTTCCTCCTGAATATCTCGATAAAACTCGTTTTCGTTTGGTGGTCTATTTCTTTAACCGTCATTGCCTTTAAAGCCAAGCGCGACGATGAAGATTTCCTTGGATTCGGCACGCGAGCTGTGGGGCTTGAAATTCTTGATCTTGCCGAAATGGGGACGAATCAGATTCCGGTAGTCGTTGATCTCGCCGCCCTCGAATATCTTGACCGCGAAGCTGCCGCCCTTCTTGAGATGCTTCAACGCCACCTCAAAGGCCTTTTCGCACAGTTCCAGGGAGTTGGCCTGATCCGCGAACTTGATTCCGGTTGTCTTCGGGGCCATGTCGCTGATAATGACGTCGAAGGGCGCCAGCGGTTCCATGGCCTCGAGCAGTTCCGGCGAATCCGAGAACACGTCGGCCTGCAAAAAAGTGATGTTGTCCGCAAAGCCGTGCCGGGTGTCCTGGATGTCCACGGCGAGCACGCGGCCCTCGCGACCCACCCGCTCCCCGGCGAACTGGGTCCAGGAACCGGGGGCCGCACCGAGGTCGAGCACGGTCTGCCCCTTGCGAAAGAGCTGGAATTTCTTATCCATCTCCTTGAGCTTGTAAACCGAACGGGCAGCGTAATTTTCCTTTTTGGCCCGTTTGAAGTACTTGTCCTGGTATTGTTTCATGGCGACGCTCCTTGGGCGTGGAGCGACTTAGTAGCCGAATACGCCGAAAAAGCCAAGCAGACAGCCATGCCACGACCCAGCCATCTCCTCGCGACCGACGAACTCGGCCTGACCAAATCCATGCCGGCGGCCAGGGAATTGTTCGAATGGCGGACGAGCCCCAAACCGTACGAGGCCCCGGTGATCTTCCTCGGCCTCGGCCCGGAACCCGAGAAGCTCCCTGCCTGGTTCGACCTGCCCGGCGACAAGGTGGTTTTCTTCCTGGAATGCCAATCCTTTGCCGACCAGGTCGAGAACTGGGAAGAGCGGGTGCCGGACAATTTCCAGCGCATCACGACGGACGAATTCACCGGCGAGTCCTCCGCCAACGCCCACGTGGTCCGCTACCTGCCCGCCCAGCGAGGCTTCCCCACCTATTTCGCCCCGCTCACCGCCCGGCTCACCCTGGGGGCGGCCAAACCGGCCAGGCTCGACAAGACGGTCTGGATTCCCGTGGCCGACGACGACCTGCTCTGCCGGGAGCTGGCGCAGGCCTTCCGCGACACGGGCCACACCGTGGTCATGATCGACCACGACAGCCTGGGCAAACATCCGGGGAAAGCCCTTCCCGACCTCCTGGCCCAAGGCGCGCCCGATCTCTTTTTCTCCGTGAACTTCAAGGGGCTGGACCCATTCGGCCTTGGCCACGCCATCCTGCGCGAGGCAGGCGTCAAGGTCGGCATCTGGCTGGTGGACAACCCCTTCAACCTGCTCACCGCCGTCAAGTCAGGGTACTGGAAGAACGCCAAGCTCTTCGTCACGGACCACAGCTTCATCGGCCCGCTCATCGGCGAGGGCGCGCGCTGGGCCACCCACCTGCCCCTGGCCGCCTCCCCCGCCCTGTTCGAGACCGGCGGGGAACTTCCCGCCCACGCCGAGGGGATCGAGAAACGCCTGATTTTCGTGGGCCGTTCCCAGTTCCCGGACAGGGACAAGTTCTTTGCCGGGCTGACCGTCCCCGCCGACCTCGAGGCGGCGGCAGGCGCGGGCCGCCCAGGCCAACGGTTCGACTACCACTGGTGGCGGGAACACATGGATATCGCCCCGCTCTGGCCCGGCAACGCGGTACGCGGAATCGGCGCGGGCGCGGAATGGGCCGGGCGCAGATGGAAACGGGAATGCCTTGGCGCGTGCGGGCGGGTCGTCATCTTCGGCGACGACGGCTGGAAGGACCTCGACAACCCGGACGCCGACGTGCGCGGCCCGGTGGACTACTACGCCCACCTGCCCGCAGTCTACCGATCCGCAGCCGTGACCCTGAACGTCACGGGCATGCAGCTCCCGGCCGGACTGACCCAGCGCCATTTCGACGTCTGGTGCGCGGGCGGCTTCCTGATCACAGACGCCAACCCGGGCCTGAACATCTTCCCCGACGAACTGGTCGCGCCAATCCGGTTCAGCCGTCCCGACGGCATCCGCGACCTCTATCTCGAATTCCGCGAGGAAACACGCGCCAAACAGGAACTGCGCGAAGCCTGGAAAACATGCATCCTGGCCGATCACACCTATGCCGCCCGGGTGCAAACCGTGATCGCGGCCCTTGACCTGTAGCCCATGAAAATGCTTGTCCAAACAAAAAAAAGGCGATAACTACCTCCAACCACGGGGACGTAGCTCAGCTGGGAGAGCACTGCCTTCGCAAGGCAGGGGTCGAGAGTTCAAATCTCTTCGTCTCCACCAGACAACAAAAAGGCTTCAAGGTAATACCTTGAAGCCTTTCTTTCATTTCAGCATCGGCAAAGCCCGTTAATCCGCTTCGCCCCCCGGACCTTCGGGGTGGGTGTCGTGGTATATGTAAATACGTCTCAGGGCCTCGAACAACTCGACCAGGTAGTAGGCGGCGCACAGGCCGCAGAAATACGTCACCAGGTCCCGCTCGAAGTAGAGGGAGCCGAGGTAAAGAAGAAAGAAAACGTATTTGATGCGGACGAACCGGCGCAGGACGATGCCCAGGGCGTTGGCGTAGACCACAAGCCCGATGAACAGCAGGTAGGCGCAGGCAAAGACCACCATGGCCGGGCCCCAGGCGCCGACGTGATGAATGGCCGCGGCGGACACGAAGACCACGCCCATGTGGTCCGCGACGATGTCCACCAGCGCGCCCCCGGCGTGGGCGATATCCAGCCGCCTGGCCAGGGGACCGTCGATGCCGTCGAAGAGGACGTACAACGCCATTCCCCCGGCGGCCATGGAAACCTGGGAAGCGGGCAGCAGGCATGTCAGGGCCAGGACCGCAACCCCGGCCAGGGACACCTGGTTGGGCGTCACCCCGATCTTCAGCAACAACCCGATGACCGGGGAAAAAACCTTGTCTCGTATGGCGGCAAAGGCCCTTTGCGCCTTGCGCTCTTCCTTGTTGGCATAATCCATGTTCCGTCTCCGCTATGAACCGGGGAAGATTCCGTAGTAGATGCCAAGCGTTGCCAGCAGCCTGGCCCGTCCAACCGTCCTGAGATATTCCTTGATGAGGCCTTCCTTGATCACGCCCTGGAAGCTCCGCAAGAGCTTGGTGTTGCTCCTGATGGAACCCTCGGACAACTCAAGGACCGACTGAAATTCGAACCGGATGCGTTGCTTCAGGAAATCGAAAACATCTTCGTCCTGCGCCATGACCAGATCCGTCTTGCCCACGATGTATTGTTCCCCCGGATAGTGGGCGTCGCTGCTGATGGCCCAGCCAAGCCCTTCACCCCTGTCCTCCTCGGGCAGGTTGAGCGTCTTGTCCAGCTTCAGCCGTGCTTCCTTGAAAAACGACTTCACGCGGCTTCTGGAAAGACGCCGCTCCACGGCCAGGGCGGACCCGTTGTGAATCTCCACGTAGTCGCTCATCCTGAGCAGACGCTGATACGCCCTGTGGGACAGCAGGTTTCCGGCCGAGGATTTCCCGATATGAAACGGATGGGGGACGATGGTCACGGCGTCGGTGTCGCGGGCGATTCGGGCAACATCCCGGGTGGACCAACGAAATGTCTGCAACCGGCTCAAACCCCGGCGCAGGTCGTCGGAGGTGCGGTACAGGAAGATGACGTCCACCCCTTCGCAGGAGACCGCCTCAACGCCGGGGATAATCTTGGTCTTGAGACCACGGGCCGTCTCTTCCAGGCGCAGGCAGGCTTCCAGCGGCTTCTTGAACGAATGCTCCGTGGAGGCCACGAAGTCGATTCCCGAACGCCGCATGTGCCAACGAATCTTCTGCAGCCGGATCAGTTTGTTCCGCCGCGGCATCCGATGGATGTTTGCATGAAAATGAAGATCAAATGTCAACATATTGAAATATAAAACAAATTATTACCTTTTATCATCTCTCACGCCACACAAGGGGGACCACATCCATACTCCTTTCATGTACGCATGTCCAACCAAGTACGGCGTGGCCGCCGAATAAATAACCACCTACACATGCAGACGATTTCCGGACCGGGCAAAGGCCGGTCCGGATTTCCCGCCCGCCACATTCTGCTTCTCGACGACCAGCCCCAGAGCGCGCAAAAAAAGTCCTGAGGGACCGACCGCAGGACTTAATGTACGTTCCCGGGAATGCCTACCCGATATAATTGCCGAGAAATTCGTTCAGGGCGTCGCTGTCGGACTCGCCGATGAGACGGCCCACCTCGCGGCCCTGGTCGAAAAGGATGAACGTGGGCGTTCCCTTGACCGCGAACCGCTCCATGGCCGTGTCGAGGTAATCGGCGTTGAACAGAAAACACCGCACCGAGCCACTCCGGGCCTGCTCCACGCGTTCAACGGCCTCCGCCTGGAAGGCAAACCGTTCGTTGCGCTTGAGAAAGGCAACGAGCAGCAAACCCGAACCTCCCTCCAATTCCATGTCAAAAGCCTGCGGCTTAATGGACTTCACCATTGATCTCTCCGGATGATTGCACCGGACGAAATGCCGTCCGTCACCATGCACCCAACATAGCAACAGGAAGCCGCCATTGCATCAAATCATTACGTTAGTCTCATTATAATCTGACAAAACAGGAGATTTCAGTGATCCAGGCCCCAGGATCTGAGCTTGCGATACAGGGTCGCGCGATGGATGCCCAGCTGCCGGGCGGCCCGGGCCTTGTTGCCCCCGCACTCGGCCAGGACGGCCAGGATATCCTCCCTGCCGGGCTTGCCGCGCACGGGAGGCGGGGAGGAAAAGGACGACGCGCTCACAAAGGACTCCGGCGGCGCGGCATAGGCGTGCGGGGCATAGGCCTGCTCGAGCAGGTCCTTGCGGATGTGCTTGAGCGTGACGCTCTTTCCGGGCGACAGGATACAGGCGTGTTCCAGGGCGTGCCGCAGTTCTCGGACGTTGCCCGGCCAGCGATACCCCATGAACAGGTCCAGGACCTCCTCCGACACGGATTCGAAGGACTTGCCGAACTGATCCGAAAACGAGGCCAGGAAATGCTCCACCAGCAGGGGGATGTCCGCCTGGCGCTCCCGCAGCGGGGGCAGGTGCACGGGCATGACGTTGAGCCGGTAGTAGAGGTCCTCGCGAAAGGCCCCCTGGCGCACGGCCTCGCGCAGGTCCACGTTGGTGGCCGCGATGATGCGCACGTCCGCGGACAGGGTCTTGGTGTCGCCCACCCGCTCGTACTCCTTCTGCTCCAGGAAACGGAGCAGCTTGAGCTGGATGAGCGGGGAAATGTCGCCGATCTCGTCCAGGAACAGGGTGCCGCCCTGGGCGGCCTGGATGCGCCCCACCTTGTCGCGCACCGCACCGGTGAACGCGCCCTTGACGTGGCCGAACAGTTCGGACTCCAGAAGATTCTCGGACAGGGCCGAGCAGTTGACCTTGATCAACGGCTTTCCCGCACGCACGCCCCCGTAGTGCAGGGCCTCGGCCACCAGCTCCTTGCCCGTCCCGGACTCGCCCAGGATGAGGACGATGGATTCAAGGGAGGAAAGCTGTTCCAGCAGCCCATACACGTCCTGCATGGCTGCGCTCCCGCCCACGATGCCCCGGAAGCCGTGCCGCTGCTGGAGCTTCTTCTCCAGGTCGGCCACGCGGGAAACGTCGCGGACCACCAGGACCGCGCCCCCGTGACGCTTGTCCTGCCCGATCAGGGGAGAACAGTTGATCTCCACCATGCGCTCGCCCAGGGCCGGAGTCGTCAGTTCGATTTCGTAGCCGCGCACGGGCTTGTCCGTCCGCAACACCTGCTTGAGCACGCTGACGCAGGGGTTGCCCTCGCCCGGGACCACGTCCTCCAGCCTGAGCCCGCGCATGCGCCCCTGGTCAAAGGCGAAAAGGGTGGCGGCCGCGCTGTTGGAGGCCATGACGACCAGATTGGAATCCACGGTCAGGATGGCGTCGGGAATGGACTTGAACGTGGCCACGAGGTTGAGCCGGTACTGCTCCTTTTCCATGGTGGCCGCATCCAGGGCCTGTTCCGCATCCTTGCGGTCGGTGATGTCGCGGCCCACGGCCTGTATCTCGACCACGGCGCGCCGTTCGTTGAGCACGGCCCGGCTGGTCCACTGAATCCAGCGCATGGAACCATCGGCCCGCACCTGGCGCACCTCGCTGTCCAGAACCGGCTCGGACGGGTTTGCCCGCTCCAGCCACTCCATGATCTTCTTCCGGTCGTCCACCCCGAAATGGGCAAAGCAATCCCTGCCCACGACATCATCCTCGTCCTCTCCGAAAAACCGTGCGTAGGCGCCGTTGACGAAGGTCAGCCTGCCGTCCGGGCTGTACCGGCAGATAAGCTCGGTCTGGTCCTCGACCACGGCCCGGTAGAGCCGCGCGCCCTCGCGCAAAGCCTCTTCCACGATCTTCCGGCGCGACACGTCCTGGGCATAGAGGATGCAGACCTCCCGCCCGGAATTGGTGAAATAGCTCAGGGAAATTTCCACGGGAAAGGTGGAGCCGTTCTTTCTCCGGAGATACTCGTAGGCGATCCGCTCCACTCCCTTGCGCAGCCCGTTCAGGATCTTGTCCGGGTGCACGACCATGCCTTCCACGGACGTCCCGAGCATCTCTTCCTCGCCGTACCCCAGCGATACCGCCGCGGCATGATTGACGGCCACGATCAGGCCGTTGGACCGGTCCACCAGAAGTATGGCCTCGTCCGCCCCCTCGAACACGCTGCGGTACTGTTTTTCGCTCTCGGCCAGCCCGGCTTCGCTCCTGCGCCGGGCCGTGATGTCCCGCTGGGCCACGATGAACCCGGCCAGGCGCTCGTCCCGAATCACGGGACTGGCCACGGTCTCCATCACTATCCCGCTCTTGTGTTCCTCGATACGGACCGGCTGCCCGGTCTGGCCGGCCCGCGCCAGCATCCCCTCATGCAACTCGACGGCCGGTTCCGGAAGCAGGGACAGGTAGGTTTTGCCCCGGGCCGAATCCGCATCTAGCCACGGCAGGGCTCCCGTCCGGTCGCCGCACTGGATCACGACGCCGTTCTCGTCCAGGATGAAGGAAACGCCATCCCCGGTGTCCGTCATGCGTCGCAGAAAAGCCTGCATGCGGGACAACTCGGCTTCCCGCTCCCGGACACGGGCCATGAGCTGCCCGGCGGCCAGCCCCTGGCTGACGGCCATCATCAGCCGGGAACGGTCCACGGGCCGCTTCAGGTACGTCAACGCCCCGCTCTTCAGGGCCGCGTCCACGGGATTGTCCATGGCCGCGTCCACCATGAGTATGAACGGCACCGACAGGCCGGCCCGCTCCGTCATCAGGCGAAAGGAGCCTTCTTCGCCGGTCTCCAGACCGTGGGCCACCAGGGCCAGATCAGGTTCGCCGTCGGCCATGGCAACACCGGCCGCATCCAGGTCGGAAACGGTCTTCACCAGATATCCCCGGCCCGTGAGGAGGTCCCGGATGACTGTGCGCATGGAAACGTCGCCGTCGACGACGAGAATGGTAGATTTCACCTGCATATCTCCTGCAATGCCTCATACATCACTTATCCACCGAAAACCACCCCCTGCCCCGCCAAGACGGTTTTCTACTGTTCAATTCCCTTGCGAGCGTGTATAGGGACTTTGTGGAGGATTCCTTTCCATTTCATAAAGGAGGCAAACATGTCGTCATTTTCCGAAGCAGATCTGCCTGTTGATGTACACCATGGTGAAATGATCGCCCTGGCCGACGGAACCACCATCCGGTTCGAGTCCAACGGCGAAGCCAAAGACATCATGATCAACGACGGATTCGAGGCCGCATGCACTCTGTTCCCGGGCAACGAATTCACCGTGGAGACAGGCCAGGGAAATTATCTGATTTCCTGCGAGTTCGGAGACATCATGCACGTCAAGAAAATTTGAGCCGAGCTTTCCACCAGCCGGGCCGGATCGCATCTCGCGAACCGGCCCGACCACTTTCACCGGCACCGTGACCCGCAAGTAAATCACCATCGTTTGCTTTACTTATTCTCATGACATGCTACGGTGAAAGCTAGTGCTCAGGACTTTCCCGGACATTGTCACGTGCAGCGAAAGGCGACAAGCAACGAGGGTTACGCCATGGCCAAGATACTCATAGCCGAAGACGACAGAATCTCACAGAAACTCGCTCTCAAAATCGTCGAAGAGATGGGACACCAGGCATTTGTCAGCCCCCACGGCAAGCATGCCTATGAAACGCTGACCGCGAGCAATGATTTCGATCTTCTTCTGACCGACATCATGATGCCCGAAATGGACGGGCAGCAGCTCATCCAGACCCTGCGGGGCGACCAGCGCTTCGCGGACCTGCCGATCATCATCATGTCGGCGGTGGTGGGGATCAACGACATTTCCAACCTGCTCAAACTCGGCGCGACCCTCTTCCTGGCCAAACCGCTGGACCGGGACGAACTCCAGAACTACCTCAAGCGCTGCCTGCTGAAAAAAGGATGCGCCCAACAGGACTGATCCGCCCACATCCGCAATGCGCGTACTCATCACCCACACGAATTTCCCGGCACAGTTCAGACACATCGCAGAATACCTGGGGCACTCCGAACAAAACCAGATCGTCTTCGCCACCCGGACACTCCGCAAGGAGTGGGCCATCCCCGGCGTGACCAAGGTCGTCTTCGCCCCCGACACGAAAACCGAAAGCCTGCCCCACCCCCTCGCCCGGGGATACGACGACAACCTGCGCCACGGCACGGCCATGGTCCAGGCCTGCGAAACCCTGAAAAAACGCGGCTTCGTCCCGGACGTGATCCTCGGCCACTCCGGCTGGGGCCAGACCATGTTCCTGCGGGACGTCTTCCCCGACGTGCCCTTTGTCGGCTACTTCGAATGGTACTACGATGCGGACAGCGCCGAATTCGCCTTTGAGGGAAAAGAACTCGACGCCATGGAGCGGGCGCGGCTGCGGACCCGCAACACCCCCATGCTGCACGACCTCGCCTCCTGCCGGGTCGGCGTGACGCCCACCGCCTGGCAACGCGCCCAGTTCCCGGCCGTTTTCCAGCCCAAGCTCGTGCAGGCGCACGACGGCATCAACACCCGGTATTTCGCTCCCGCAGAAGGCGGGCGGCTGCCCATCGGCCAACTCGACCTGCCGGACACGGACCTGACCGGGGCCGAGGAGCTGGTCACCTACTGCGCACGCGGCCTGGAGCCATACAGGGGCTTCCCGTCCTTCTACGAATCCCTGCCCGCCATACTCGAAGCGCGGCCCGGCTGCCACGTGCTCATCGTGGGCGAGGACCGGGTCTGCTACAGCCCGAAATTGCCCGGCGACAAATCCTACAGGGAAACCATGTGCGAAACGGTGCCGGTGGACGAGAGCCGGGTCCACTTCACCGGCCCCCTGCCCTACGGATTGTACAAGCAGGTTCTCCAGGCCTCGTCGGCCCACGTCTACCTGACCTGGCCCTTCGTGCTCTCATGGTCCCTGCTCGAAGCCATGTCCTGCAGCTGCCTGGTGGTGGGCTCGGACACCGAACCGGTGCGCGAAGTGATCCGCCACGGGGAAAACGGATTGCTCACGGACTTCCACTCCCCGGAAAAAATAGCCGAAACCACCATTGACGCCCTGGCCCGCCAGGAGGAATACTCCGGGCTGAGGGACAACGCGCGGCAGACCGTCCTCGACGCCTATTGCCTGAGCAAATGCCTGCCCGCGCACCTCAATCTCCTGGCCAGGGTGGCCGGAGTGAAGCTCCCCGCCAACCAGCAACAAAAACAAGGATGACCATGAAAACCTTTCTGAAGACCGTTGCCGTTCTCGCCCTGATGACCCTGCTCTCCATCCCGGCCTTTGCCGGGGAAGACCTGGAGAACACCCTGTACCTCGACCTCAAGGACGGCCGCGTGACCATCGAGCTCAGGCCGGACCTGGCCCCCAACCACGTGGCCCGGATCAAGGAGCTGACCCGCATGAAATTCTACGACGGCCTGGTGTTCCACCGGGTCATCGACGGGTTCATGGCCCAGACCGGCGACCCCACCGGCACCGGACGAAGCGGCTCCGGCAAGAACCTGAAGGCCGAATTCTCCGACGCTCCCTTCCTGCGCGGCACCCTGGGCATGGCCCGCTCCCAAAGCCCGGACAGCGCGGACAGCCAGTTCTTCATCTGCTTTGCAAACGCGCCCCACCTCAACGGCCAGTACACGGTCTGGGGCGAGGTCACGTCCGGCATGGAATTCGTGGACAACATCAAGCGCGGCGAGGGCCGGGGCGGCATGGTCCGCAACCCGGACAAGATCATCCGCATGCAGGTGGCCGCCGACGCCGAATAGGCCGCGCCGCAGACGACAAAAAAAGAGGCGCATCCCTTCCGGGTGCGCCTCTTTTTTTGCTTCGGTGCGATTATTTGTCCACGTAGAGGAATCGCTTGATCTTCTGGGTGGGGGTCTTTTCAAACGGCTCCACCTGCTCGAACACCCGGCTCAGCCTGGCAAAGGCGGACACCTTGCCGTTCACTTCCTTGCGGATGCTCTCCAGCAATTCCTGGATCTTGGCCCGGACCTCGGATTCGATCATCTTGGTCACGCCGAATTCCTCGTCCAGGGTGTCGTAGTTGAGATGAATCCGCGCAGCCACCTTGCCGTTCCCGTCATCGAAGACCAGGGATTCCACGACATGGTCGCCGGCGTTGATGATGGACTCGATCTCCTCGGGATAGATATTTTCGCCGCTGGGGCCGAGGATCATGTTCTTGAGGCGGCCCTTGAGGTACAGGTATCCGTCCTTGAACTTGCCCAGGTCGCCGGTCTTGAGCCAGCCGTCCTCGGTGAAGGTGTCCTGGGTGTCGACGGGCGCCTTGTAGTATTCGCGCATGATGTTCGGCCCCTTGGCCAGGACCTCGCCCTCGCCGGTTTCGGGGTCCGGGTCGGCGATCATCAGCTCGACGCCGGGCAGGGGCGGCCCGATGGCCCGCAGCCGCTGGCGGCTCGGATCGACCCCGGCCAGGAGCGGCGACGCCTCGGTCATGCCGTAGCCGATGGCGTAGGGCACCTTCGCATCGGTCAGGAAACTCTCCACCTCGGGAGAAAGGGGCGCGCCGCCGATGCACATGCACCGCAACTCGCCGCCAAAGGCCTCGATGAGCTTCCGGCCCGCCACCTGGGACAATTTGCGCCGGGCCGGGCCGATCTTCATCAGCCCGCGCGCCACGCCCGAACCGGTCAGCTTGCGCTTGATCCGGTTCTTGTAAATTTTCTCGATGATCAGGGGCACCACGTTCATGACCGTCGGCTTGACCTTCTGCATGGCGGGCAAAAGCGCCTTGGGAGTGGGCGGCTTCTGGAGGTAGTAGACCGCGCTGCCGCAGTGCAGGGGGACGAGCATGCCCACGGTGGACTCGTAGGTGTGGGCCATGGGCAGGACGGACAGGAAACGATCGGTGTGGAAGACCGGGATGGTCAGCACCCCGGACAGACAGTTCTGCACCAGGTTGCGATGGGTCAGGACCACGCCCTTGGAATGGCCGGTGGTGCCGGAGGTATAGAGGATGGCGGCCACATCGTCCTCGGTCAGCTTGAACTCCGCGCCGGACTTGCGGTCGATGAACTTGCGGGCGTAAGCGCCGAACTGCTCGACCTTTTCCCTGGCCGTGCCGGTGAACCGCTCCATGCGCTCCATGGCCTGGTCGCTCAACCTCTCGACCTTGGCCATGTAGGTGTTGCCCAGCTTCTCCACCTTGTCCTTGGTCGATCCCGCGAACCGCTCCTTGGCGGCCTCGCTGAACTTGTCCATCTTTTCCCGGGCCATCTCGCCGAGATGCACCATGCGCTCACGGGCCTGCTCGAGGGCTTCCTGGTACGGCGTGGGCTCCCCTTCCCCGGCCTCGATGGAGAAATCGTTCATGACCATCACGGTCTCGAGCCTGGGTAAGTTGTCGCCCTCCACCTTCTCGAGATACCGCTGGGACGCGACCACCATCTTGGCCTCGGAATGGCGCAGGATGTGGTGCACGGCGCTGGGGTGGAATTCCTGCAGAATAGGCACGGCGATGGCGCCCATGGTGGTGATGGAAAAATAGGTGATGGCCCAGTTGGGCATGTTTTCGCTGAGGATGGCCACCTTGTCGCCGGGTCGGATGCCCAGGTCGCCCAGCACGGTCTGCATGTCGAGCACGCTCTTGGCCAGCTGGGTATAGGTGATGGGCTCGCCCCCGACAAACGACAATGCCGTCCGATCCACATACTTCTGAACGGAATCTTCCAGCAGTTCCTTCAACGTGGTGATTTGATCGCTCACACACCCTCCCCGAATGGTTTTGCGACGAAAAATGAACGCACCCCCGGTGCGCCCACTAGGAATACCATGTTTCGCGAGGGGGTCAAGAGTACGTCGCATTCAAACAGCTGTTGGGAAAGCCCATTCAATACGGGATGTTCCTGCGACGCTGCCGCGAGGATGCAACCGCTCCGACGGAACGGACCAGTTGCACGGCGACTGAGGAAGAAACGGCAGAATCGACATGCCGGACACAACCGTTTTGTGGTACGGGACCTGTAGTGCAGGCATCGTGTTTGATTTGAACGCCGAAGAACCGGAGGCGAACATGCAAGACATCGAATGGACAGGCTGGATGATGCGAATCGGTTTCTCCCTGCTGCTGGCCGGAGCGCTGGCGGTCTTTTTCCGCCGACTCAAGGGCGGGAAAGGAAACCTGAGCGAGATTTGGAAGACCTTGAGCCGGGCGCTGCAAAGGCGGGTGGTCTCCATCGGCGTGGCCGCCCTGGGCTGCTCCCTGGCGGCGCTGCTGCTGCCCCTCGTCGGGCCGGGCCCTGAGGGAACGCACACGGCAAATTCTCTGCTGGGGTCCGCATGGGTGGTGCTGGCGGCATGGGGGCTCACCGTAGGGATGTCGGTGGCCGGCGGGATGATCCAGCGGGAATACGACGTCGGCGTGGCGGACAACCTGCAGGCCCGGCGCATGCACACCCGGATACAGGTCCTTCAACGCATCGTGGTGGTCATCATCTGGATCGGGGCCGTGGCCGGCGTCCTCATGCAGTACGACACCTTCCGCGCCCTGGGCACCACCCTTCTGGCCTCGGCGGGCGTCCTGAGCATCATCCTCGGCATTTCCGCGCAAAAGACCTTCGGCTCCATCGTGGCCGGGATACAGATCGCCCTGTCCCAACCCATCAACCTCGACGACGTGGTCATTGTCGAGGGGGAATGGGGCCGGATCGAGGAGGTCACCTTCACCTACGTGGTGGTCAGGATATGGGATCAGCGACGGCTGATACTGCCCGTGACCTATTTCCTGGAACACCCCTTCCAGAACTGGACGCGCAAAAGCGCGGACATAACGGGCAGCGTCCTCATGCACGTGGACTACGCGACGCCCCTGGAGCCGTTGCGCAAAGAGGCCCGCCGCATCTGCGAATCCGCCGGCACGTTGTGGGACGGCAAGACCTTCGTCCTGCAGGTCACCGAGGCGGGCCCGGAGGACATGACCATCCGGGTGCTGGCCGGTTCCCCGGACGCGTCGAGCGCCTGGGACCTGCGCTGCATGCTGCGGGAGGGATTGATCACCTTCATGAAGGACACCTGCCCGGACTGCCTCCCCAAACGGCGCGTGGTGATCGCCGATTCAACGGGGACGGACTGAGAGTGATTATCCAAGCGCCTTCTTGACTACCGTGGCCGCGTGAATCGCGCAGGTGTCGAGGGTGGGGACGTCCGTGTCGCCGGGCCGGACCAGCAGGCCGATCTCGGTGCAGCCGAGAATGACCGCCTGGGCACCCTTTGCGGAAAGATCGTCGATGATGCGCAGGTATTCGGCGCGGGACGGGTCGAGAAAGGCACCCCTGCACATCTCGTCGAAGATGACGCGGTCCACCAGCTTGCGGTCCCCTGCCTCCGGGACCAGGACCTCGAGGCCGTGCTCATTGAGGCGGCCCGAGTAGAAGTCGTCCTCCATGGTGAATGCCGTGCCGAGCAGCCCCACCCGGGTGCAGCCCCGTTCCCTGGCCGCGTCCGCCGTGGCGTCGGCGATGTGGATGAGCGGGATGGACAGCGCGTCCGCCACCTGGGGAGCCACCTTGTGCATGGTGTTGGTGCCGATGACCATCAGGTCCGCGCCCGCCTTTTCCAGGGTCCGGGCGGCAGCGGCCAGCCGATCCCCGATTTCGCTCCACCGCCCCGCGCACATCAGGTCGCGCAGTTCCTGGAACTCCAGGCTGTTCATGAGAATCTTCGCGGAATGCAGCCCGCCGAGACGGGCCTTCACTTCCTCGTTCATGACGCGGTAGTATTCCGCCGATGATTCCCAGCTCATGCCGCCGAGCAGGCCGATGGTCTTCATTGTCGAAACCCCTTATTCGAAAAAGTACCGCCCCGCCGCCACCAGGGCCATGCCCAGGGCCACGGTGCCGAAGAACGACTTGGTGCGCCAGGCCAGCAGGAAGGCCGGTATGGCCGCCCACAGGAAGAAGTTGTCAGGCGTGAAATCGAACTGCCCGTCCTTGAGCACAAGCGACGGGAAGAGCATGGCCGAGAGTACGGCCACGGGCACGAAGGAGAGCCAGCGAACCACGGGTTCGGGCAGGGACCGCGTGGCCAGCGCCACCAGCGGGGCCATGCGCGGGACATAGGTCACGGCCAGCATGCCCAGGAAGGTCAAAAAGATTATTTTCTGGTCCATGTTTCCACTCCCGCGCCGAAGGTTGCGCCGATAACGGTGGCGATGATCACGCTCCACTGGTCCGCGCCCGCCTGGATCAGGACGATGGCGGTCAGCCCCGTGAAACCGGCCACGAGCACGTGCAGCTTGTTCCTGGTCTGCATGACCAGCAGCGCGATGAACATGGCGGGCAGGGCGTAGTCGATGCCCAGCGGCTCCACCCTCGGGATGGACGCCCCGGCCACGAAACCCACGAACGAAGCCAGGGTCCAGGAGGCCTGGGCGATATAGTTGATGGCGAAGCAGGTGGTCTTGTTCAGGTCGCCGCGCGCAAACCGGGCCGAGTGCACGGCAAATGATTCGTCGGTCACCTGGTAGGCGAACAGGGCCAGCTCCCACTTCTTCCAGCTCTTGAGGTTCGGGGCCAGGGACGCGCTCATGAGCAGATGGCGCAGGTTGACCACGAAGGTGGTCGCGATGATGGACAGCGGGCTTACTCCTGCGGCGAACAGGGCCACGGCGATGAGCTGGGCCGACCCGGCGTACACCAGGACGGACATGAGCACGGTGTTGAGCATGGACAGCCCGGCCTGCTGGGCAAGGACGCCGTAGGCCACGCCCACGGGCAGATAGCCCATGACGATGGGGGCCACCAGCTTGGCGGCTGACATCATGGGGGAATCCGCCTGCTCTCCGGCAACGGCTTCGATGGTCATGACGAGTCTCTCTCTGAATGTCTGTCGGGCCATGGCCCGGTTAATGTGATCAATCCTCGGGTTGCAGTAAAGCGGAAAAACTGTAATCAGTACAGATACAGTTGATTCAAAATATGCACATAACAGATTGAGGAAAGCCATGGCCGGTTACCGCTATCAGGCCGTCGAGAAACACATCATGACCATGATCGGGTCCGGGGCCCTGGGGCTGGGCGACCGGCTCCCCTCCCTGCGCACCCTGAGTTCCCGGCTGGGCGTATCCATTTCCACCGTGAACCAGGCGTATATCGAACTGGAGCGGAAATCCGTGGTGGAAGCCCGGCCCAGGTCCGGGTTCTTCGTGCGCCGCAGGTCCACGAGGCTGCCGCGCACCGAGGCAACCCCCACGCCCATGGAGCGGCCCCGGGCCGTGACCCGCATCGGGCTGATCCAGACCGTGCTCGAATCCGTGGGCGCGGCGGACTGGACCCCGTTGGACGTGGTCGCCCCCGGCCCGGACCTGCTGCCGCTCCGGGAACTGGGCAATATCACGGCGAGCGTGGTCCGCGACGACCCCGGCAGGGCCATGGGCTACGCCCCCATCCCCGGCGACCAGCAGCTCATCCGCCAGATCGCCTACCGGTCCATGGAGCACTCCATCCCGGCGAATCCGGACGACCCGATCATCACCGCCGGATGCATGGAGGCCCTGTACCTTTCCCTGCGCTCGGTCTGCCGCCGGGGCGACACCGTGCTCATCCAGTCGCCCACCTATTACTGCTTCCTGCTGCTGCTCGAGACGCTGGGACTGCGGACCATCGAGATTCCGTCCGACCCGAAATGCGGCGTCACGCCCACCGCGCTGCACAAGGCGCTGAACACCTTCGACATCTCGGCCTGCGTACTGGCCCCCAACTTCAACAACCCCGATTCAAGCCTGACTCCGGACGACGCGAAGAGGGAGATCGTGGCCATGCTGGCCGAACGCGACATCCCCCTTGTGGAGGACGACGTGTCAACGGACCTCCACTTCGATCCCAAACGACCCACCACATTCAAGCAGTTCGACGAAAAGGGGCTGGTCCTGCTCTGCTCCTCCTTTTCCAAGACCATCGGCCCCGGCTACCGCGTGGGCTGGATGCTGCCCGGTCGGTACCGGCAGAAGGTGCTGGAGATCAAGGCCACCACCAACGTGTCCACCTCGGCCCCGGCCCAGATGGCCATTGCCGAGTACCTGCGGCAGGGGCGGATGGAACGCCACCTCAAGAAGCTGCGCGGGGCCCTGGAAAAACAGATGGACACCATGCAGCTCCACCTGCAGCGGCATTTCCCCCAAGGCACCCGCGTCACCCACCCCTCCGGCGGGGCCGTGCTCTGGTTGGAACTGCCGCCCCGGGTGGATGCCGTGGAACTGTTCTACCAGGCGCGGGCACGGAAAGTGGGCATCGCTCCGGGCCCCATCTTCTCCACCCAGGCCAAGTTCGCCAACTACATACGCATCACCTACGGATCGCCCTGGTCCGACGAGCAGGAAGAGGCCGTGCGCATTCTCGGCGAACTGGCCGGGCACAGGATTGAGCGATAGCCTCCATCGGAATTTCCGGCTTTACCCGGAAAACCGACCGGCGTAGTGTCGCCCATCCGGGAGAAAGACATGCAACAGACCGACCCCAAACAGAAAACCTACGGATTCGCCGCCGCCCTGGGCGCCTTCATTGCCTGGGGGCTGCTGCCCATATACTGGAAGTCCGTCATCACGGTGGACCCGTTCGAGATACTCTGCCACCGCATCGTCTGGTCCCTGGTCTTCATCGCCGTTATCCTGACCATCCTCAAAGGCTGGAGCGGGACGTTCGCGGCCATCAAGTCCAAGCGGGACATCCTTGTCCTGACCCTGTCCAGCCTGATGATCGGCGGCAACTGGATGCTCTACATCTGGGCCGTGAACACCGGCCACGTCCTCGAGACCAGCCTCGGCTACTACATCAATCCCCTGGTCAACGTCCTGTTCGGATTCCTCTTCTTTCGCGAACGCCTCAAACCCATGCAGATGATCGCCATCGGCCTGGCCGCGCTGGGCGTGGGCAACGCGGTCTTCAGCCACGGCGAACTGCCCTGGATATCCCTGTGCCTGGCCGTGTCCTTTGCCCTGTACGGGCTGCTGCGCAAGATCGCGTCCGTGGAATCCCTGCCCGGCCTGTTCCTGGAGACCATGATCCTCGGCCCGTTCGCCCTGGCCTACCTGGTCATGCTGGAGGCAAACGGCACGGCGGCCATGTTCCATCAGTCGGCGCACATCGACCTCCTCCTGATGGGCGCGGGCGCCGTCACGGCCACCCCGCTCATCGGCTTCGCCTACGGTGCCAGAAAGCTCCCCCTGACCGTGATCGGGCTGCTCCAGTACGTGGCCCCGTCCATCGCCTTCTGCCTCGGCGTGTTCGTGTACCGGGAACACTTCACCGCCGACCACCTGATCACCTTCGCCCTGATCTGGGCCGGGTTGGCCGTGTACACGGGCGACACGCTCCGCACCCTCCGCCGCCACCGCAACCAACGGCGAACCGCCGCAGGCTGAACGGTCGAGCCCCATGCCCGCGCCATTGACATCCGGTCACCAATCGCCTATCGTCGATCAACGATCAATGTCCGCAAACGGAGCCCTCATGCACGACCGACAACCGCTCAAGCCGATGGAGGCCGCCTTCCTCGCCGACGTCTGCAAGGCGTTGGCGCACCCGGCGCGCGTCCGCATCCTCAAGCACCTGCTGGATGAAAACCGGTGCATCTGCGGCAGCATCGTCGACATCCTGCCCCTGGCCCAGTCCACGGTCAGCCAGCATCTCAAGATACTGAAGGACGCCGGGCTGGTGAGGGGCGAGGTGGAAGGACGAAAAACATGCTATTGTGCCGACCGGGAACTGCTCTCCCGGTTCAACGGCTTCATTGAAGCCATGCTCAGGCAGAGCGAAGGACGGGTATGCCCATGACCGGAGACCGGAACAACCCCCTTGAGGAAATCAAACTCGAGCCCCTGGGCATGATGGCCCCGGCTGATTGTCCGCCCACCGACCCGGCGGAAGACGACGCACCCTGTTGAGGCCCCAGGCCCGACCCCCGTGCCGGGGTCTTCGAGAAGCCAGGCTACAGGATGGAGCCCTTTGTGGACGGGTTCGTCAAGACGGACGCCGGGTTCGTCCCCCGCGTGCGCACGCACCTGCTCCTGAGCGACCGCCTGGGGACCGCCCGGACCCGCGTCGGCTACAACCGCGCCGGATACAAGGTGGTTCCGGGTCTCTATTGCGTGGGCAATCCCGAACCCGAGTCCCCTGTCCTGGTCACGGCCAACTACAAGCTGACCTTTGACGCGGTCCGCACCCGGCTGACGGGCATCGACGCCTGGCTGCTGGCGGTGGACACGCGCGGCATCAACGTCTGGTGCGCGGCGGGCAAGAACCTGTTCGCCACCCACGAGGTGATCCTGAGCGTCAACGCCGCCCGGCTGCACGAGATTATCGCCCACCGCGAACTGATCCTGCCCCAGCTCGGGGCCACGGGCGTCTCCGCCGCCAGGGTCGCAAGGGGGTGCGGCTTTTCCGTCACATACGGCCCGGTGCGGGCCGAGGACATTCCCGCCTTCCTCCGGGCCGGGAACACGGCCACCGAGGCCATGCGAACGGTCACCTTCACGCTCCGGGAACGGATCGCGCTCATACCCGTCGAGCTGTTCCTGCTCTGGAAGCTCCTGGCCTGGACCATGGCCGGCCTCTTCCTCCTGTCCGGCATCGGACCGGGAATCTTCTCGCTGTCCGCCGCCTGGGACCGGGGGCTGACGGCTGCGGGAGCGACCCTTGTCGGCATCCTGTCGGGGTGCGCCCTGGTGCCGCTCGTCCTGAACCGGCTGCCTTGGCGGCAGTTCTGGCCCAAGGGTGCCCTGACCGGCCTGGTCACCGGAACCGGATACGCCCTGCTCGTCGCGGGCGGCATGGGCTTCACGGGCACCGTGGCGCTCATCC
The DNA here is from genome assembly GCF_026000375.1 of Pseudodesulfovibrio portus. Classification (NCBI taxonomy): domain Bacteria; kingdom Pseudomonadati; phylum Thermodesulfobacteriota; class Desulfovibrionia; order Desulfovibrionales; family Desulfovibrionaceae; genus Pseudodesulfovibrio; species Pseudodesulfovibrio portus. The sequence goes on from NZ_AP026708.1 coordinate 827,335, forward strand.
TGTGGACCACGACCGTGTCGTCCTACATGGCCATGAACTTCACCGGCTCCACGCCCTACACCTCGCCCTCGGGCGTGGAGGCGGAAATGCGCCGGGGCATCCCCCTGCAAGTCGCCGGCGCGGCCCTGGCCGTCATCGGCTGGCTGGCCGCACCGTTTATCGGATAGGGCAAAACGGGAATCAGACATGAAAGATTACAGATACATCGAAGGCGTCGCCACCCTGGAGCTGAACTCTGACAAATGCGTGGGCTGCGGCCTGTGCGCCACGGTCTGCCCGCACCGCATATTCGAAATCCGGGACAGGAAGGCGGTCATCCTCGACTTCGACGCGTGTATGGAATGCGGGGCGTGCGCGCAGAACTGCCCGACCGAGGCACTCTCGGTCACGCCGGGAGTGGGCTGCGCCTCCTATCTCATCTCGGCCTGGATTCACAAGCTGACCGGCAGGAAACTCGACCAGGGCTGCTGCTAGCCCTTCTCAGGCCATCCGCCATCGACCAGTATTATTGCCCGGAAATCACTCCACAGGAGCAAGCCATGCACGACATCCCCGCAAGCGAGTCCCTCTTCATCATCTGGAGTTCCCCGGACCCGGAAGTGGCCGACAATCTCGTCTTCATGTACGGCCACAACTCCATGAAACGGGACTGGTGGGGCCGCGTCCGGCTCATTGTCTGGGGCCCCAGCGCCAAGCTCGCGGCAACCGATGAACACATCCGAAAACGGTTGGCCGAGATGGAGGATGACGGCGTGGAAATCTGGGCCTGCCGTGCCTGCGCCGACAACTACGGCGTCACCGAGGAACTGGAAAAGGCGGGACTCAACGTCTTTCACGTGGGGCAGGCCACCACCGAGATGCTCAAGGCGGGCTGGAAAAATTTGACTTTCTGACGGCCTGTCTCATCAGCATGTGGATTTTTTTCTCCATTTGTGCCAAGAAGTTATTGCGCTAGAAAAAGTGGAGGGCACGCCTCATGCCGAGCACCGACATCACCGAACTGACTGAACGGTTGTCACGGGAACCCATTTCAATCCTGATCGCCGAGGATTCCGAAAGCAATCAGGACCTGCTCGCGCTCTATTTCAAGAAAACATCCTGCATCCTCGATTTCGCCGACAACGGCAGCCAAGCCGTGGAGAAATACAAAGCCAACCGCTACGACATGGTGCTCATGGACATCTTCATGCCGGTCATGGACGGGCTGGAGGCCACCAGAAAAATCCGCTCCTTTGAAAAAGAGAACAACCTCCCCGCCGTTCCCGTGGTGGCCGTAACGGCCAGCGCCTTTGAAGAGGACCGCCAGCAATCCATGGAGGCCGGATGCACGGCCTTTCTGGCCAAGCCTATCCGCAAGGCCGACATGTTCCAGTGCGTTGCCGACACGGTTGAAGGGCTCCAGGCATGACCACGGGCCCCCGCCTGTCCGACATTCTCCGGCTCCTCGAGCCGGACGGGGCCTTCGCCTATGCGGTCGCGGAATCCCCGGACCGGGAGGGTGTTATAGCCGGAGCCAACCGGACCGCCTGCTCCCTGCTCGGCTATTCCCCGGACGAAATTCTCTCCCTGTCGCCCGCGGACATCGTTCCGGACCTGAACGAACTGGCGGGGACCGGCCCTTTCGAGACCGGGGACGCCACCGTGGGGCACTCCCTGACCACCCGCAACGGCGACATCCTGCCCGTGGAAATCCGATCCCACGTCCTGCGCATCGACGACCGGGAACTGAACATCGTGTCCTTCCGGGACAACTCCCGGCGGTCCCGCAGCCTTTTGTGGGAGGAACAGGGGCAGCGCTGCCTCCGGACGCTCAAAAGACTTTCCAGGGCCTTCGACGAATCCGAACAGGCGCTCCTCGAATACGTGCTGCGCGAAAGCCTCGACATGACCGGATCGAGCCTGGGCTACATCTATTTCCTGAATCCCGGCGAAACGGAAATGACCCTGAAGGCCTGGATCAACGACCATTCCCCCAAGGGCGTAGAAACGACTCCGCCGCCCCACTGCGGGCCCCGCGAAGCCGGATTCTGGGGCGCGGCGATGAAACAACGCAGTCCGGTCATCTCCAACTGCTGCGAGGCCACCCCCGGAAGCCCATTTTCCATAGACCGGCACTTGTGCCTGCCCATCATCGACAACGGCCGGATCGTGCTCATAGCCGGGGTGGCCAACAAGAAAGAAGACTACACCGAGGCGGACCTTGCCCACCTCTCCCTGCCCATCGAGGGCGTCTGGCTGATCATCCAGCGCAAACGCATGGAAGCGGAACTCGTCGACGCCATAAAGAACGCCGAGAGGGCCAGCCGGGCCAAGAGCCAGTTCCTGGCCAACATGAGCCACGAACTGCGCACCCCGCTCAACGGCATCATGGGCATGACCCAGCTCCTCATGGGAACCGAAGTCAACAACGAGCAGAAGGAATACCTCACCCTGTCCATGGAGGCGGCCCAACACCTCTCCAAGGTCATGACCTCCCTGCTCGACCTCACCGCCATCGAGTCCGGCGCGGTGACCATCACGCCCGTCAACTTCAGCCTGCCGGACACCCTGGAATCCATCATCAAGCCGCTGGCATTGCAGGCCGCGCACAAATCCCTGACATTGGTGCACGAGCTTCATCATGAGGTCCCGGCGCTGATCAACGGCGACGAGAAAAAGCTGCGCCAGATTATCATCAACCTGATCTACAACGCCATCAAGTTCACTGAAGAGGGCGAGGTTGCCCTGACCGTGACCCGGACCGCCACTACCAGCGGCCTGCTCGGGGACATGGCCGAACTCCGTTTCACCGTGACCGACACCGGCATCGGCATCCCTGAGGACAAGCTGGAGTCCATCTTCGAGCGGTTCGTGCTGGGCGAGGACTACCTGACCAAACGATACGGCGGGACCGGGCTGGGGCTGTCCATCTCGCGGGAACTGGCCAACGCCATGGGCGGCGACATCTCCGTCCGGAGCACGCCGGGCCGCGGCAGCACATTCACGCTCACCCTGCCCTTCCTGCTGCGCGACGCCAAGGGCGGTTCCTGCACCATCACCGATCCCACCGGCGGACCGTCCAGGCCGCTCAACATCCTGGTGGCCGAAGACGAGCAGGTCAACGCCCTGGTCACCTCGGGCATCCTCAAGAAAAGAGGCCACTCCGTGACCGTGGTGGGCAACGGCCAGCACGCCATCGACGCCCTGATGCGGAACCCGTTCGACCTGGTGCTCATGGACGTGCAGATGCCCGTGATCAACGGGCTCGAAGTCACCGAGATCATCCGCAGGGGCGCAGCCGAAAACGTGCCCAGGGACATTCCCATCGTAGGGCTGACGGCCTACGCCACGGACGCCGACCGCAAACTCTGCCTGGACGCGGGCATGAACTTCGTGGTCACCAAGCCCTTCGAAGCCGGGGAGCTGCTGGCCTCCATCAACCGGTGCACCGCAGCCTGAGCCGCCCTCAGCCCCACAAAAAAAGGCCGCGCCCATAAGGCGCGGCCCGTATCTTCGTGTCGGCGAAAGAACTAGCCGAGCAGTTCGTTCACCTTTTTCATGACCGCGAACGCGTCGCCCACGTAGAGCACGTCGCACTTGCCCTGCGCCCAGCCGCAACCGGCGTCGGTGTTGATGGCGCGGCGCTCCTTGATGAAGCGCCAACCCACAACATGGGGCTCCTCGCCGTGGCAGCAGGTGGCCAGTCCCTTGGGATGACGCGGGGTGGCCCCGGTCTGCCCGACCTGATGCATGTGCGTCAGGAAGGAGATGACCGCGCCGCCCTCGCCGGAGATGTCCACCAGGGATTTGGAGGAACCCAGCGAGGCCTTGGTCGCGCCGAGAAACGTCTGGATGGTCGTCTCGGCCACGTCCACGTGGGTCGCGCCGTCGACCTGCTTCTTGGTCCAGCCCGCGCCGGCCACGAACAGCAGGTTGGCGTCCGGGCGAATGGTCTGGGCGTCCTCGGAGGCGCACTCCAAACCCTGCACCTTGGTGCGCACGCCGGACACGTCCACGGACACGGCCTCCACTGCGGCGGACCCGGCACCGGAGAACGGCGCGGCAATGCCGGACGACAGAGTGACGATCCAGGGACGTTCATCGCGGGTCAGGGTGCCTTCCATGCGCTGGCGGTAGAACCACCGCTTGGCAACGGGCTTGCCGCCCTCGGCGGTGAAGCCGGACAGGTGGGTGTCCACGCGGCCGCCCAGGCGGATGGCCAGGCCCGGCAGGGCGCGGGAAAAGCGGGAGGTGTCCGGGCCGATGACGATGGCCGGGCCCACGGCCTTGGCGATGGCCTCGGCTGCGGCCAGATCGGAGGCGTAGCGGCCGTCCGCGAAGTCCGCGCCGGACACGGCGTAGAACTTGGCGCCGCAGTCCGCGATGGAGTCGGCGGCAGCGGCCACGTCGCCGCCTATCAGGCCCACGGCCAGGTCTTCACCCAGGCCTGCGGCCAGGTCCCCGGCAACGGCCAGCCCTTCCAGGGCGGACTTGTGCAGGGTGTTGTCGCATTCGGTGTGTGCAAGATACAAAACAGTCATATCAACCCCCTAACCCTTGATCCATTCGACGATTTCCTGAGCCATGGCATCCACGGACATGTCCTTTTCGATGCGGGTCTCGCGGCGCTGCTGCGGCACGGCCACCGAGGAAAAGGACAGGCTGGTGCCGGACAGGTCGGCGGGCTTGGCCTGCATCAGGGCGGGCATGTTCTTCTGCATGTTCTGCATGCCCACCTGCGGGTTGTTCGGCGGCTCGGGCAGTTCGCCGGTGGCCCAGCCGAACACGGCGGGCGCGCCGTCCACCACGGATTTCTGATATGCGCCGCCTTCCACGCGCTCCAGAATCTCCAGGGAACCGTCATCGGCCACGGTGAGCTTGTCCACGCCCTGGAACTGCTCGGAAACGGCCTGCATCTCGCCGACCATCTGCATGACCGCGCCGGAGCCGCGTGACGCGGACTGCCAGCCGCCGAAGAGCAGCATCTTGGACTTGTCCAGCCCGGCGATACCGTCAATGGTATCGGACAGGACCTTGGCGGTTTCATAGGCGTCGGCAAAGCCGGACGAGGTGCCGTCGGCCACCACCAGCTGGAACGGGGCCTTCTGGGATACGGCCATCATGACCTGCTGCAGCTTGGCCTTGGGACCGAGGCAGACCAGCCAGACCTGGCTTCCGGGGTTCTTGGCGGCCAGGTTGGCGGCCTCGAACAGGGCGTGCCCGGCCCACGGATCGAGCACGGCGGGAAGCATCATTTCATTCTGCAGGACCGGGCCGCTGGGGCCGTCCTGGGGTGCGAGCGTCTGGAGCGGATCCGGTACGATGGAACCGCAAACCACAATGTGGAATTCATTGCCCATTCATTTTCTCCTTATCGTTCAGTATGCCTCCGGCCCCCCCGCGAGGAGCTTGCCTTCGGCGACCAGAGAACCTTTTGATTCGCCCCGTCCTGGGGCTCACCCCTACGGGGTCGCGCCTTGCCTGGCGCGCTCCAAATCCGCTGTCCTGCGGATTTGTGAAAAAGGTTCTCTGGACTCTCCAAAACTTATTAAAGCGCCTTCGGCGACATTGTACGTTTCCGTAAATTTTTTCTCGTAACTGCCCTAACCCCAAAAGGCAACAATCAAACAGCACTCCTCAAGCATCCGCACGTCGTAAGGCTTTCGAGAGTGGGTCAGCTGTGCATTTTCTTCGGCATCCTGCCTCCCGCAGCGTACCCCGGTACGTGAGGACGGGCAGGTGACGAAAAAATGTGCAGATGGCCCGCTATCGGAAGCCGTCGCCTAATTTTCAGCCGAATGCAGCCCGCCTGAGCCGCCCCGGAACCGGACGTTGGTCCGCTCCTTGTCCTTGGGATCGGACTTGCTGCAATTCCACATGCATGCGCCGCAATGGACGCATTTTTCCCGGTCGAACAGCGGGGTGCCGCCGTCCGGGTTGGTGTAGATGGCCTGGCCTGAACACGCCTCGATGCACACCTGCTCTCGGCAGGCGGCGCAGAGGTCGGGATCGGCGAAAGTGACGTGGTCCGCATAGCCGGGGTTGGCCTGGACCTTGCCGCCCATGAGCAGCGCGTCCTGATGGGACACCAGCAGCCTGCCGTCCAGCGGAATCTCGGGCCAGCCCACGCGGTCCATGAGCGCATCGTGCAGGCTCTTGCCCTTTTTGGCGCACTCGGCGCGGATCTCCCGGATCTCGCCCTCGTGGATGTACCCCTTGTAATAGTCTTCGATGGTCGGGATGCGGTCCTGCACTTTGACCTGCTCGCCGGGCATGTTCAGCAGCCCGCCGGTCAGGCCGGTCATGCCCATGCCCAGGAAGCCGCGCACCACGGACTTGGTGAACCCCTCGCGGGACTTGGCCGCCACCTGCGCTTCCTGCTCGACCCAGGAGGCGCGGCGCTTGGCCACGTAGGTGGCTTCGAGGTTTTCCTTGGTGAATGCCTTGCCCGCCTTGAGCAGCTCCAACACGGACTCGCCCAGCTGGACGCCCGTGGCCCAGGCCTCGTCCACGCCCGATCCGGTGAGCACGTTGGTGGAACCGGACCCTTCGCCGATGCGGGCGAATCCGTCGCCGCACAGGATGGGCTCGCCGCGCTTGCCGGATTCGTTCAGGGACTTGGCCCCCCAGGAGCGCATGGCGCCGCCCTCCAGCCGCTTCCACAGATAGGGATGAAGCATCCAGTGCTGCATGTAGCGGTAGGCGGTGCGCACCGGGTTGTCGAACCAGGACGGCACGAAGATGCCGAGGGAAGCGACGTTGCCGGGGTAGACGTACAGGAAACCGAAAATTTCAGGCTCGGGGTAGCCGATGGTGTGCAGCACGGTGCCGGGCTTCCAGTCGCACCCTTCGGGCAGGTCGACCACGCACTTCATGCCCACGGCCCACTCGCGCTGGTGGTTGCCTTCGGGCATGCCGAGGGTCCGGTCCAGATGCCGGCCCACGGGGCCCACAGGGCCGTCGGCCACCACGGTCAGGGCGGCCTTCATGTCCATGCCGGGCATGTAGCCCGCGCCGGGGGTGCCGTCCTTTTCCACGCCCTGGTCGGCCATGCGCACGCCCTTGACCGCCGTGCCGTCCATGAGCGGCTCGGCCACGGGAGAGGACGGCCAGATCTGGGCCAGGCCGGTGGTCATCAGGTTGGAGCCCACCCACTGGTTGAGCTGGCCGATGGAGAAAATCATGCCCGGATGCTTTTCCAGGAACGGCGGGATGTAGGGCAACTCGAAAGCGTCGTCCTCCATCCACCGGCCCAGCGCCTTGTCGGCCAGCCTGAACGCGGCGGGACGGCGGCTCGCGCCCACCGGGTCCTTGAGGTACAGGACCTTTTCTTCCGTGACCTCGTGGGCCATGGGAATCTGGGACAGATCAAGGTCCGGAAAGCTGGCCCTGATGGCGCGGCCCTTGGTGACCACGCCGGAAACGCCGAAGCCGATGTCGTCGGCCCGCTCGTAACAGATGACCTGGGGAGCCATGCCGGGCATGGCCTTGGACTCCACCGCCGGGGTGCCGTCCTCGTTCATCAGGCCGCTCGTCAACGTGGTCAGGAATCCGCCGGCGGCAGGGCCGAAGCCGACACAGACAATGTCGGTTTCCATCTCTGCCCGAGGAGTCTCGTCACTCATTGTTGCCTCCGGAAATATTGGGGAAAGAAAAACGGGAGGGGAGCCGGATGCGGCCCCCCTCCCGAGGATTAACCGATGGGATAGTCGAGTGCTTCAGGGATCATGACACCGGCAAGGGCGTTGCCCGCGCGGTCACGGGCCATGCGGCAGCCTGCCATGCACATGTCGACCTTGGCCTTGAGCTCGCGGAACCGCTTGAGGTCCTCGCGGGTGCAGTTGGCCTGATCGCCCAGTTGGCCGTCGGGCTGATTGCACCGGCAGGTGTTGAAGCCGTAGACCAGTTCCGAACAGATGCGGGCGACCTCGCCTGCGGCGCGGGCGGCCTGGACGTGGGTCAGGTCCTTGTAGAAGGCGACCAGGTCGTCGAGACCGTCGGCCAGAGTCGGGGACATGGGACCTTTTTCGATCAGCTCCATGACGTCCGAGGCCAGGAAGTAGGGTCCGAGCAGCCAGCCCAGGGCGTCGGCCATGGGGAAGGTCACGCCCTGACGCTTGTTGTGGTAGAGCTTGCGGCCCTCGTCGTCCTTGGCGTTCTGGAGGTACTCGAGCGTGTACTGCCACAGCTCCATGGCCGAAGCGAGCACGAAACCGCCCAAGCCCGGCACGTCCTTGCCCGCGCGCTGCATCTGCTTGATCCAGGCGGACAGGATGTGTTGGAAAACCTCATTGGGCATGGTCATGGTCAGGTGGCGGCGCTGCACGGCCTCGGGGCCTTCGTAAGTGGCCTCCAGCTGACAGTCCGACCACTTCTGCATGAGGAAGCCGGGGCAGTCCTCGGTGATGCCGTAACCGCCGACCAGGGACACGGCCTCGCGCATCTTGTTCGCGCCCTCGCCCGTGTTCCACAGCTTCACGCCGGGATTCAGGACACCGGCCAGGGCCTCCATGTAGGCGTAGGAAACCAGGGTGTCGTTATTCAGTTCATCAAAGCGGGCCTGGTCGCGCTCGGCGGCCGGGGCGTACTCAAGGTCGATCAGTTCGAAGACCTGGTCCTTGAGCTTCTTGAGCGCACCCATCTGCTTGCGGATGGAGGTCACGCCTTGGGCCTTGAAATGGGCCTCCTTGGCCTTCTCGATGGGGTCGAACCGGTCGGCCAGCCGGGCGGCGGCGTAGGCCAGGGAGGCTCCCGCCTCGCCCGATGCCCAGACGTCGGCCAGACGCTGGAGCGCGTCCTCGTTGGACTGGATGCCCTTGTCGAAACGGGGGGACCCCTCGGTGCAGGAATCGCCGCCGCGGAACCGGTTGCGATGGTACCGGATGACCGGCTCCACTGCGGAAAGCAGCTTGGCCGAGGTCATGAGCCCCACCGGGATGCGGGTCCGGTGGAAGACCGACCCGATGATTTCGGAGTGGTTGTATTTGGGCACGATCACGCCGTCGACCAGGTCATAGCCGCCGATGATGCGGGACGCGGGAACCTTGAGGTTCAGCACGGGGTCGCGGGTGGAGGAAAGCTGGTGGACCATCTTCATGGTGGGCGCGCCCCGGTCGAAGAGACCCTCGTCGGTATCTTCGAGGATGACCATGAAGGAGCCCTTGATGCGCTCGTCCGAGGATTCCACGGCGGCGGTCACGAAGTTGGCGAAATCCATTCCCGTGATGAACCGGCCGCGCTTGTCGATCTGCAGCATGGGCTCCTCGCCGTCCTGCCACTCGGCCACGGAGGCCTTGCCGCAAAGCACGCCGGTGTCCACGCCCACGTAGGGCAGCGGCTCGGTCAACGCGAAGGCGCCGCGCCAGACCTGCCGGTCCTCGCCCGGCTGGGGCGGCACGCAGCGGGACATGTAGTAGTCACGCTGTTCGGTGGTGCCCTTCTCATGGATGGGAGCCAGGGCCAGGCAGGAGGCCAGGGCCGAGGTCGCGGCACCGGCGTCCACCCAGGCCAGCTCGAAGGCGACCAGGGAGAGGGCCAGGTTCTTGGGGCCCTCGATGAAACCGCCCTGATGGGGGTCCATGAAAAGCGCGGTCAGGCCGGACTGGTCGAAGGCGGCCAACAATTCATCTTTCTGGTCAGTCCATTCGTGGGTGTTGCGCGCGCCTTCGGCCACCAGCTTGGCGACGGTGGAACGGGCGATGGAACGGGCGGACTGCACGGACATCTGAAGGTCGAAACGCTCGGCGAAACGCCACATGATCTGGCGAACGTCGTCTCCCGGAAGAGTGCGCAATGTGTACATTTTTTTCTTTCCTGAGGTCTTGATTGGATGCTGGGTTTCTTACAGTTCGGTAATAGGTCGCGACGATAGGCCATTGTCAATAACGAGTCAAAGTCTTTTTCGGATTTAAACGAGTGTTTGGGCGGGTTCCCGGCCTTTCCGGCAGTCCTTTATCCCTGCGGAAATCCGCCCTTTTCACCCTGGAGCGGGATAAAATGACACGGGGGTGCATGGTTTTTTTGACTTCCACCCCAAGACCCCGTAATATCAAAAGATCAACAAAAAAGGCGGCGATTCCCGATGAGCGACCCATCCACGAACATACGGACACTGGCCACGCGCATGCGCGACGTGGCCGCTGCGCCGAGCCTGACCGAGGGGCCGGGAATCGGCGGCCTGACCGTGGAGTTCATGGACTGGTGCGACGCCCATCCCCGGCCGACGCGGCAGGACGCCGCCCCCCACTCGGACGCGGTGCTCTCCCTGTACGCCGTGGCCAACGGGACCAAGGACGTGCAGGCCGTGCAGAACTGCCTCCAGGCCATGGTCCGTTCCGGGCGTTTCGGACGCATCCTCGCCTCCCGGTTTATCAACGGCAAGGCCGTGCCCTTGCGCAACCTGTCGGCCAAGATCGTGCTCTGGCCCGCCCACGACCGGCTGGCCCTGGTTCATGAGATGCTGTCCGACTTCCCGGGCGACAACGACCGCGAAACCCTAAGCTGGCTCGAAAGCCTGCTCAAGCCGCTCATGGCCTCGGACCCCATGGAGCTGGTGCCCTTCGTGGAACGGCTGGGCGACATGGGCGAGACCCTGACCTTCCCGGTCAAGCAGGCCATTGTCGGCGGACTGTTCGGGCGCTGGCTGGCCAACCGCATTTCCAACCACCTGGAAGGGGAGGAACTCCGGCAGATCTGCCACGTCGTCAGGGGATTGGGCGACCCCCGTTACGTCGAGGTCATGGCCAAGGGCATGGAGCGCGGGCGCATCACCCCGGACGCCTGCTCCCTGCGCACCATCGCCGCCGTGGGCGAAGCGGGCAGCAAGACCGTCATGGGCGTGCTGATCAAGACTCTGTCCAACGCCGCCAACGGGCTGGCCGGGCCGTGCCTGGACGCCATCATCGCCCAGGACCACCCTGCGGCGGGAAAGATACTGGCCTCGGCCCGCACCCGGATGCCCGGGCTGAAACAGGCCGCCCTGTCCCGCGCGCCCCTGCTCGGCGACAAGGGCTACGTCCAATACATCAAGGCCCTGCCCGAAAAGCAGCAGTTGGAGGCCCACCTGGAGATGCTCGGAGTCCTGGAGGCCATAGCCCCGGACTACGTGCGCAACATCTCCCGCAAGGGACTCGGCAAGGACGTGTCCATCCAGGCCCTGGCCAGGGACGCGCACCCCAAGCAGCCCGAACGCACGCCCCCGCCCGAACCGCCCAAGACCGGCTTCTTTTCCCGCTTCTTCAAGGGCCGCCCCAAAACACTGGAGGGGCTGCTTCCCAAATTCCGCAATGTGCGCGACCAGGAACTGCCCTTTTCCGTGGTGGAAAAGGAGGAGCTGGACGGACGCGAACTGACCGGCCTGATCCTGTCTTCGTCGGTCTTCTCCAGCACCACCATGCTGCGGACCCGGATTGCGAACACGGCCCTGGACGAGGCGAGCTTCACCGACTGCGCGGCGGCGGGAGCGACATTTTCGAACGTGGATTTCTCCAAGGCGAGCTTTCACGGCGTCACCTTCGGCAAGTGCGCCTTCAACGACTGCGTCCTGACCGGCGCGACCTTCGTGGACTGCGAATTCAACGAGTGCCGGTTCCGGGGCTGCTCCATCGGCGAGGCCACCTTCCAGCAGACGAAGCTGAACCTGTGCGGCCTGACCGCCACCTCCCTGGCCGGTGCGTCCTTCTACAGCTGCTCGGTGCGCACCACCCGCTTCGAGGCCGCCGACCTGACCTTCACGGAACTCCTGGGCTGCGACTTCCGGGGCGTGGAATTCCTCTCCTCGGTGCTCCATGCCGTGTACGTCCGGGACTGCAACCTGATCTCCATCGAGATGCCCCGCACCACGGTCACCCGCTCGATCATCAAGAACTCCGACGCGGGCCACCCGCTCTTCCTGGCCAACCGGGTGCGGCAGATGACCGTGTTCGCCCGCGAGCTCGAAAAATCCGGCGCGCCGGCCACAAAGGAAAAGGACGCGTTCCTGGCCCAGAAGACCCTGACCGCATGGTCCCGCGAACTGACCTTCATGCGGCGGGAACGGCACATGCTGGACAACAACCGCACCCGGCTGGCCCGGGCCATGAACACCATGAGCCGCAACCAGCAGGGTTTCATGCGGCTGTTGCCGCTGATGCTGGACTCGGACGTGTTCGAGAAGCGATTCGATTTCGGCCGCACGCCGTCCTGCCGGGTCTGGGGATACTACCCGAGCCAGACCACCCTGGAGCTGGCCAAATACTATTTCGGTGCCCTGCCGGAGCGGGACTCCTCGCCGGACGTCCGCATCCTGGCCGTGTACGCCATGGGCAGCATGGGCACCGTGGCCCAGTCCGCCGACTCGGACCTGGATTGCTGGGTCTGCTACGACGGCGACCTGACCATCGCCATGGAAAACGGCCTCAAGCGCAAGCTGGAGGCGTTGGGATTGTGGGCCGAGAGCGAGTTCGGCCTTGAGGCGCATTTCTACCCCATGCGCATGGACGACGTCCGCGACAACCGCTTCCTGGCCGGGGACGAGGAGAGCTCGGGATCGGCCCAGGCCCTGCTCCTGAAGGAGGAGTTCTACCGCACCGCCCTCAGGCTGGCGGGCAAGAACCTGGCCTGGTGGGTCACTTCGGCCGGCATTTCGCGCAAGAACTACGAGGCATGCATGCTCGCGGCCCGCCGCTATCCGCTGGCAGGCAAGCCCCGACTGGAGGACTTCGGCCATCTCGCCCCGGTGCCGCCGGACGAATACTTCGGCGGTTCCCTGTGGCAGATCGTCAAGGCCGTGCGCGCGCCCTTCAAATCCGTGCTCAAGCTCGGCCTGCTCGAGACCTACGCCGCACCCGGTGCCAAGAGCCTGCCGCTGTGCGACCGCATCAAGCACAACCTGACCCGCAACCGCAAGGGCAAGCTGGACACCGACCCCTACACGGCCCTGTTCTCCACCCTGCACGTCTATTACCAGCAACGGAAACAGAACGAGGCGGCATCCCTGCTCAAGGAGTCCTTCCGGCTCAAGGCGAACCTCGCGGACATCCCGTTCTTCATGAACCTGCCCACACGGCCCGAGGATGAAAGCGTGATTTCGGTCCTGTTCGGCTCGGGCTACGTGGAGCCCGACCGCATAGCCGGGGTCAACAAAACCTGGCCCTTCGACAAATCGCTCAAGATGGGGGCAAGCGTCCGCCAGTACATGGTGGACACCTACAAGCGCATCCAGTCGGGCATGGCCGGCAAGACCAAGGCGTTCATCAACCCCGAGGACCTGACCCGGCTCGGCCGCCGCATCGGCGCCAACTTCTCCAAGAAACCCCACAAGATCATGCGGGTGCCGCTCATGGACACCAGCGGAAACGGGTTCCCCCTGCTCCACTTCTCGGCGGACAAGGTCCCCGGCAAGCGGGCGGTCTGGACCGTTCGCGGCGGGACCCAGGACGAAGCCAAGCAGGCCGCCCCGACGATCCAGCCCCTGTTCCGCAGCTTCGACCCCGCTCACGTGCTCGCCTGGCTGCTGGCCAACCGCCTCTATCATCCCAGGGGACTCATCCAGGCGGACCGCTCCATAGCGCCCATTGCCGTTCACGATCTGCAAAAAGTCATGTCCGCACTCTACGACTTCTTCCCCTTCGACGAGACCTTCGAGCGGGACATCAACGAGGGGCTGCAGCCCGAACGGATCACCCGGATCTTCCTGATCCTCAACCTGACTGCGGCCCCGGAGACGCGGAAGGTGGAACAGGCCACGGCCATCTACGCCACCAACTGGGGCGAGATGTTCTGCAGGACATTCCTCCGCCCCGGCCAGTTGTTCGAGAACACGCCCTCCCAGTTCCTCGTGCAGAAGCTGGAACAGCCCATGGAAGGCATGCCCGAGATGGGACTGTTCATCCCCAAGGGCTCGCAATGCAAACGGATCAACCTGGCGTAGCATGCCCACGCCCAAGCCCCCATACTATGCGGTGATCTTCACCTCGGTCCGCACGGAAGCTGACGACGGCTTCGGCGAAACGGCCGGACGCATGCTCGAACTGGCCCGGTCCATGCCCGGCTTCCTGGGCGTCGACTCGGCCCGGGAGGATGTCGGCATCACCGTCTCATACTGGGAGAGCCCGGAGGCCATCCGGGCCTGGCGGGACCACCCGGAACACACCGAAGCGCGACGGCTGGGCCGGGAAAAATGGTACGCATCCTTCACCACGCGCGTCTGCCGGGTCGAACGGGAAAACCGATTCTCCCGCAAAGCCTGACCCCCCTCCGCACCTTCTCGATTTAAATCCCGGCTTTCTGTCGACATTCCCTTCCTAATGGTCTATGCACTTTCGGCTGTTTGCGGGTATAAAATTCGCATTTACGCAGAAAATCATTTCCAATTTTCTGTTTTCAGGACTCTCATCCAAAGGAACGTCAATGAAAAATCTCCTTTCCGCCACTTTTACCCTCATCATCGCCGCCGCCGTGATGATCGACCCCGCCCTGGCCGCCGATGCGTCCAAGGGCGCTGCCAACGCGCAGGCATTCGGCATGCTCACCCTCATCCCGCCGCTCATCGCCATCGCCCTGGCATTCCTGAGCAAGAACGTGGTCCTTTCCCTGTTCCTGGGCGTGTTCTCCGGCTGCTTCATGCTCGACCTCAAAGGATGGGACATCTACAATGCAATGGTCGGCGGCTTCCTGCGGCTGTCCACCGAGATTCTCAACTCCCTGGCCGACAGCTGGAACGCGGGCATCGTACTCCAGTGTCTGGCCATCGGCGGCCTCATCGCCCTGGTCTCGAAGATGGGCGGGGCCAAGGCCATCGCCGACGCCCTGTCCAAGCGCGCCAAGTCCCCCCGCTCCTCCCAGTTCGCCACCTGGCTCATGGGCTTGTTCATCTTCTTCGACGACTACGCCAACTCCCTGACCGTGGGCCCGATCATGCGCCCGGTCACCGACCGGATGAAGGTCTCCCGCGAGAAACTCGCCTTCATCATCGACGCCACGGCCGCGCCCATCGCGGGCATCGCCCTGATCTCCACCTGGGTGGCCTACGAAGTCGGCCTGATCCGCGACGGCTACCAGGCCATCGGCGTCCAGGCCAACGCCTACGGCATCTTCGTGGAGACCATCCCGTACCGTTTCTACAACATCTTCATCCTGGCCTTCATCGTCTTCACCATCTGGTTCATGCGCGAGTTCGGCCCCATGCACAAGGCCGAGACCCGCGCCCGCGTCGAGGGCAAGGTCCTTGCCGACGACGCCACTCCCATGGCCGCCGAGGAGTCCACCAGCCTTGAGCCCGCAGCCCACGTGGTGCCCTCGGTCTGGTCGGCCATCCTGCCCATCGGCACCCTGATCGCGGCCGCCTTCCTGGGCTTCTACTTCAACGGCTACCACGCCATCGACGACCCGGCCCTGCTGGCGACCGTCAACGCCTCGCCCTTCAGCTTCACGGCCATGCGGGAATGCTTCGGCGCGTCCGACGCGTCGGTGGTCCTGTTCCAGGCCGCCCTGGTGGCCAGCCTGGTGGCCATCGCCATGGCCATCTTCAAGAAGATCATGCCCATCAAGGAAGCCATCGAGACCTTTGTCACCGGCGTGAAGTCCATGAACATCACCGCCGTCATCCTGCTCCTGGCCTGGTCCCTGTCCGGGGTCATGAAGGAGCTCGGCACCGCCACCTACCTGGTGTCCATCCTGACCGACACCCTGCCCCCGTACCTGCTGCCGACCATCATCTTCATCCTCGGCTCCATCATCAGCTTCGCCACCGGCACCTCCTACGGCACCATGGGCATCCTCATGCCGCTGGCCATCCCGCTGTCGTTCGCCCTGAACCCCGACCCGGGCTTCGTCATCCTCAACGTGGGCTCGGTCCTCACCGGGGCCATCTTCGGCGACCACTGCTCGCCCATCTCGGACACCACCATCCTGTCCTCCATGGGGGCCAGCTGCGACCACATCGACCATGTGCGCACCCAGCTGTTCTACGCCGTGCCAGTGGCCCTGATCGCCATCCTGGCGGGCTACCTCCCGGCGGGACTGGGCATGCCGGTCTACCTGACCCTGCCCGTGGGCCTGGCGGCCACCTGCCTGCTCGTCCGCTTCGCGGGGAAGAAGGTGGCGTCCTAGCCCTGAAAGCCACACAAAAAACAACCGCCCGGATCAGTCTGACTGATCCGGGCGGTTTGCCTTTCATGTCCCGAAAAAATCAGAACCGATAACGGTAGTACTTCACGTCCACGTCCATGAGCGGCACGGAATCCGGCACCGTTGCCCGGGCCACTTCGGTGAATCCGGACTTCTCGTAAAACCGATGGGCCGCGTGGTAGACGTCCACGGTGCCGAGATAGATCTCCCGCACGCCCCGCTCCCGCGCCCAATCAAGCAGTGTCCGCATGAGCGCACCGGCGACGCCCCGCTCCCCGCCGCGAAATTCCTTCTTCACGAACATCTTGCGCAGGGCGCAGACGCCGTCGCCCACGTCTTTCAGGGCGATGGTGCCCGCCAACTCCCCGCCCTCGAAGGCCAGCCAGAAGTTGCCCGCCCCCTGCTGGTAGAAGCCGGGGATGTCGCGCAGGTCGGGCTGCTTCTCGGCGGACGTGGCCACGCCGAACTCCCGTATCTGGATGGTGGTGATGAGGTCGACGATGGCGTCGCAGTCGTGACCGGAGTATGGGACGATGTGCACGGCTACACCATGCGGGTCGCCACCCAATCCAAAACCATGGCCGGGTTGACCGGCACCTGGGTGTTGAGGGCGTCCTGGGCCTGGTCGAGAATGAGGCCGATGCGCCGGAGTCCCCGGGCGTCGTATTGCTGGGACAGGGTGACGGAAAGGGGGGTCCCATTGGAGCCCGACATGGCCTCGCGCAGTTCGCGCTGCATGCCGAGAACTACCTGCATGGCCAGGTCCTTGTTCACCGCGCCCTTGGTCGAAGTGCGCTGGAACCAGCCGCGCCGGGTCTGCCAGAAGGTCGCCAGGGCCGTGGTCCACTCCGTGATCTCGGGCGGGTTGTCGCGGGTGCCCGGCCAGGCCAGGGTGACCACCCAGGAGCGGGAGACCAGGGTTTCAAGCAGCCGCTCGCGCTGGGGCGCGGCCAGGATGAACACGTTGCCGGGCCTCGGCTCCTCCAGCGACTTGAGCAGGGCGTTGGCCGCCTCGGTCATGAACATCTGGGCCTCGGCAAAGATGGTCACGCGATAGCCGTCGCCGTTGGGCGGCTGGCCCCAGGTGGAGCGCATCTGCCGCACCGGGTCCACCTTGATCAGCCCTTCGCGGCCGTCGAAAAGGATCAGGTCGTTGAAGGCGAGGCTCGAAATCTGCCTGCACGCCGGGCATTGGCCGCAAGGGCCGTGGCGCTTGACGTGTCCGGACCCGCAGTTGAGCCGCATGGCCCAATACAGGGAAAGAGCGAAACGGGACTCCGCGTCGCCCCCTTCGATGACGATGGACTGGGGGGGATCGTGGGCAATGGCGTTCAGTCGCTTGACCGCATGCTCCTGACCGACCAGACCGGCCAGCGGATCATCGTGCAACGTCATCGCTCACTCCTTGGTTGGGTTGCCTCCGGCGGCTGGGGGAAGGGGAGGAAAAACCCTTTGAAAAGGGTTGTTTCCTCCCCTTCCCCCAGACCCCCATCCCCTCCTTTTCCCAAACTATTTATCTGCGCATTCGCGCGGATTCGGAACTTGGAGGGGCTGGCTTTCCTGTGGTCAAGCGCCGATGGCAATCAATTTTAAAATGTCTGGACGCGGTCCGGGCCGACCGACACGTAGCCGATCTCGACGCCGGTGATCTCTTCGATGCGCCGCAGGTAATTCACGGCGGCCTGGGGCAGGTCGTCCCAGGAGCGGGCCTGGGTGATGTCCTCGTCCCAGCCGGGCATGGTCTCGTAGACCGGCGTGACGTGGGCCATGCCGTTCTGCTCCTGCGGCGGATAGGAGATGGTCTCGCCCTTGTACTCGTAGGCAGTACAGAGCTTGATCTCCTTGAGGCCGGAGAGCACGTCGAGCTTGGTGATGGCCAGGTCCGTGGGGCCGTTGAGGCGCGCGGACTCCCTGAGCACCACCAGGTCGAGCCAGCCGCAGCGGCGCTTGCGCCCGGTGGTGGCGCCGAACTCGTGCCCCTGGCTCTGCAGGTAGTCGCCGTCGGCGTCGAACAGCTCGGTGGGGAACGGGCCGCTGCCCACGCGGGTGGTGTACGCCTTGACGATGGCGATGATGCGGTCCAGGTCGCGCGGCGAGCAGCCGGAACCGGACGCGGCGTTGGCCGTCACCGTGTTGGAGGATGTCACGAACGGATAGGTGCCGTGATCGATGTCCAGGTGCGTGCCCTGCGCGCCCTCGAACAACACGCTGTCGGCTTCCTGAATGGCCGAAGACACGTCGCCGAGATAGGCTACCAGCCGCTCGGCAACGGGTTTGACCTCGTTGAAAACCGCTTCCGCGTCCATGGGCTCTGCGCCGTAGAGGTGCTGGAACAGGACGTTCTTTTCCTCCAGCGCCTTGGCGATCTTCTTCTTGAGCAGGTCCATGTCGGTGAAGTCGCCGGCACGGATGCCGCAACGGTTCATCTTGTCCTCATAGCAGGGACCGATGCCGCGACCGGTGGTGCCGATCTTCCCGGCAGCCGATTTGGCGGACTCGCGGGCGCTGTCCATCAACCGGTGATAGGGCATGATCACATGGGTCTTTTTGGAAATCATCATGCGGCCGGGCGACACGTCGATGCCCTTGGCGTCGAGCTTGTCCAGCTCCTCGCAGAAAACGGACGGGTCCAGGACCACGCCGTTGCCGATGAGACATTTCTTGCCGGGATGCAGGACGCCGGACGGGATGAGGTGCAGGATGCACTGCTCGCCATCGACGACCAGGGTATGACCGGCGTTGTTGCCGCCCTGAAAACGGACGATTGCGTCGGCCTTCTCGGCCAGCATGTCGACGATCTTTCCCTTGCCCTCGTCCCCCCACTGGGAACCGAAAACCACTATATTGGACATGTTAGCTCCTTATGAAGATGCCGGAAAAACCTGTCCGGCGAAATTGCGCGCACAAACGGTTATCTTCCGTAAGTACAATTCCTCCTGTCTGTCAACTCGACAGATCGGACAATTATTTGGGGTTTTTCGGGTTCAGGGTCAACAACTTGCCCCGACGGTCCTTTTTGCCTTCCGGCATCACTTCCTTCAGCGTGGCGTCTCCCTCGGCGGCCGGTTCACTCGGATCGGGCCGTTGCGGGGCGGTCAGGGCGGCCAGATCGATTTCCACGGAATCGTCGCCGGGCATTCGGGACTGGGCCCAATTGTAATTGAAAAGCTGATTCTTGAAGCGGGTGGACTGAATGAGGTTGAACACCAGGACGGCCTCCTCCCAGCGTCGGGTGGGCTCGAAAGTCCGAACTTTTTCGGCGTATTTCTCCCACAGGCTCATGAGCGAGGCCTCGTCGTACGCGTTGATCTGACGGGCCAGTTTCAAGAGCGCCTTTTCCAGATAGCTTTCTGACATCGATATTCCTTGATTATGAGACACGGCGCAGGCCGGGAATCACTCCATACCAAATATATAACGGCCCCGGCAACGCAAAATCGCGACCGCTCCCGCACGGAAAAGGGGCACCCGGTGTTTCGGGTGCCCCCACAGATTCAAAGGAGAGGCCAGACGGTATCAAAAACGCTCGAAATCACCATCGTCCACACCGTCCAGATCGATGTCCACGCCCTCATCGTCGGCCGCAGGGGCCTGCGCCAAGGGCTTGGGCGGCGTCTGGCGCACGGTGGGAGCAGCACGCTTTGCGCTGCCGCGCTTCTTTGCGGGAACATCCATATGAACATTTCCGCTGCCGACCTTGAAGAACTGCATGGCCTTCTGCAACTGGACTGCCTGGGCCGACAGCTCTTCGGCGGTCGAAGCCACTTCCTCGGACGCGGCGGCATTCTGCTGAATGACCTTGTCCATTTCATGGATGGCCTTGCTCACTTCCTCGCTGCCCTGGTTCTGCTCATTGGTGGCGGCGGAGATTTCCTGGACCAGATCGGCCGTCTTCTTGATGTCCGGCACGATCTTGGCCAGCAGATTCCCGGCCTCCTCGGCCACCCGAACGCTGGAAGTGGACAGTTCGCTGATCTCGGCGGCGGAGCTGCCGCTGCGTTCGGCCAGCTTGCGAACCTCGGCGGCGACCACGGCAAATCCCTTGCCGTGCTCTCCGGCCCGGGCTGCCTCGATGGCGGCGTTCAGGGCCAGCAGATTGGTCTGGCGGGCGATTTCCTCGATGATGGAAATCTTCTCCGCGATCTGCTTCATGGCGTCCACGGTCTTGGCCACGGCCTGGCCGCCCTTCTCCGTGTCGATGGCCGCCTGGTTGGTCATCTCGTTGGTCACCTGGGCGTTGTCGGCGTTCTGCCCGATACTGGACGTCATCTCCTCCATGGCGGCGGAGACCTCTTCCACGGCGGAAGCCTGCTCGGTGGCGCCCTGCGACATCTCCACCGAGGAGGAGGACAGCTCCTCGCTGCCCGCAGCCACCTGCTCCGAGGCCTGGCTGACATTGCCCACCACCCGTCTCAGTTCGGCGATCATGTGGGCGATGGCGCCGGTCAGCTGGCCAACCTCATCCTTGCTCCTGGGCGTCAACTCCATGGTCAGGTCGCCCTTGGCCATGCGGCTGGACGCCTCGACGATCTCGTGCACGGGCTTGATCATGCTGCGTATCACGAAGACCACCAGGGCGATGAGGATGGACATGGATATGACGGTGGGAATGAGAATCTGCCAGCGGAGCGAGGCGACCTGCGCCTCGACGTCGTCCACATAGATGCCGGACCCGACCACCCAGCCCCAGGGCTTGAACAGTCTGACGTAGGACACCTTGGGGACGGCCTTCTCGGAACCGGGCTTGGGCCAGTAGTAGTCCACGAAGCCCATCCCCTTGGTCTTGCCGACGGCGGCAAACTCCTTGAAGATGTACACCCCGTTCTCGTCCTTCAGGTCGCTCATGTCCTTGCCGTTCAGGTCGGGCTTGACGCCGTGCACGACGACCACGGAGTTCAGGTCATTGATCCAGAAATACTCGTCACCGCTGTAACGCAGCGAGGCGACTTCCTCCCCGGCGAGCTTCTTGGCCTCCGCTTCGGTCAAAGCCCCGCTGGCGGCCTTTTCGGCATAACTGGCGATAACGCTGTAGGCGGTATCCACCACGCCCTGGGTGGCTATCCGCTTCTCCTGCATGAGCGAACTCCCCACAACCGGGAGGAAATAGCCGAGCAACCCGGCCAGGACAAACACAACGGCCGCCAGGAACAGGCTGAGAATCTTGCTGATCATTCCCCAATCGCGAAATCTCCTGATACCCATAAGTCCTCCTTTGAATTAGGACTTTGTCATTCCCCGAACCAGTCATACGGTCGAAATTTCTTTAATCCTGACTCAACCTACAACAAATACACATATGAAGACCATGATAATTTACCTTCTTGGTATAATTTAAACCTATGATTGAATTGCCATTGCACCGCCGGACCGGTCGGGAGGGGCAGTCCCTCCATCATTGCCCGCCACTGAGACCTGTGCTATGACCGCCCCCTCACATGAGCACAACAGGGAGTTGACCTATGTCCGATTTGAAGAAGATGTACCATACCTTGCAGCAGGACCCGTTTCCGTCCGACATGAAACTGACCCTGGGCGACCAGGAATTGGTTTTCAAAAAACGCACCTGGGAGATCGACGGAGAGACCAAGGGACTCCGCTACGGCGAGAACCCGGACCAGCCCGCCGCGTTGTACGAACTGACCCGGGGACAGCTTGAAGTGGGCGGCGTCAAGTTCATCGGCGCAGGCCAGGGACTGGTCTCCGCCCTGACCGAGGAGCACATGCTCCAGGCGGGCAAGCACCCCGGCAAGACCAACCTGACCGACGTGGACAACGCCCTCAATATTTTGCAGTACCTGTCCGCCAAACCGGCCGCGCTCATCCTCAAGCACAACAACCCGTGCGGCGCCGCCTGGACCGAGGACGGCGTGGCCGAGGCCTTCCGCCGCGCCTTCGAGGCCGACCGCATCGCCGCCTTTGGCGGGGCCGTGGTCGTCAACCGGACCCTGGACCTGGCCTGTGCGGAACAGATTTCCAAGGTCTACGTGGAAGTGGTGGCAGCCCCGGATTTCGAGGACGAGGCCCTTGCCCTGCTCAAAAAGAAAAAGAACCTGCGCATCCTGCAGATTCCCGGCATCACCGAACTGGACAAGCTGGCCACCCAGCCGTTCCTGGACATCAAGTCCCTGTCCGACGGCGGCATGGTCCTCCAGTTCTCCTTCCGCAACGCCATCCTCAAGGCCGAAGACTTCATCCCGGCCACGGCCGAGAAGGACGGCAACCGGTTCGTGGCCCGCGCCCCGTCCAAGCAGGAAGCCGACGACCTGCTCTTTGCCTGGGCCGTGGAGGCCGGCGTGACCTCGAATTCCGTCATCTTCGCCCGCAACGGCGTGACCACCGCCATCGGCACCGGCGAACAGGACCGGGTCGGCTGCGTGCTCCTGGCCACTACCAAGGCCTACATCAAGTACGCGGACCTGCTGGCTTCCAAGGAACTGGGCAAATCCCTGTTCGAGCTGAAGCTGGCGGCCATCAAGGATGCGGACATGAAGGCCAAGCTGGAGGACATCGAAAAGCGCACCCAGGAGGCGCGCGGCGGCCTGCCCGGCTCCGTGGTCGTCTCCGACGGCTTCTTCCCGTTCCGCGACGGCGTGGACCTGTGCCTGGACCAGGGCGTGACCGCCATTGCCCAGCCCGGCGGCTCCATCCGCGACAACGAGGTCATCCAGGCCGTGAACGAGGCCAGCCCGCAGGCGGCCATGGTCTTCACCGGCCAGCGTTCATTCAAACATTAATTGATGGCAGGAATCGGCATTCAGGCTTCGCCGGGCACGAGCTTGGCGAAGCCTTCTATTTGGGGCGGCGGCCCGGCCCCTTTTCAGAGGGCGCGCGGCCGTAGACGATCTTCATGACCAATATGGAAAAGGCAAGGACAAGGGTGACCGCATTGGCCAGGATGATCGAGAACGATCCGATGGAAATGCCGTAGACCAGCCACAGGAAAACCCCGAAGGTGAACAGAGAGTACATGCGCAGGGAGATGTCGTACACCGATTTGGTGCGCCAGGTGTGTATCACCTGGGGCATGAAAGCAGCGGTGGTGCAACATCCGGCCACGACGCCCAGCATTTCCAGCATGTCGAGTTCCATGGAAAACCCATACGCCCCTCCACTTACGCTGGCAAACATTTCATGTTAACTACCCGTTCCAACGAACGGAATCGAAACCATAAAGAAGCGCTTGATGGCAAAGAAAACCATACTCGGCCCCACGGTCCGCCCCGGAACGGTGGTGGAATTCATGCACGGCGACCAGCCCCAGCTTGCCTGGGTGCTGGAGGAATCGTCCGGCAGGCTCAGGCTGTTGACCATCAACAAGCGCGAAATGAAGCTGCCCGCCGCCCGCCTCCTGCCTTGGCAGGGGCCGGTCCTCAACGCCGAGGCCTCGCGCCAGGATATCCAGAACGCCCTGAACGATCACCAGGAGAAACGCGGCGAAATCCAGGCCGGACTCGACGTCATGGAACTCTGGGACCTGGCTCAGGGCGAGATGGAGTCCGCGCCGCTGGAGTGGTTCGCGGACCTGCTCTGGGAAGACCCGGACGACGACCAGGTGGCCGCACTGGGCCGGGCCATGCTCCAGGCCAAGACCCATTTCAAGTTCCGCCCCCCGAATTTCGAGATATGGTCCGCCGAGACCGTGGAACTCAAGATGCGGCAGAAGGCCGAGGAAAAGGAACGGGAGGCCGTGACCTCCGCAGGGCAGGTCCTGCTCCAGGCCCTCTGGACCGCATACGGCCAGGGAAGCAAGCCCAAACTGCCGGACATGGCCCCCGAGCTTGAAGAGAGCCTGTCCGGGATTTTGAAGCGCAAGATCGGCGACCGGCTGGACGAGACCGAGCGCAAGATCTGGACGGCCATCTCCAAGGGACTGCCCGACCTGCCCCACCTCCCCCTGCTCCTGGCCCAGACATGGGACATCCTCCCCGTCCACCACAACTACCTCCTGGATGAGGCGGACTATACTTGGGAAGATTCATGGTCGGAATCCTTTTCCAATGAAATCAAGGAAATAGAAAACACATTTTCCAATCAGTCCGAAACTCCCGAAGTCGAAGACCTCATCTCCATAGACGCGGCCACCACCAGAGACATCGACGACGCCTTCAGCATCCGCAGGGACGGCGACGGATACGTAGTCTCCATCGGCCTGGCCCGCCCGGACGCGCACTGGGAGTTCGGCTCCGAACTGGACAAGGCGGTCATGTACCGGGCCACCAGCCTGTATCTGCCCGAAGGCACCAGCCACATGATGCCGGCCCGGTTCGGCACCGGGCTTTACAGCCTCATAGCCGGGGAAACCCGTCCGGCGCTGGTCACGGACTTCCGCCTTGACGGAAGCGGCAAGCTCATTTCCGTCACGCCCCGCCCGACCTGGGTCAGGGTGGCGGCGAACATCACCTATGAGGCTGCGGACGCGGCCATCGAAAACCGGACCGACGAATCCCTGGTCCTGGCCCACGAGCTGGCCGAGAAGCTCCTCGCCCTCCGCATCGAGGACGGCGCATGCATCATCCGCAAGCCCGAGCCGATCATCACCCTTGAAGGCGAAGGCGCGCAGACCACGGTGGACATCACCCTCAAGGAGCAATGCCCGCTCTCGGAACTGATCATCAGCGAATTCATGATCCTGGCCAACTCGGGCCTGGCCGCATGGGCCGGGGAAAACGGCGTCCCGCTTCTGCACCGCACCCAGGACATCGCCCTGCCCCCGGAGGCCGCGGGCATGTTCACGGAGCCCGTTGAGATCATGCAGGTGGTCAAGCTGCTCCTGCCGCCCTCCCTGGAGACCACCCCCCGGAGGCACGCGGCCCTCGGCGTAGCGGTATACTCGCCCATCACTTCGCCCCTGCGGCGCTACACGGATTTCATCAACATGGCCCAGGTCTGCACCTTTCTCGCGGATGGCTCCCCCCGCCTGGACAAGGAAGGGCTGGACCAGATGGCCATATACCTGGGCATGCGCATCCAGGCTGTGAGCGCGGTCCAGCGGTTCCGGCCCCGGTACTGGAAGCTCGTCCACCTCGCGGCGCGACGCAAGGAATACCAGTCCGCCGTGGTGGTGGACGAAGCCGGTCCCATGGCCACCCTGGCCATGCCCCACCTGCAGGTCAACGTCCGTTCGCCCAAGAAGCTTCTCGGCGACAAGCTCTACCCGGGCCAGCGGTTCCAGATCAATTTCGCCCGGGTCGACCCCCTGACCAACGAAATCCGGCTCTCCGAGGCCCTGGAAGAATAGCCGGTCTTTGCATCGCAGGATAAAATCTGTAGTATCGACCCCACATCGTGATATTTCAGGAGAACAGAGAATGACTTTCATTGTTTGGGCGGCACTCGCCTATGTCCTCGGCTCCATCCCCTTCGGGCTGGTCATCGCCAAATCCCTGTGCAACATCGACCCGCGCCTTGACGGCTCCAAAAACACCGGAGCCACCAACGTGGCCCGGCTGTGCGGGTTCAAGTACGGCGTGGCAACCCTGGTGTTCGACGTGCTCAAGGGATTGCTGCCCGTGGCCTTCGCCGCCTCCTGGATAGATTCCGAAATGGCTCTCAGCCTGGTCGGCCTGGCCGCCATCCTCGGCCACGTCTTCTCCTGCTTCATGCAATTCAAGGGCGGCAAGGCCGTGGCCACCACCGTGGGCGTGTTCCTGGCGCTGTCCCCTTGGGGCGGCATCCTGGCAGCGGTCCTGTGCCTGCTCATGGTCTGGCTCACCGGCCACGTGTCCATGGGCTCCCTGACCTTTGCCCTGGCCCTGCCCGTGTGCATGGCCCTGACCGGCCACTTCGCCGTGGTGCCCATGGCCCTGGTGGTCATGGTCATCCTGTTCTGGCGGCACAAGGAAAACATCCGTCGGCTGGCGCGGGGTGAAGAGAACCCCTGGCTCAAGAAGGAGTAGTCACATGATCGGCGATTCACCCAAGCGGTACGCCGTTTACTCCATACTGGCCTCGATCCTGACCCTGGTCCTCAAGTTCGGAGCCTGGGGGCTGACCGATTCCGTGGGGCTGCTCTCCGACGCCACCGAATCCCTGGTCAACCTGACCGCCGCCGTGCTGGCCCTGACCGCCATCACCGTGGCCCTGCGCCCGGCGGACAACGACCACGCATACGGCCACGGCAAGGCCGAATACTTTTCCAGCGGCATCGAGGGCGTGCTCATCATCGTGGCCGCCTTCGGCATCGGCTATGCCGCCATCGGCCGCTTCCTGTCGCCCCAGCCCCTCTCCAATCTCGGCCTGGGGCTGGCCCTGGCACTGGTTTCCTCGGTCATCAATTTCGTCACGGCCCGGGTCATGCTCCGGGCGGCCAAGCGGTTCGATTCCATCACCCTCGAGGCGGACGCGCACCACCTGCTCACCGACGTCTGGACCTCCGTCGGCATGGTGGCGGGGCTGGCCGTCATCATGGTCGCCCCGGAGTGGAAGGTCCTGGACCCGATCATCGCTCTGATCATGGCCGTGAACATCGTGTTCACCGGCGTGGGCCTCCTGAAACGGTCCGTGAGCGGCCTCATGGACGACGCCCTGCCGGAACGGGAACTCCAGGTCATCGCCAAGTCCATCCAGAGCTATTGCGGCAACACCTGCACCTACCACGGCCTACGAACCCGCAAGTCCGGCCCCAAGCGCTTCATCGACTTTCACCTGCTCGTGCCCGGCGACATGACGGTCACGGATTCCCATGACCTGTGCGAGCTGATCGAGGAATTGATCCAGCTCAAGCTCGACAAGGCCGAAGTGACCATCCATGTGGAGCCCATCGAATCGGCGATCTCCTACGACGGCATGACCGTGGGCGGTGCATGCGCGGCCAGCATGGGCGGGGAATGCCCCTCGTCCGCCCCTCCCCCTCCCGAAGACGACCCGGGCGAATAAGCTCGCCCTTTCCTTTTTCTTCTGCCCATGGGCAACCAGCCCATCCTGATCACACACCTGCACCGGCCCCGGGCCGGGATGGAGGTAACCAATGGATACTATATTGCAAATATGGGGCGGGGCTTCATACCTGCTCAACAAGATATGCTTTTCCCGAGCCGAACGGAGCGCGAGCCGCGGCATGAACCGCACCTGGCGGTTGTGGTCCTGGGGAATCTACCTGGCGGGGCTGCCCGCCTGGGTCATCATATTCGTCTCGGAACACAACTGGATCGCGGCCACCGTGGAATCGGGCGGAGCCCCGGCCATGGCCATCGGGTTCATCATCGCCCTGCGCGGACACGGCAACGAGCCCGCATGGCTGGACTACCTGGCCCGCTTCTCGGTGGTCTTCGGGCTGGCCGCGAGCCTGTATGAATTCGGGGGAATCACGACCCTCAACCAGGTCTTCGAGCTTGCCATAGCCGCCGGATTCCTGATGGGAACCTACCTCACGGCCAAGGACTCCGTTCAGGGGTACTTCTGGCTCATGCTCGGCAACGTCAGCTGCGCGGCCCTGATGGGCATCCAGGGATACTGGATACTCTCGGCCCAGCAGATGGTGTCGCTCATCTTCGTCATCGACGCCTGCCGCTCCCGCCGGCGGAGAGCGGGCGGGACAAGGCAATAACCCCGGCAGGGGGTCGGGCCGACGGTCAGGCCCCCTGCTTTTCCCAGGGAATCTTCTTGAGGATCGCCTCCACCACGGGTTCCAGGGTGGGCCGCTTCACGGCCACCGCAGGGATGCCTTCCGGATACACGTTGCGCATCCTCTCACGGCCTTCGGCGTCGAGCTTGTCCCACTTGTTGAGCACCAGGATGGACGGAATCTCTTCCAGGTCCATCTCGGCCAGGATGGTGCGCACCGCGTCCACCTGATCCTCCACTTCGGGGTGGGAGGCATCGCAGACCAGGACCAGCAGGTCGGCGGACTCCAGTTCCTCCAGCGTGGCCCGGAAGGCCTCCTTCAGGTCCGGCGGCAACCGGCGGATGAAGCCCACGGTGTCGGTCAGCACCACCTCCCGTTCCTGGGGGAAGCGGATGCGGCGGCTGGTGGGGTCGAGGGTGGCGAAGAGCTTGTCCTCGGCGATGACCTCGGATTGGGTCAGGGTGTTGAGCAGCGTGGACTTGCCCGCGTTGGTGTAGCCCACCAGCGAAACGATGGGCAGCCCGGCCTTGGCCCTCCGCTCGCGGGTCTGTGTACGCCGCTTGCGCACGTCCGCAAGTTCCTTCTTGAGCCTCGTCAGCCGGTCGTTGGCCCGGCGGCGGTCGATCTCCAGCTTGGTCTCGCCGGGACCGCGCCCGCCTATGCCGCCCATGAGCCGGGACATGGCCCTGTTCTTCCCCACCAGGCGCGGCAGGGTGTACTTAAGCTGGGCCATCTCCACCTGGAGCTTGCCCGACCGGCTGGTGGCGTGCTGGGCGAAAATATCGAGGATGAGCTGGGTGCGGTCCAGGATCTTGCGCTCCGTGACCCGGGCCAGGTTACGGATCTGGGTGGGGGACAGCTCCTGGTCGAAGATGATGACCGAGGCGTTGGCCTGGAGCGCGCGGACTTCCAGTTCGGCCAGCTTGCCCTTGCCCATGATGAACTTGGGATTGTGCTTGCGCACCCGCTGGATCATGGTCCCGGCGGCCGTCAGCCCGGCGGTGTCGGCCAGTTCCGCCAACTCCTCCAGGGAAAGCTCCTGCACCGGGCGCGGCGTCTTGTCCACGCTGACCAGGAGCACCCGGTTCTCGTCGGAATCGATGCCCTGACCGTCCATCTGGCGGCGGAACTCGTCCTCCAGGGCGTCCACGACACCCCCCAGGTCGAGGTCGAACCGGTCCCAGCGCACGGGTTCGAGCACTTCGTAGCTCTTCTCGTCCGGGTTGGGCGGCAGCAGGTGCGCGCCCTGGACCGTCTCAGGGAACCCGTCGCGCACGTTCAGGGCTGCCACGGAATCCAGGCGCAGGAAGACCATGTCCATGAGGTCTTCCTGGGAAAGCGACTCGTCGGAAAGATGGGTGTGGACCAGGCGCAAGCCGCGCAGACGGCCCGTGGCCATGCGGGAACGCGGCAGCTCGGGGATGTAGATGGACCGGTTGTCGCCCACCAGCACCATGGCCACCTTGCCCTGGCGGTCGATGAGCAACCCGAGCTGGCGGCCCGTGTCCGTGGACAGCTCGGCCAGCTCACGCGCCTGCTCGGTGGTGTAGCATGCATCCGTGGGATACTGCCGCTGGTACAACCGCGACAGCCGCTTCACCTGGCTGGGTTTCAACCCCTGAAGGTTCCCCTTCGGTTTCTGGGCGATGACGATTCTCCTTTAGCAATAAAGAAAGGCAAGTACTACCGCGTCAGCACTTGCCTTTCAAATGATTTTTCCAACCCTACGCCGGGCTGCCTCTTTAGCGCGGAAGCGAAGCGGCCGCGCCTCTTCCACCCCCGAGCCGTGAGACTTTCGAAAACGAGGCTATGCTTCGTTTTCGGACAGATATTTGGTGATCATGGCGTCGTATTCACTCGTCAACCTGAAGGTGAGCGTTGCCATTTCCTTGCGGAATTCGAGCGAGATGCCGCCCTTTTCCTCGATCTCCTTGCGCACGACCTCGTAATACTTCGGGTCGGGCACCACGCAGATGGAGTGGAAATTCTTGGCCGTGGCACGCAGCATGGTCGGTCCGCCGATGTCGATCTGCTCCACTGCGGCCTTGAGGTCCAGCCCCTTGGCCACGGCGTCGGCGAAATTGTACAGGTTCACGCAGACCAGATCAAAGGGCTCGATGCCGAAATCGCGCAGGGTCTCCATATGGGCCTCATCGTCCTTGTCAGCAAGGATGCCGCCGTGGATGTTCGGATGCAGGGTCTTGACCCGGCCACCGAGGATTTCAGGGAAATCCGTGATGTCGGACACCGATGTGACGGGCAGTCCCGACTCGGCGAGCATCTTCTTAGTGCCGCCGGTGGACACCAGTTCACAGCCGTTGTCGACCAGGAATTTCCCGAACTCGGCAAGACCGGATTTATCGGTAACGGAAAGAATCGCTTTTCTGACAGGCAAAAGGTCCATACACCACCTCACTTGATGTTTTGGAGGTGGTGCCAGATTTGGGCCGGGAAGGCAAGTCGGGAAGAGGGATCAGAGGGGGGCCGGGAGCAGG
This sequence comes from Pseudodesulfovibrio portus, assembly GCF_026000375.1. Classification (NCBI taxonomy): domain Bacteria; kingdom Pseudomonadati; phylum Thermodesulfobacteriota; class Desulfovibrionia; order Desulfovibrionales; family Desulfovibrionaceae; genus Pseudodesulfovibrio; species Pseudodesulfovibrio portus. The sequence continues at coordinate 857,479 of NZ_AP026708.1, forward strand.
CGGACGCACGACGCCAAAAAAGATCAGGCCCGACGCGAAGTGCTTCCTCGCGCGGGATTGAACCGTGTGTTCCATGGCCTGGATTTCCGGCGGCCTTCACTCAAAGGCTGGTTTCCCGCCCCGTCACCTGACGGATCAGGGACGGGAAACCAACGGGGAGGGGAGACCAACGTTAGGACTGGATCTGGGCGAGCATTTCCTTGGCGGCTTCATGCTCGGGGTCGGCTTCGAGAATCTTCTCAAGCTCGACGCGGGCCGCTTCATTGTCGCCTGCGCAGACGTGGCAACCCGCGAGCGAGTAGCGCACCTCATGCTTGCCGGGATTCACTTCCAGCGCCGATACGAGGCTGGGAATGATCTCGATCACGCGATCCAGTTCATGGCCGAGCCTGATGATGCTGAACAGGGCGACCATATTCTCCGGATTCATCCGGGCGGCTTCCATGAACAGGGGGAAAGCCCCTTCCTTGTCGCCGTTTTCCATCTTGATGAGTCCGATGCCGGAAAGACTTTTGTCGGTGGGCTCGATATTGTGAGCCTTTTCGTACATGGCCATGGCGTTTTCCAGGTCGCCGCGCTGAATGGCGACCGTGGCCAGGCCGATATACGGATCAGGGTGGATGCCATTGGAGCTGACGGCCTTCTTGTAGTATTCTTCGGCCTTGTCCAGCTCACCCATGAACAGGTAGCATTCACCAAGTTCCTTGTTGATTTCATAATCCAGATGACCACTCATGGTATTCCCCTCCATGTCTCCTTTGCCCGCAGGCCGGGCAGAAAATAAATCCTGGCCACACTTGGCCGACATGGATTCAGCAACGAACGTGCCAAACCCCCTACCCCCTTGCTTCTTCCACTCCGCAAGAAAGACTTAATAAACTGGAATAAAAGACTTTATCTGAAAAATTAAGGCAAGCGCCCCACCTTCCCCGTTCCACTTAAGCCCCACAAGGGGAATATTCTGCCCCCTCGTTTCATTCCATATGAAAGCGATCCGGTCCGCGCCCGGAAAACGACGCTCCGAAGCGTCCCGAAGACCTCATTGATAATTATTCAATTTAATCGACGTGTTATATGTTTGGAACGGGAGTTGCTAACTCCTTTGCGGGCCTGGAGGAAAAAACTGCCAGCCAAGTAGCCGGAACACCCAGGAATGCAGGAGGAACAAGGTATGCGAGGGCTTTTCGAACGACACATTCAATTGACGGGCAAGGTCATGGACCTGCGTCTTCAACGTCAAAATATCGTCGGGGGAAACATCGCCAACGTCAACACGCCGGGATACAAGGCGCGCAGGCTCGAATTCGAGGAAAAGCTGCAAAGCGCCCTGAATCAGGACGACCTCGGCAAGATGACCCGCACCTCCGAAGCGCACCTGCCCGCCACGTTCTCCCCGGACGGATTCAAGGGTGAAGGCTTCTCGGAGTTCAAAGGCCGCGAGGTCATCGGCAAGGACTCGGTGAACCTGGACAAGGAAATGACAGAGAATGCCAAGAACACCATGATGTACAACGCGCTCGCCATGGTCATCAAAAAGAATTTCCAGGGCATGCAGAAAGTCGTGCAGGAAGGAGCCAAGTAAATGGATTTCATGACAGCAATGGACATCAGTTCATCCGGGCTCAGAGCCCAGCGGGCGAACCTGAATGTCATATCGATGAACATGGCGAACATCCGGACCACCAAGACCGTGGACGGCGGCCCCTATCAGCGCAAGTCCGTGTCTTTCGAATCCACGCCGGTCTACTCCCCCTTCGACAAGGAGATGCACGACCATCTCAACCGGGAACTGCACGGCGTCAAGGTGCTGGGCGTCACCGCCGACCAGCGGCCGTTCAAGCAGGTCTACGAGCCGCATCACCCGGACGCCAACGAGCAGGGATACGTCACCTACCCCGACATCAACGTGGTCGAGGAAATGACCAACATGATGCAGGCCATGCGCGGCTACGAGGCCAACGTGCAGACCATCCAGGCCGCAAAGCGAATGTTCCAGAAAGCCCTCCTGATAGGCATGGGCTAGAAAAGGAGTAATGAAGATGGTTGTCAAAAGTATTGCGATCAATGCGTACCAGGACGCCATGCAGACGCGTGGCCGCGAGATCAGGGACACCGTCGCCGACCGGCTGAGAAAGCCCCAGGAATCCGCCGGAGGATTCGGCGACACCCTGAAGGATTCGCTCAAGAGCGTCAACGACATGCAGACGGAGAAAAGAGTCCTGATCGAGGAGTTCGCCAGCGGCAAGACCCAGAACGTGCACGAGTTGATGATCTCCATGCAGAAGGCCGGCATGGCCATGCAGATGACCGGGGCCGTGCGCAGCAAGATCATGCAGTCGTACAAAGAAATCATGCAGATGTCCTTCTAGGACGCGCAGCATCCATACGATAACAAGCCAAACGCACTCGTCGCGGGAGAGAAGACATGCCTCCGTTCGTTACCAAATATCTGGAAAAAGCACAGGGATTCTGGACCGACAGCTCCATGTCCCAACGCCTCATCATCGGCGGCATGACCGTTGCCGTGATCATTTCGTTCGCCCTGATGATCTTCTGGATGAACAGGCCGGACTACAGAATCCTGATGACCAACCTCTATCCCGAGGATGCGTCCAGGATCGTGGCCATGCTCCAGGCCTCCAAGGAGAACTATGTCCTCGAGAACAACGGAACGACCGTCATGGTCCCGGCCGACCGGGTGTACGAGCTGAGGCTCAAGGTGGCCGGTGAAGGCAACCTGCACGGCCAGGGCATCGGGTTCGAGATATTCGACGAGGTGCAGATCGGCCAGACCGACTTCGTGCAGCACGTCAACTACCAGCGAGCCCTGCAGGGTGAGCTGGCCCGCACGATCAGCGAATTTCCCATGATCGACAAAGCCAGAGTCCACCTGGTCATCCCGCAGAAATCACTGTTCATCGAGGACCAGATCAAGCCCAGCGCCTCCATCGTCCTGCAGCTCAAGGACGAGGGCAAGCTCGGCCCGGACGAGACCCAGGGCATCGTCAACCTGGTGTCCATGGCCGTGGAAGGGCTGGACCCCAGCCTCATCACCGTCACGGACATGAAGGGACGCCCCCTGTACACCCCTGACGACGAAACCAACGGCCTGTCCATGTCCAACGCCCAGCAGCTGCACAAGGCGGGCGTGGAAGGCAAGATCCAGCGCCAGATTATCGAACTGCTCGGACCGGCGGTCGGCCCGGACAAGGTCATCGCCCGCGTCAACGCGGACCTCGACTTCAGCCAGCGCACGGTGCGCAAGGAAATTTTCGACCCCGAGGGCGCGGTAGTCCGCTCCGAAACCCGCAACGAGGAAACCACCGCGGGCGCGGCCTCCCTGGCCGGAGGCGAACCCGACGCCAACTTCCGCGGCGACGGCTTCTCCGGCACCCGCACCACCCAGGACTCCACCCGTGAATCCCGGACCACCAACTTCGAAATCAACAAGCAGGAAGAATCCATCGTCACCCCGGTCGGGGAGTTGAAACGTCTCACGGTTGCGGTTATCGTGGATGGCACATGGGAGACCAACCCGGACACGGGTGAGATGACGTACACGCCCCGCACCGCGCAGGAACTGGACCGCATCCGCGTGCTCATCGAAAACGCCGTCGGCTTCGACCAGGCGCGCGGCGACACCATCGAGGTCAGCAACATCTCCTTCGGCGAGCCGGAAATGTACGATGCCGACTCTCTCATGCGGACCATGCTGGAATACGCCCAACGGCTGGGCAAGCCGTTCCTCAACGGACTTCTCATCTTCCTCTTCCTCATCCTGGTCGTCCGTCCCGTGGTCATGGCCCTGATCCGACCCCGCGTGGCCGAACAGGAAATCGAGGAGATGGCGGGCCTGCCCGGCTCCGCCCGCCTCGCCCTGGAAGAGGAGGAAGTGGACGAAGAGCTTCTGGACGCCACCAGGCGGCTTGAAAACGCCAAGAATCACGCTATTCAGCTCTCCGACGACAATATCGACCAGGCCGTGCACCTGCTCAAGACCTGGCTGACTCAGGAGGCCTAGACCATGGCAGACTTCTCCGGACCCCAGAAAACGGCCATCGTGCTCCTCGCGCTCGGCGAAAAATTCACTGCGGAAGTGTTCAAGCGCATGGAACGCAACGAGATCGCCGCCGTATCCAAGGCCATGCTCGAAACCGACTCCGTGCCCAAGGAAGACGTCCTCGCCGTGCTCAAGGAATACAATGAATCCCTGGCCTACGGTGCGGAACTGCTGGTCGGCGGCCCGGATCAGGTCAAGCGTTTGCTGACCAAGTCCCTGGACGCGGAAACGGCCAAGTACATCATGGACTCCCTGGAACTGGATACCGGCCCCACGCCCTTCCAGGAACTGGAAAACGTCAGCCCGCGCATCCTGGCGCAGATACTCCGCAACGAGCACCCGCAGACCCTGGCGCTCATCCTCGGACACCTGCACCCGGACCAGGCCGCCGAACTCATCCAGAACCTGCCGGCGGGCGTCCGCGCCGAGGTGCTCATGCGCCTGGCCAAGCTGGAGGCCGTTGCCGAGGAGATGCTCATGGAAGTCGACAAGGTTTTGCAGAGCCAGCTCATCGCCATGGGCGGCAAGGAAGGCAAGAAGGTCGGCGGCGTCAATTCCGTGGCCGAAATTCTCAACGCCGTGGACCGGAACACCGAGGAAGAGGTTTTGTCCGAGATCGAGGAGGAATCCGCACAGATGGCCGAGGACATCCGGAACCTCATGTTCGTGTTCGAGGACGTCAAGGCCATCGACGACGTGGCCATCCGCGAGCTGCTCAAGGAGGTTTCCAACGAGGACCTCACCGTGGCTCTCAAGGGCGCTTCCGAAGACCTGCGCGACAAGTTCTTCAAGAACCTGTCGGAGCGCGCTTCCGCAATGATCAAGGAAGACCTGGAAATCATGCCGCCCAAGAAGCTCTCCGAGGTCGAGGCGGCCCAGCAGTCCATCGTCAAGACGGTTCGCCGTCTGGAGGACGAGGGCAAGATCGTCATCAGCCGAGGCGGCAGCGATGTCTTTATCTAAGGGCAAGGCCGGCCGGAAGGTCAACCTCTCGGGCAAGGTGCTCATGGGCGTGAACACGCCCGGCCCGGACGAGATGACCATCCAGGAGATCGAAGGCAAGCGCCAGCTCACCTGGGACGACGCCACCAACGAGGAGTACCTCAACCGCGTGCGCGAAAAGGCCCGGCAGGCGGCCAAGGAGATCAAGCTCCTGGCCGAGTTGGAAGCCGAGGCGCTCAGGGCCACCAGCGCCCACGACGGGTACAACGAGGGGCTGGCCAAGGCCCAGGAATTCGTGGACAAGCACCTCCAGGACATCTCGGCCAAGGGCGAGAACCTGTTCCGGCAACTCGGTGCCCAGGGAACGAACATCTACGAAGAACGGCGGGAGGACATCATCGCCCTGATCAAGCTCGCCGTGCGCAAGACCCTCAAGGTGGAATTGTCCGAAAAACGGACCGAATCCCTTGAGGCCCTCATGCGCGAGGCCCTTGACCGGCTCGACTCCAAACGGGAGCTGACCGTGAAGTGCCACCCTGAAGACGTGCAGAGCCTGGAAGAATTTCTCACGACCATCCAGGAACGCGACCCGTCCCTCAAGTACTGGACCGTCAAGGCGGACCCCGACATCCAGACGGGCGGCGTGATCGTCGAGGGCGCGGGCTGCCGGGTGGACAACACCATCGACACCCGCTGGGAAGGCGTGGAACCCATCTTCGACCAACTGGCAGACCAGGTCACCACCGGCGAAGAGGGGTAATTCATGGCTCTCAACCTGAAGCTCGGCCTGCTCGAAGAGCTCGATCCCTGCCAGACTTTCGGCAAGGTCACCAAGGTGGTGGGCCTCATCGCCGAGGGGAACGGCATCAAGGCCCCGCTCGGATCGGTCTGCTATCTGCTGCCTCCGGGCGGAGACCCCATCCCCGCCGAGGTGGTCGGCTTCCGCGACGGCGCCTGCCTGTTCATGCCCTACTCCGACATGCGCGGCATCGGCCCCGGCTCGCTCATCCAGAACGCGGCCACCCCGCCCCACATGCCGGTCGGCTCAGCCCTGCTCGGCCGGGCCGTGGACGCCTTCGGCGACCCCCTGGACGGCAAGGGGCCCATCCACACGGAAGCCTTCGCCCCCCTGCACCGGGAACCGCCCAACCCGCTGGAACGTCCCCGCATCAACGAACCGCTGGACGTGGGCATCCGTTCGGTCAACTCCCTGCTCACCCTGGGCAAGGGCCAGCGCGTGGGCATCATGGCCGGTTCCGGCGTGGGCAAATCCACGACCCTGGGCATGATGGCCCGTTACACCAAGGCGGACGTCAACGTCATCGCCCTGGTGGGCGAGCGCGGTCGCGAGGTGGTGGAATTCATGGAACGGGACCTCGGTCCCGAGGGCATGGCCCGCAGCGTGCTGGTGGTGGCCACCTCGGACAAGAGTCCGCTCATCCGCATGCGCGCCGCCTACGCAGCCACCGCCGTAGCCGAATTTTTCCGCGACCAGGGCAAGGACGTGCTGCTCATGATGGACTCGGTCACCCGATTCGCCATGGCCGGGCGCGAAGTCGGGTTGGCCGCAGGGGAACCGCCCACCCGCGGCGGCTACACCCCATCGGTGTTCGCCCACCTGCCCCAGCTCCTGGAACGGGCGGGCAAGAGCCGCAAGGGGACCATCACCGGCATCTACACCGTGCTCGTGGACGGCGACGACTTCACCGAACCCATCGCCGACTCCACCCGGTCCATCCTGGACGGCCACATCGTGCTCACCCGCGAGCTGGCCGACCTCGGCCACTACCCGGCCATCGACGTGCTCAAGTCCATCAGCCGACTGCGCTCGGACATCACCTCGAAACAGGTCCAGACCGACGGCCGCGCCCTGCTCCGGCACATGGCCACCTTCAAGCGGGTGGAAGACATGGTCAACATCGGCGCATACCAGAAGGGCGCCAACCCCGAGGTGGACAAGGCCATCAAGATGGTCGGGCCCATCAACCGCTTCCTGCGCCAGCTGGTATCGGAACAGGAATCCCTGCAGGGCGCGTTCGACGCCATGCATGAACTGGTGGGAGAGGAAGCCGAGCAGCCGCAGTCGCCGCAGCAGCCGCAACAGGCCGCACCCAGGAAAGGGCCGACCATGGCCAAATCCCCAGCCGATCTGAAAATGAAAGTGGGTTAAACGGCCCGCGCCGGATGCCGCCCCGCCTCCCTACCGGGAGAGGAGCTTCTTCATGGCCAGCAGTTCGTCGCGAATCTCGAGCAGGATGTCGCTGTTCTCGCTGGAGTGCATCTTCCGCTTTGCGCCTTCGATGGTCAGCCCCTCGTCATAGAGAAGCCGCTTTATCTCGCGGATGACCTCAAGATTCTCCTCGGTATACAGCCGCTGCCCGCTCTCGGTGCGGTAGGGCTCGATCTCGTCGAATTCCCCTTCCCAGAACCGGAGCACGTAGGTCTTGACGCCGAGCAGGCGCGCGGCCTCGCCGATGCGGTATGTTTTGAAATCCTGAAGTTCACCCATCCCGAATGCTTACCAAATCGAGTAAGCGCCTTCAACACGTTTACCTGAAAACCCGGTCTTCGAACAAAAAAGGCCCCGCTCCTGTCGGAGCGGGGCCTTCCAATTCGTTTGTCCACGCGATCTAGAAATGAACCGGCAGGTTCTTTTCCAGTGCTTCGAGGACCCTCTTGTGTTCCTTGTCCACCTGCTTGTCCTTGAGGGTCTTGGTGGGCGAACGGTAGGTCAGGCGGAAGGAGAGGTTGCGCTCCTGTTCCTGCCCTTCGGGCACGAACTCGGCCACCAGCTCCACGGACTCCAGGATGCCGATCCCGGTGTCCAGGATGGCCTTGCGGATGGCGGCGGCGGACAGGGTCATGGGCCCGATGACCGTCACGTCGCGACGACTGGGCGGGAAGACCGGCAGCGGCGCAAACTCGATTCGGTGCGCGGCGACCAGTTCGCGAAGAACGTCCAGGTCGAGGTCGGCCAGCCAGACATCCTTGCGGGCGTGGTAATAATCGCCGATATCCGCCTTGACCCGGCCTATGAATCCGACCGCGGTCTCACCCACCGCCACCTGCACGCAGGGCTCGCAATAGGCGTGCTCCCCGGCCAGGGTGAAGGACGGGATTTCCAGCTTGAGGCTGTCCTCGATGAGGTTTTCCACGTGCCCCTTGATGTCCAGGTAGTCCGCGTCATCATCGCCCCACGGCCATTCCTGCGCGTGGCGCGGGCCGTACAGCAGGATGCCGAGGCGGTTGAACTCGCGGGTCTCGGTTTCGGACTCGCTGTCGGCCACGAACCGCTTGGCCACCTCGAAGACGCGGATATGATTGTTGCCCTGGGCCAGGTTGTGCTTGAGCGTGTTGAGCAGGCCCGGGGCCAGGTCGGTGCGCATGACGTTCTGGTCGGCGGACAGGGGATTGGCGATGAACACGCGCCCCTCTGCGGGCAGGTTCAGCCGGTCCAGATCGTCGGAGCCGACAAAGGAATAATTGATGGCCTCGTTCAGGCCCACGCCTGCGCCCCAGGTCTTGATGCGTTGGAGAAAGGCGTACTCGGAGCCGCCGGACACGGTTTCCAGCGACTTGGCCACCTTGGGCAGCACAGCCGGGATTCGATCCAGGCCGTAGACGCGGCCAACCTCTTCATAGAGGTCCACCTCGCGCTCCAGGTCCAGCCGATGGGACGGGGACTTCACGGTCCAGTTGGCCGCATCGGAATCGTCCACGGTGCATCCCTCGCCCTCAAAGACCTTCCTGGCGAAATCCGGTTCCAGGTCAAGGCCGAGCAGCCGCATGCAGCGGTCATGGCGGTAACCGTGGGAACGGTCCTGCCACGGCTTGGGCTCGTTGGTGACCACGCCCCTGGAAACGGTGCCGCCCGAGGTCTCGGCCATGAGCTGGGCCGCGCGATCTATGCAGAAACGGTTGAGCTGCTGGTCCACGCCTCGTTCGAAGCGGTAGGATGCGTCGGACGGCAGAGCCAGTCGGCGCGCGGTCTTTCGGATGGTGCCCGGGCGGAAGACTGCGGCCTCCAGGAGAACGTTCGTGGACCCGGCGTGCATCTCGGTGTTGGCGCCGCCCATGACGCCGGCCAGCCCCACGGGCCGCTTGCCGTCCCAGATGAGCAGGTCGTTGGCGGTGAGCACGCGCTCCGCGTTGTCCAGGGTGGTGAACTTCATGCCGTCCTGAGCCGGGGCCACGCGGAGGGTCGCGTCCTCGACGAGGTCGAGGTCATACGAGTGCATGGGCTGGCCCAGTTCGAACATCACGTAGTTGGTCACGTCGACGATGTTGGAAATGGGACGCTGGCCCAGGGACAAGAGCTTGAAACGCATCCAGTCCGGGGCCTTGCGGGTCTCCACTCCCTTGATGACGCGGCCGTTGAAAAGCGGGCACAGTTCGGGGTCGTCAATAAGAATCTTGATCTCGTCGGCCGCATTCCCGCCCGCTTCCACAAGGTTCAGCTCGGGCATGGTCAGGGGCAGGTCGAAGGCCAGCGCGGTCTCGCGGGCGAAACCGAGGATGGACAGACAGTCCGCACGGTTGGGCGTGATGTCGAAGTCGAAGACCACGCGCTCCAGCCCCAGGACGTCCGCCAGCTTGTCGCCGGGCTTGAAGGAGTCGTCCAGGACCCAGATGCCCTCGTGGTCGTCGGAGAAGCCCAGCTCGCGCTCGGAGCAGATCATGCCGAAAGACTTGACGCCCCGCAGCTTGGCCTTCTTGATCTTCATGCCGTCGGGCATGGTCGTGCCGACCTGCGCCACCGGGACCTTCTGACCCTTGGCCACGTTGGGAGCGCCGCACACGATGGTCAACGTCTCGGGACCGTTCACGTCCACGGTGCAGACCGAAAGATGGTCCGACTCGGGGTGCGTTTCGCACTCGACCACATAACCGACCACGATATCCTTGATGCCCTCGAAGGGATCGTCGATGCCTTCGAGTTCGAGACCGAGCATGGTGAGCTTGTCGCCCAACACCTGAATGTCTCCCTCGTAGGGAACGAACTCCCGCAACCAATTCAAGCTAACTAACATTGCACTACCGTAATCGGTGAAAAGTTATGAAAAACGGCCCGGCGCACTCCGGCGGAGCAGGCCGGGCCGTGAGTAATCTTAAGCAAACTGTTCCAGGAACCGGACGTCGTTCTCAAAGAACATGCGCAGGTCGCCGATGCCGTACTTGAGCATGGCAACGCGCTCGATGCCCAGCCCGAAGGCGAAGCCCGTGTAGACTTCCGGGTCGTAGCCCACGGACTTGAAGACGTTGGGATCGACCATGCCGCAGCCCAAGATCTCGACCCAGCCCGTGCCCTTGCAGACGCGGCAGGTCGTGCCGCCGGTCTCGCCCTTGCCGCCGCACATGACGCAGGAGATGTCCACTTCGGCGGAAGGCTCGGTAAAGGGGAAGAAGCTCGGGCGAAAACGCACGTCGGTCTTGGCCCCGAATATCTTGCGCACGAATATGGTCAGGGTGCCGCGCAGGTCGGCCATGGACACGTGGTGATCGACCAACAATCCCTCGATCTGGTGGAACATGGGGGTGTGGGTCAGGTCGGAGTCGCGGCGGTAGACCTTGCCGGGCGCGATGACGGCCACGGGAGGCTGCTGCTTGAGCATGGACCTGATCTGCATGCCCGAGGTGTGGGTCCTGAGCACGATGTTGTCCGAGACGTACAGGGTGTCCTGCATGTCGCGGGCCGGATGCTCCTGGGGAATGTTCAGCGCCTCGAAGTTGTGCCAGTCGTTCTCCACTTCCGGTCCGGCCGCGTGCTCGAAGCCCAGGCCGGTGAGAACGTTGCAGACTTCCTCCATGACCAGGGTCACGGGGTGCAGGGAACCTGCCCAGGGCCTGCGGCCCGGCATGGAGGGATCGAACTTGGAAAGCGCCTGGCTCGCCTCGGCGGCGTTGAGCTCGGCCTCCCAGGAGTCGATGAGCGCGGTGATCCGCTGCTTGACCTCGTTGGCCTTCTTGCCGCCCGCGGGCTTGTCGCTGTTGTCGAGCCTGCCGAGCTGGCCCATGAGACCGGCCAGCTTGCCCTTGCGGCCCAGGAACTCGATGCGCAGTTCCTCCAGCTCCTTCAACGAACAAGCCTGGCCCTTGCGCGATGCGCAATCCTGGGCCAGGCTGTCGAGTCCTTCCAGGAAGGACTTCAATTCATTACTCACAATTTAGCTCACTTTGGCTTTTGCGGCCTCTGCGATTTTAGCGAACACCTGAGGATCACGGACCGCCATGTCGGCCAGAACCTTGCGGTTCAGCTCGATGCCGGCCAGCTTCAGGCCGTTCATCAGACGGCTGTAGGACAGGCCGTTGAGACGGGCGGCTGCGTTGATGCGCATGATCCACAGCTTGCGGAATTCGCGCTTCTTGCGCTTGCGATCGCGATATGCATTGCAAAGGGCCTTCTCGACGCGCTCACGCGCGGTACGGTACAGGCGGGAGCCCGCTCCGCGATAGCCCTTGGCCATCTTCAAATACTTTTTGTGACGCCGCTTGGCGGCTACACCGCGTTTAACTCTCATGGTTAAACCTCCATCTTTGTTACCTCCCGGGCCGGACGGACTCCCCCAGCGAGGCAGATTCTATAGGTTACTGAAACAATCAACGGGCCTTGGTCTGAAGCCAGGCCGGACAAGCGTGCGGGGGCTGCCCCGCTTTCCATACGCTGCCGGCGGGCGTGTATCAGATCAAACTAACCGTTGGGCAACTGACGACGAACAGCCTTCATGTTGGCACTGTCCACGGTGGTGGACTGGCCCAGGCGACGCTTCCTCTTCGCATTCTTCTTGGTCAGAATGTGACGGAGGTTTTTGCGGCGACGCTTGAACTTGCCGGTCGCGGTCTTGGAGAACCGCTTGGCTGCTGCGCGACGGGTTTTGATCTTGGGCATAATTACTCCTGTTAGGATATGGGGATGGTTCCCCTTAAGCCGGACAACCGGCTATTTTTTCACCGGAGCAAGCATCATCGTCATGGTCCGTCCCTCAGACATGGGCTTGCTCTCGACTTTTGCTATATCCTGCGTATCCTCCACGACCCTATCGAGCATCATGAGCCCGCGGTCCTTGTGGACGATCTCGCGACCCCGGAAGAAGATGGTCACCTTGCAGCGGTCACCGTCATCCAGGAATTTAACTATCTTTTTGAGCTTGGTCTGGTAATCGTGCTCATCGGTTTTGGGCCGGAACTTGACTTCCTTGATCTTGATGACGGTCTGTTTCTTCTTGGCTTCCTGCAGCTTCTTCTGCTGCTGGTACTTGAACTTACCATAATCCATGATCTTGCAAACCGGCGGGTCGGCGTTGGGCGCGACCTCCACGAGATCGAGACCCTTCTCGCGCGCACGATCCAGTGCGTCACGAGTCACCATGACTCCCAGCTGTTCGCCGTCGTCGTCCACTACACGCACCTTGGGGATGCGAATCCTCTCGTTACGCCGGACGTCATCTCGTCTCTGACCCCGGCGATCGTTACCCCGAAAAGCTATAGCTCATTCCTCCTGCTTCGAAAGGAGCCCTTGCAGCATCCAAAATGAGCTGCGCGGCCTCTTCCAGTGTCACCATCCCGGGGTCATCTCCGTCGCGAAAACGGATATTGACACACCCGGCATCAACCTCTTTATCACCGATTACCAACATAAACGGAATTTTCTCAACCTGAGCTTCCCGTATCTTGTATCCAAGTTTCTCGTTGCGGTTATCCGCGTCGATACGGATGCCCCTGGCAAGGAAGAAAGCCTCGGCTTTCTTCATGAAATCAAGCTGCGCGTCGGTCACGTTCAGCAGACGCGCCTGCACCGGGGCCAGCCAAACAGGATACGCACCTGCACAGTGCTCCGTCAAGACGCCGATGAAGCGTTCGATGGAGCCGAGCATGGCGCGATGGATCATGACCGGCCGGTGCCTTTCACCGTCCTCGCCGACATATACTATGTCAAAGCGCTCTGGCAAGGTGAAATCCACCTGGATCGTGCCGCACTGCCAGGAACGGCCGATGGAATCGCGCAGGTGGAAGTCGATCTTGGGACCGTAGAAGGCTCCGTCGCCCTCGTTGATCTGATAGGCCATGCCGGATTTGTCCAGCGCCTGGCGCAGTCCCTCGGTGGCCACCTCCCAGTCCTCGTCGGAGCCGATGGACTTCTCGGGGCGGGTGGACAGCTCCACGTCGAACTCGTAGTCGAACAGGGCGTAGATGTCCTGGTAGAACTTGATCAGGTCGAGGATTTCCTCCTCCACCTGGTCGGGGCGGCAGATCAGGTGCGCGTCGTCCTGGGTGAAGGTGCGCACGCGCATCAACCCGTGCAGCACGCCGGATTTCTCATGGCGGTGGACCACGCCCAGCTCGAAGTAGCGCTGAGGCAGGTCGCGGTAGCTCATGATCTTTCTTTTATAGATGATCATGTGCGCCAGGCAGTTCATGGGCTTGATGCCGTAGGCCTGGTCGTCGATCTCCGTGAAATACATGTTTTCGCGGTAATTGTCGTAGTGGCCGGACTTCTCCCACAGCTCGCGCTTGAGGATCAGCGGACCCTGCACGAGATTGTAGCCGCGCTTGAGGTGTTCCTTGCGCTCGAAGTCCTCGAGGATGGCCCGCAGCAGCATGCCGCGCGGGTGCCACAGAGACATGCCCGGGCCGATCTCGTCGGAGAAGGAGAACAGGTCGAGCTGCTTGCCGAGCTTGCGGTGGTCGCGCTTCTTGGCCTCTTCCAAACGGGCCAGGTGCTTCTTGAGCGCCTTGGGATCGTTCCAGGCCGTGCCGTAGATGCGCTGGAGCTGCTTGTTCTTCTCGTCGCCGCGCCAGTAGGCCCCGGCCACGGACAGGAGCTTGAAGGCCTTGATCTGACCGGTGCGGGCCACGTGCGGGCCGCGGCACAGGTCGGCGAACTCGCCGTGGGTGTAGACGGAGAAATCGTCGCCGCCCAGGTCGTCCATGATCTCGGGCTTGTAGTCCTCGCCCATGGACTCGAAGAGCTTCACGGCGTCGGCCTTGCACATGACGGAACGGGCGAACTCCTTGTTCGCGCCCACCGAGGAGAGCATTTCCTTCTCGATGGCTTCCAGGTCCTCGGGCGTGAACGGGCGCTCGTAATCGAAATCGTAGTAGAACCCGTCCTTGATGGCCGGGCCGATGGTCACCCTGGCGGTGGGAAAGAGCTTCTTGACGGCCTCGGCCATGAGGTGGGCCGCAGAGTGACGGATGATGTCCAGCCCCTCTTCGGAATCCTCGAAGACGGGCTCGATGGCAGTGCAGGTGTCGGTGACGGTTGCGGACAGGTCCAGGACGGTGTCGCCGCACCGGGCGGCCACGGCCTTCTTGAACTGCTTCTTGGACAGGCCCTCTTGAAGGGCGTCGGCGCAACTTGCACCGTCGGCCAATTCAACCTGGTTGCCAGCGACTTCGATCTGCACTTTGTTACTCCTTCATCCCGCCAACATGCCGGGACCACTAAAGAATGAAAGGGAGGCCACTTGGCCTCCCTTCCGGGGATGTTCTGGTAGGCGCGGAGGGATTTGAACCCACGACCCTTTGCACGTCAAGCAAATGCTCTCCCCCTGAGCTACGCGCCTTCTCGTCGAAGCGGAGTGAATAACTATATGGACCCCGGTTGGTTGTCAAGCACGAGGTGAGAGTTTTTTAGTTTTTTTCACTGCCGGGCAAACTGACTATCCCCGAAAGAGGATTCCAGCCTGTCCCCACCATGAAAACAGGCAGGCAATCCGGACATTGTTTATCGAAGCATGCTAATTTTCTTCATCATTTCTCACCACAGCCAATAAGGATTCTCAACGATGCCCGAATTGTCTAAAGCCCAACGGATCGACGCCATTGTGGACACCCGGCTGAACAGTGGGAACTATCGTCACGAAATAGCCCGGTTCGTTGAGCCCGGATCGACCAATATACTTTAATATGGCTTCGGGAACGCATCCCTCCTGCTCGGCCTGCGCCGAGACAAGCAATGCAAAGGCATATATGGTGTCGAGATCAACCCTACTGCCATAGAGAGGGTTGATGACCTGCTGGACAAGACCTGGCTCATCGACCTCAACAAACACGACGCCTGGCTCGAGGAGGAATACGAGGGATTCTTCAATTACATCCTCGCCCCCATGTCTATGGAGCACACCTACGATCCCTGGTATGTGCTCAAGAAGTTCAGCAAATATCTGGCCCCCGGCGGCAAGCTCGTCGTCCAGACCCCCAACGTCCAATGCTGGGAAACCATCTACCGTCTGTTATCGGGCGACTTCCCCTACGTTTCGGGTGGAACCTGGGATTACAGCCACATCCGATGGTACACTCTCAAAAGCTGGATCGACATCGGCTTCGTCGCCGGATTCAACGTGATCTCCATGCTGCCGCAGATTGCAGGCAACCCCGACCTCAGCCATCTGGAAAAACGAAAAGAAATCAAAACACTGCGCCTCCCACCGCCGGAGACGAAATCCAACTACCAGCCCATCGACATCGTCATGCCCGTGGATATCAAGCCGATCTACAACCTCTTTCTGGCCCACGCCTTCGTGCTGCTGCTGGAAAAAGACCGAGACCCCGAGGACTATGACCCCACGCCTGCGGGTGGCTATCTTGAGTCCTACCGACTGAACACGCCGAACTTCCTGGCGGACATAGCGGCCCTGGCCGCCCACCCTATCGTTCCCAGTTCCTTCTCCACTGTCCGCAAAAAAGCCGTCACAGTGGCGGAAACACTTAAAATGAAAGCAGGCAAAAAGGAATAAATCTCAGCGAATCGCAAAATCGGCCCGGCCCGCTCATGCGGATCGGGCCGTCTTCTTCGGACATCACCAGCCACGACTCAATGGCCGCAGTCCTTCCCGGTCGTCCTGCGAAGCCGCGTGCAGGGCCCCGCCATGGATGCTTCTCTGCCTGTGCGCATCAGGCCTTTCGTCCGGCCATCAGCAGTCCTTTGCGACGCTTGCCCGCCGGGCAGGACAGGATGTCCGTGAAGCCCGCTTTCAGCAATGCGCCCTCCAAGTGATCCTTCCCTATGAAATGCGACTTGTAGCCGCTGACCCGGGTAATGAACTGCACCACGGCGGTATAGTTCGGGTCCAGGTCCCCGGCAACGTTCAAGTGATGGGAAACGAACCAGCCCCCCGGCTTCAGGGATTCGTACAACATCCGAGCGACTCCCTCCAGGTCATCCACAAACCCGTAGAGGACATGGGAGGCCAGGGCAAGGTCATAACGATCCGCACCCAACCGTTCAAGGCGCAAATCCATACCCACGGGCTTCAGACGTCCGCCCAGTTCACGTTTCTCTATCCGTCCGCCCACGGCCTCGGCCACGTGGGGCAGGTCCAGCAATTCCCCGGTCATGCCCGGGTAATTTTCCAGCAGGGACATGGAGAGCTCACCATGGTTGCCGCCGATATCGCACAACATCCCGGACTCATTCAGATCGGGCAGCGTCCGAACCAGGGCCAAGGTGTCCTGCAGCCCGCCCAGACGCGCATGCTGGAGCGTTCCGGTCATGGAGTCCTCGGAACCCCATCCGTCGTCCACTTCCTCGCGCATGTCGGACTCGCCCCGCAACAACCTCCCGAGATTCAGCGTCACAAAATCGTTGAACCGCGATTGTAATTCCAGCGCCTTGCCCTGGTAAAAGGGAGACGTGGAGACCAGGTGTTCACCGGCAACCAGTGAATTGGCGTAACCGGTCGGACCGGACACCACCAACTGCATACCGGCGAGCAGCTCCAGCAGCGCCTCGGTCGGTTCTTCCTCAAGGCCGAGTTTCCCGGCCACCGCCGCAGCGGTCAGCGGCCCCTGCTCCAGGGAATCGAACAGCCCCATGCGGGCGCTGTCCATAATGGCGCTGAAACCCACGCCCTGCATCAGCATCGTCTCAACAAAGGAAAAATCGCTTTTCGGGGTTTGCATCTGCAACCTCCTTGTACTGATTGTTCGAGTCATTCCAGATAGGAATCCATCCAGACATGCATCTGCCTACAGAATCCCTCAATCACTCCAAACCGCTCAGTGTCCAAGGCCGCCAGGTATTGCAGAAAGTCCCTGTCATGATCCATGTGGAACTCCATGTGCCTCTCATGGGCCATCCGCCCCTTTTCCGTCACCGTCACCAACATTCTTGAACGTTTCTCCGGGTCAGGCTCCTTTTGGACAAATCCCCGCTCCGCCAGTTTGCCCACCATCTGAGACGAGGCCCCCTTGGTGGTGCCGAAGGCATCGCCCAGTTCCGTGACCCCGACCGGTCCGTTTTTCGCCACCCAACTGACGGCATGAATTTCAGCAGGGAAAAGCGTTTCATCGGGGGCGACCGTCAGGGGGGACTTGCTCACTCGGACATATTTTTCCAGAACAAACCCTAAACTTGAGAAAAGGCGTTGCATTTCCGGTGTAATTTTCATGACCTATTAGTATAGCAGCTAAACCAATTAGTCAAGCAACTAAACAACTTTTCGATGCAACAAAGAAGCCGCCCTTCAGGCGGCTTGTCTTCCCATACGGAGAATCAAGGCTTCAGCCCATCCGCTCCAACGCTTCACGCGCCAAATCCCCTACCGTCAGGTCGACGATTTCGCCGTCCCGAAAGGTGCGGATTTCGTTCCCGTCGTCCCTGAGGGCCTCCAGCCCGGGCTTGGCCGCCCGCGCCTTGATCAGGCCCAGGGTCCAGGCCGCGTAGGCGCGGTTGTGCGCGTCCTCGTCGTCCAGCCCTGCAATCAGGAAGCGTTCGCTGGGGGCGACCAGTTCAGGGCGCGCGCCCGCCAACCGGGCCAGGCCCCAGTAGACGTCGCGGCGCAATTCCGGATGGTCCAGGAAGTTGCCGTCGCACTTCTCGTCGCAGAAAATGTAGGAAGACAGTATCTTGTGGAATTCCTTGGCCACGCGATCGTTGCGCACCATGGCCTCGGCCATGAAATGGGGAATTCCCCAGCCCAGGTTGCCGGACTCCTCGTTCATGTACCACATGAGCGTGCGCATGAGCACACGCGCCTTTTCCATGGACGCGCGGGCAAGACGGTCGGCGGTCAGGCCAAAGGCCGTGACCGAACGCCAACGCACCTCCTCGGCCTTGTCCAGACGGAGGTTGAGCAGGGGCGCGACCAGATCACCGGGACGACAGGCCTCGAGTTCGTCGAGCCTGTCCCGCCAGTCGGAAGCGGAAAGTATTTCGCGGACCTGTTTTTTCGTTCTGCGGAAACGGGACATGGTAGCTCCTTGGGCAAATAAAAGGGGGCCGTCAGCTGACGGCCCCCTCATAATAATCACGATTTGCGCGTTCGCAACAGGAACGAATCCTATTTATTGTTTTCCTCGACTTCCTTCTTGAAGTCCTCGAGCACCTCGAAGCCGGACTCCTCGGCCTTCCGGATGCACACGGCGGCATCGGCCCAATCACCGTTGTGGGCATCGATGATGGCCTTGTTGTTCCAGGCCGGGCCGAAGTTGGGCTGCCTCTCCAGGAGCACCTTGAGAATCTTGTCCGCCTCCTCGTAGTCGCCCATGGTGATGAGCAGAGTGGACATGGTGGCCTGTGCCTGAGCGAATTCCGGGTCCAGCTTGAGCGCCTTCTTGAGCGCCTTGTGCGCCTTGTCATGCTCGCCGAGCTGCATGTAGACGAAGCCGATGTTGCCCCAGGGCACGGCAAAGAAAGGCCGCTGCTGGGTGGCCTGGACATTGTAGTTCAGGCAGGACTCCATGTCGTCGCGCTGCAGGGCGATGCCGCCCAGTTGCACGTAGCCCTCGGCCATGCGCGGGGAATGGGCCACGGCGTCCAGGAACTCGCGCTCGGCTTCCACGAAGTCGCGGCGGGTCAGGTAGGCCACGCCGAGATTGTAGTGGGTGTTGCCACAGGTGGGATTGACTTCCAGCTTGCCCTTGAGATCGGCAATGTACTCGTCGATATTGTCGAATTGTTCCATGTCGCTATCCTTGATCTATGGCTCAACGCCGTGTTTCTTGCAATGTTCCGCGTACCAGAGGCAAAAATCGAATACGGGACGGACCTTCTCGAAGTTCATGACCATCATGACGTTGAACTCGTTGACCTGGTCGATGTACTCCTGGTTCGTATTCCGGCCCGATTCCCGGATGAACAGCTGGGTCAGCTCCGCCTGGGTGTAACCGGTCTTGTCCTTGCGGATGTCGATGGGGTCGAACGGGGCCGCGAACGGGTCCCACTTGTCATACCCCATGCGGTCCACGAACCGGCGACGCCGGGGGGACATCTTCTCGTACATATACCGCTTGCGGTCGGCGATCTCCTCGTCGGAGAGATCTTCATAGTTGATATTGTCCGTCATGCTATTTTTTCCCGCCGCCGAGCACGATGGATTCGCCGCAGGACTCGCAGGCGGCCTTGGACTGGGTGCAGCTCGCGCATGCCTCGGACTTGGGCGCTTCCGGCTCTTTCCGGGCCGTGGCGGCCATGGCCTCCACAGCCTCCTTGCCGAGTTCCCGTTCAGCGTGTTCCCTGGGCACCGTCAGCTTGGCGCCGCCGCCCACGCCGAGATATTCCGCGTCGTACTCGGTGACGACGGCCATGGAGACCGGCAGCAGGATTTCGCCCAGCTCCTTGTACTTGGAGCCGATGCCTTCCTTGAGCTCGCGCCCGATGTTCAGCAGCTTGTCCAGGATGATGTCCATGTTCACGGTGGGGTATTTCTCGCCGCCCTTGAAACCGGACTTGCCGCACACGTGGGGTTCGCCGCCGATGGAGGTGGGCACGCCGTACAACCGGCAGGTGATGGGCCGGTGCTCGTAGATGGAGCAGAGGTCATTGTCGTCCAGCATGGGACACCGGACGCGCGCCTTGGCGACTTCCATCAGGATTTCGCTGGTGGGCGCGCCCTTCTGGGTGGCCATGTAGACCTTGCGCTTGAGCTTGTGAATCTGGCGGTCGGCCTTGTCTGCGCGATCCATGATGGAGGACCGCTCGAGGCCGGAAAATTTTTCATTGAACTTGGCATTGATGTACATGGCTTCCACCAGGGTGACATCAAACAGGGCGTAGCAGCAATCGCTGCAGCCCTTGCCGCATTTGACCAGGTCGGGCACGTCGTTTTCAAAACGCTTGAAAACCGACTCCACTTCGGCCACGACGGCCTCGTACTTTTCGAAGTATTCGGTAAAATCTAGGGCCATGTATCTCACTCCTGGTCCGACCCGCGCAGGCAAGCGCGCGCCATGGGGTTTCGCTCAGATCAATTAAGTCGTGAATGGAGGCCGTCAACCGTCGGGGCCGAGAAAATCGGGCGAAGATGGGCCCGGAGGAGAAAAAAAGACGCCCGTAGGCGACGGCAGGGGGCAACCGGAGTCGCCCGATGCAGAAATGGAACGGGAGCGACGAAAAATCGTCGCTCCCGAAACCATATCAAAACTGGAGACTAGTTCTCTTCGACGGTGATCGCGTCAGATTCGCAAACCTCAACGCAGGACTCACAACCGAGACACTCGTCTTCGTTCACTGCAACGGCTTTGCCGTCCTGAAGCTCGTAGACTTCAACCGGACAGACGTCGACACATTCGCCGTCGCCAGTGCACTTGTCGTGATCGATAGTGATAGTATAGCCCATTTTTCCCTCCAAAAAAGAATTTGGGATGCCCGATTAGCGGGCCTGTTTCGCGCGCCGGCGGATTGTCACGAGACATTGCCGACACATTTTCAAAGTACGCTACCGGCCCGGAGAGGCCGGGCACGAATTTGCTGATATAATCAAGCCAGCCCTGTGTCAAGACATGAAATCCCTTTTCAGGACAAGGACAAAAACGTAGACAAGGGGTTACGGCTTGAGGTGCGGCCCCGAGTCGTTTACCCTGCCGGAGCATATTCGAACCCAAACCCGATCGAGGCATCCATATGTTTACCAAGGACGAACTGAAAAAATACGCCGAAACCCTGTGGTGGGGACTGTCCACCGCCCGGACCGAATCTTTCCGGCCCGGCGACTACGTGCTGCTGCGTTTCGACACGGACGCCCTGCCCCTGGCGGAGACCGTGTTCGACATGCTCATCGAAAAGGGCATCAACCCGGTGGCGCGCCAGAACCTGACCGCCAACATGGAACTCTCCTTCTACGGCAAGGGCACGGACGCCCAGCTCACGGACATCCCGGCGGGCGACAAGGAGCTCATGGGCGGGCTGAACGGGCTGATCTCGCTCATCGCCCCGTCCTCCCTGACCCACCTCCAGGCCGTTGACTCGCGCAAGATCGGACAGGCCGCCGTGGCCCGCAAGTTCATGCGCGACATCATGGAAAAACGCGAGCAGTCCGGCGACTTCGGCTGGACCCTCTGCGTCTACCCCACCCCGGCCCTGGCCGAGGCAGCCGGGTTGTCCATGGACGAGTTCAAGGCCCAGGTGGTCAAGGCGTGCTTCCTGGACGACGACAACCCGCCCGCGCGCTGGGCCGACATCTTCGAGGAGGCCGAAAAGGTCAAGGCATGGCTCAACAGCCTGGCCATCGAGCACGTGCGCGTCAAAACCGAGAACACCGACCTCGTCGTGGTGCCCGGCCGGGACCGCCGCTGGCTCGGCGTGTCCGGCCACAACATCCCGTCGTTCGAGATATTCCTCTCGCCGGACTGGCGCGGCACCGAAGGCGTGTACTATGCCGACCAGCCCTCCTTCCGCTCCGGAAACTTCGTGGAAGGCGTGCGGCTGACCTTCGAGAAGGGCGTGGCGACCAAGGTCGAGGCCAAGACGGGCGAGGAATTCGTGCAGAAGCAGCTGACCCTGGACGAGGGGGCCAACCGGCTGGGCGAATTCTCCCTGACCGACCGCCGCTTCTCCAAGATCAACGCCTTCATGGCCAACACCCTGTTCGACGAGAACTTCGGCGGCGACCAGGGCAATTGCCACGTGGCCGTGGGCGCGTCCTACGCGGACACCTATGCAGGCGACCAGTCCACCCTGGATGCGGCAAAGAAAAAGGAACTCGGCTTCAATGACTCAGCCCTGCATTGGGACCTGGTCAACACCGAGCGCAAGACCGTCACCGCCACCCTCAAGGGCGGCGAGGACCGTATCATTTATAAGGACGGCCAGTTCCAGTACGAATAGGGATTGCCTCCGGCGGCCGGGGGAAGGGGAGGAAAAACCCTTTGAAAAGGGTTGTTTCCTCCCCTTCCCCCGGACCCCCATCCCCTCCTTTTCCCAAACTTTTTGGGGGCGCATTCGCGCGGTTTGGGGGAAGCGGGGAGACTATTTTTGCATGATAGTGTGGCGGAAAACGTTCATTGGGAGAAGAAGAATGGCCAAGAGAAATATTTATTTGGAGACCGTGCCGCCCGAGGAGGCGGTGGAGCGGGCCAAGGCGGCGCTGGATCGCGACACGCTGCTCTCGACCGAGACCGTGCCCACCCATGAATCGTGCGGGCGGGTGACGGCCGGTCCGATCTTCGCCAGATACTCCTCGCCCACCTTCCACGCCGCGGCCATGGACGGCATCGCGGTCAAGGCGGAGTCCACCTTCGCCGCCCGCGAGGACGCGCCCGTGGCCCTGAACCACGGGGACGAGTTCCTGTTCGTCAACACCGGGAACCCCCTGCCCGAGGGGATGAACGCGGTGATCATGATCGAGAACGTGGTCCAGAAGGACGAGGTCACGGCGCTCATCGACGCGCCCGCCTTTCCCTGGCAGCACGTGCGCCGCATCGGCGAGGACATCGTGGCCACGGAACTGCTCCTCCCCCAGAACAGGGAGCTGACGCCCTGCGACATCGGCGCGCTCATCTCGGCGGGCATCTATGAAATAGAGGTCCGGGAGCGGGTGCGCACCGTCTTTCTGCCGACCGGCGACGAGGTGCTGAACTTCCTGGACAAGCCCGAACCCAGGGCCGGGCAGGTCATCGAATCCAACTCCCAGGTGTTCAAGGGCTACGCCGACTCATGGGGCATCGACGCCGCCTGGTCGAAACCCGTGCCCGACGACGAGGACACCCTGCGCGAGGCGGTGCTCAAGGCGCTCGAGGACGGTCGCCACATGGTGGTGGTCGGCGCGGGCTCCAGCGCGGGGAGCAAGGACTACTCGAAAAAAGTCTTCGAATCCATCGGCACGGTGCTGGTCCACGGCATCTCGGTCATGCCGGGCAAGCCCACGCTTTTGGGCGTGACCGACGAACGCAGCGGCTTCCCCGGGCGGCTGCTGGTGGGCGCGCCGGGCTATCCCGTGTCCGCCGTGGTCTGCCACGAAAAAATCCTGGCCCCCATCGTCCACTGGCTGATGGGCAAGGCCCTGCCCGAGCGGTCGCATGCGGACGTCATCCTGGCGCGCAAGACCCCTTCCAGGCCGGGCATGCGCGAGGCCATCCGGTTGGCTGCCGGACGCATCGGCGATCAGATCATTGCCGCGCCGCTGGCCCGCGGCGCGGGCATGATCACCACCATGACCCGGGCCCAGGCCGTGACCTACATTTCCGAGGACGTGGAGGGCGCGGAACAGGGCCAGAAGGTCCACGCCGAACTGCTGGTGGGCGAGGCGGAACTGGACCGGGTCCTGGTCCACGTGGGCAGCCACGACAACACCCTCGACCTCCTGGCCAACGAGCTCATGGGATTGCCCGTGCCCCTGCGGCTCGTATCCAGCCACGCGGGCTCCATGGGAGGACTGACGGCGCTCAAGGCGGGGTCCGCCCTGTTCGCGGGAGCCCACCTCTTCGATCCGGATTCCGGGGACTTCAATTTCCCGTTCATCGGCCGCTATCTCAAGGGGGTGGACGTGGCCGTGTTCAACCTGGCCATCCGCCACCAGGGCCTCATCGTGGCCAAGGGCAACCCACTCGGCATCACCGGCGTGGACGACCTCAAACGCGACGACGTGACCTTCATCAACCGCCAACGGGGAGCCGGGACACGCATCCTCCTGGACCACCACCTCAAGACGGCCGGAATCGATGCGCGCGAGGTGAACGGATATGAAAACGAGGAGTTCACCCATATGGCGGTGGCCGTGAACGTGCTCACCGGAGCCGCTTCCTGCGGCCTGGGCATCTTTGCGGCGGCCAAAGCGCTGGACCTCGACTTCGTGCCCCTGGCCCGCGAACGCTATGACCTGGTCATCCCTGCCAGGCATCAGGACGACCCGCGCATCACGACCCTGCTCGACGTCATCCGCTCGGATGACATCAAGGCCAAGATCAAAAATCAGGGTGGATATGAAACCGACCTGACCGGCCGGGAAATGGAACCCGGAATGGGATTGAACGGCTGACAGCCGTGAGGGCAGGCCGCAAGGGAAGGCCCCAAAAAGTTCAAGGCCGATGTGTTGTTCTCACACACATCGGCCTTGAACTTTTTGCAGCAGCGCCGCAAACGTTGCTAGAGGAGCGAGGCGCTCGCCCCCGCATCCTTGAGACGGACTTCAGTGGCCTTTGGGCCGGTCTCTTCATCGACCAGGCCGAAGGTGACCTGCTCGCCCGCCTCCAGGGTCTGGAATCCGTCACGGATGATCTCGGTATAGTGGACGAACACGTCCCTGCCGTCCGCATCGGTGATGAAACCGAAACCCTTCTGCTCGTTGAACCAACTCACTTCGCCTTCCAAACGCACTTCAGCCTCCTGAATAATGACATCTGGTCGGGATCATATCCTTTGCATCGGATATTGGCAATGCGTCGGACGCATGCCGCATCATCCCTATTCCTCTTCGGAAGCACCTTCACCGGCATCGTCATCGTCGTCATCGTCGTCATCGACGCCTTCAACGTACTCCTGCCCGTCCTCCAGACGCTTGGCCAGTTTGCGCTGTCGCTTTTCTTCCTTTTTCTTCTTCTTTGCCATCTCTTTCTGACGTTTTTGAAACTTGTAATTGGGCTTGGCCAAGATATCCTCCTCACTATGGTGATCGGTCTTCGAGACCGAATAGAAAGGCCCGCCTCTCCCCTAAGGTGAGGCGGGCCCGAATTGCCGGATCGCGCCGGAAAGGCGTTATTACCAGCGAGGACGCTCGGCGCGGGGCTTGGCCTCGTTGACCTTGATGTTGCGACCGCCGAAATCCTTGCCGTCCAGGGCCTCGATGGCGTCCAGGGCAGCGGAATCATCGTCCATCTCGACAAAGCCGAAACCGCGCGGGCGGCCGGTCTCGCGATCTTCGATCAGTTTAACGGAAGAAACCGGGCCGTGAGCCTCGAAGGCGGCGCGGACTTCATCTTCGGTTGCGGACCAGGGCAGATTGCCGACATAGATGTTCTTGGACATGGATAACTCCTCTCGAGTGATATATGATGCAGATGCATCGATGTAAATATAAAAGAAGCAGTATACA
Organism: Pseudodesulfovibrio portus; assembly: GCF_026000375.1. Classification (NCBI taxonomy): domain Bacteria; kingdom Pseudomonadati; phylum Thermodesulfobacteriota; class Desulfovibrionia; order Desulfovibrionales; family Desulfovibrionaceae; genus Pseudodesulfovibrio; species Pseudodesulfovibrio portus. The sequence continues at coordinate 882,727 of NZ_AP026708.1, forward strand.
CGATATGCACACTGCTTCTCGATATACCTGTTCTCTCTTAAAACCAGCCCGGGCCAACATTCAGACCGCGCCCCCGTGGGCTCCGCTGGTAACTAAGTGGCAGGATTATTCTCATTTATCCGGAAAAGTCAAGGGGTATTTGCAAAAAAAAAGGCAAATTATTCCAAAATGAAACGTCTTTACCCTTCATGCGGTAAAAAATCCGCCTCGTATTTCTCGCGTTTTCCGCAGAACAATTGCCGCCCCGAATCAAGGGCCATGACCCGGTTGACGGACGAAATCCGGTCCCCACCGTGATGCGTGACCAGGATGATCGGCGTACCGGCCCGGGCCAGTCCCTCGACCATGTCGCGCATGACCGTGCGGGAGCCCGCGTCCAGCCCGGAAAACGGCTCGTCGAGCAGCAGCAGTTTCGGCCCCGGCGCCATGGCCCGGGCCAGGAAGACCCTTCGCTGCTGGCCGTAGGACATATGCCGCAGCCGACGCGGGCCGAGGCCGTCCAGGCCCACCGCCTTGAGCCACCTGGCCGCGCCCAGCCGCTCCTCGCTGGTGGGCTCGTCCAGCATGCCCACCGATCCGCGATAGCCGGACATGACCGTCTCCTCGGCGGTCACTTCCCAGCCGAGTTCCCGGCCGTAGGTCGCCTGCAGATCAGGGGAGACGACGCCGATGAGAGACCTCGCCTCGTCCATGGTCAACCCGCCCAGCCTGTGGATGACGCCCACCCCGAGTTCATCGTCGGCGTACGGGGCCATCTCGCTGGTGATCAGCTTGAGCAGCGTGGACTTGCCCGCCCCGTTGTCGCCGAGCACGATCCAGTGCTCGCCCGGCAGGACCTGCCAGTTGACGGTGTCCAGAATCCGGGTCCCGTCCACCACCACCGACACGTTCTCCATGCGCAGCAGAAATTCGAATTCAGCGGGCGGGGCCGCCACGGGCACGTCGCAGGCCACCATGTCCGGGGCGGTCTCCCGCAAAAGGCCCTCGGCCTCAACGCGCGGGCCCCGGGCCGCCATCCTGCCGCCTTCCAGGACCACGGCCTCTTGGATGCAGTCCGGCAGGTCGCCCGCACGGTGCGCGGCGCAGACCAGAGTGGTGCGCTCCCCGGCCAGTTCGAGCAGTTCGAGGACCTCGCCCCTGCTCCCCTTGTCCAGCCCGTCCAGGCATTCGTCGAGCAGGAGGACGTCCGGGCCCGGTGCCAGGCCGCGCACCACCAGCAGCCTGCGCACCTGGCCTGTGGAAAGTGTTCCCAACTCGCGATCGGCCAAATCGCCGACACCCAGCCGGTGGATGACCTCGTCCGCAGCCGCCTCCTGCTCCGGGGTCGTTTCCTCGTACAGCATCGGGGTATCGAAGAACCCGGCCAGGATCACGTTGCGCCCGGTGACGCGCCGGGCGTGAAGATAATAAAATTCCTGCATGTCCGCCGAGACCATGCCGATGCGTTGGCGCAGACCGACCACGGAATGCTGCGGTCCCTGGCCGAAATCATAGACCCGCTCGCCGCCCGCATCCGGGAGGATCTCCCCCCGAAGCAGGCGGAGGAAGGTGGTCTTGCCCGATCCGTTGACGCCGGTCACGGCCAGATGGCGGTCCCGGACGATGGCGCAGGAAAGGGGGCCGAGAAGCCGTCTGCCGTTGCGGGTCACGGTCGCGTGGGTCAGGGAAATCAGTGGATGCATTTGTTTATTCTCGCCTTTCTTTCGCCTGTTGGCAACCCGCAGTGTTGCCAGTTTCCCCGCTCCGGCCTATGCTGGACACATGCCCGAAACCGTCGCCATTGCCCGCGTCCCCGAATACGACTCCCCCCTGCTCGACACGGCCACCGCCCAGGTGCTGGAAAACTCGGGGCTTGCCGTGCGCCCCGGCGACAGGGTGCTGGTCAAGCCCAACCTGGTCAACTCGTCCAATGCGCGCCATTGCACCACCCATCCGCAGGTGGTCCGGGCGGCCTGCGCATGGCTTCTGGACCGGGGGGCCGCTGTCACGGTGGCGGACTCGCCCGCCTTCGGCCCGGCGTCCCGCGTGGCCCGCGCCTCCGATTTGGCCCGGGAACTGGCCGGGCTGGGGATCGGGGTAAAGAGCCTGAAGCGGGCCGCGCCGCTTGAACTGACGGGCGGGGGGACCATCGGCCTGTCCCAGGACGCCCTGGAAGCGGACCGCATCCTGAACATGCCCAAGCTCAAGGTGCACTGCCAGATGACCATGTCCGGCGCGGTCAAGAACCTGTTCGGCTGCGTGGTCGGCTTCCGCAAGGCCGTGGCCCACTATTCGCTGGGCCATTCCCACGAGGTGTTCCGGTCCATGCTCATGGACGTGTATGCCGCCCTGCCGCGCACCCACCACCTTCTGGACGGCGTCCACCCCCTGCACAGGGACGGCCCCATCAACGGCCACCCCTTCGCGCTCGGCATGCTGGCCGCGTCAGCCAACGGCGTGGCCCTGGACACGGCGGCCTACACTGCGGTCGGCCTGACCCCGGAGCGGGTCCCTCTCTGGGGCGAGGCCGTGCAGCGCCAATTGCCCGGTTCCGACCCCGGCCGCATAGCCTACCCCATGGAGCAGCCCCACAACTTCGACGCCACCGGGTTCATCCTGTCCGCCGAACGGGAACTGGCCTTCCGCCCCCTGCGCCTGATCCGGGGGAGGGTCCGCAGTCTTCTGGAACACTTTGAAAAATAGCAACCCCTTGCGCTTACCTGACTTGAGTTGTATGGAACGTCCATGACTCTTGTTCGGCAGCGGTTTACCATCACCGGTCAGGTCCAGGGCGTGGGCTTCAGACCCTTCATCTATCGGATCGCCATGGACAGGGGCGTCACCGGTTCGGTGAACAACTCCTCGGCCGGGGTACTCATCGAAATCCAGGGGACCCAGAAACAGGCCGACGGGTTTGCCGAGGACCTGGCGGACAAGCTCCCGCCCCTGGCAAAGGTCGTCACCCTCCAGTCCGAGAGCCTGGACGTGGTCGAGGGCGAATCCGAATTCATCATACTCGAGTCAACGGGCGGCGTCGGCCATTCCGTACTCATCTCCCCCGACGTGGCCACCTGCCCGGACTGCCTGTCGGACATGGACGACCCGGACAACCGCCGCTACCGCTACCCGTTCACCAACTGCACCAACTGCGGGCCGCGCTACACCATCACCCGGTCCATCCCCTATGACCGCCCTCAGACTTCCATGTCCAGGTTCGAGCTGTGTCCGGACTGCCGCAAGGAGTACGAGGACCCGCTGGACCGGCGGTTCCACGCCCAGCCCAACGCATGCCCCCGGTGCGGTCCCAAGACCTGGCTGACCGACAACCAGGGGGCCGTCATCGCCCAGGGCGACGAATCCCTGCGCCGACTGGCAGCCGAACTCGGGGAAGGCAAGATCGCGGCGGTCAAAGGCCTCGGGGGATTCCACCTGGTCTGCGACGCGTCCTCGGATCTGGCCGTCGCCACGCTTCGCGAACGCAAATTCCGACCGGACAAACCCCTGGCGGTAATGGTCCCGGACATGAAGTCCGCCCACATGCTGGCCGACATCAGCCCCGCCGAGGAAGACTGGTTGACCGGCATACACCGGCCCATCGTCCTGGCGGCCAAGCGCGAGCCGTTCATCCTGTCCGGACACGTGGCCCCGGACACGAATTTCGTGGGGCTGATGCTGCCCTACACCCCGCTTCACCACGTGCTGCTCAATGACTTCAGGAACTGTTGCGACCCGGTCCCGGCCCTGGTCATGACCTCCGGCAACATGAGTTCCGAACCCATCTGCCTCGACAACGACGAGGCCCTGGAGCGCCTGGGGAACATCGCTGACCTGATGCTCTTCCACAACCGGGACATCCTCATCCGCACGGACGACTCCGTGGTCCGGGTCAACCCGGTGAGCAGCGACCCGCTGTTCATGCGCAGGGCGCGCGGCTTCGTCCCGGCCCCGGTCTTCCTGCCCGAGGAAGGCCCCACCGTACTCGGCACGGGGCCGGAGCTGAAATGCACCATGACCCTGACCAAGAAGGACCAGGCCTTCCCCAGCCAGCACATCGGCAACATGTCCAACCTGGAAACAATGGAATTCTTCAAGGAAATCCTGGCCCACCTCCAGGACATCCTCCAGGTCCGGCCGGAGCTGATCGTCCGCGACCTGCACCCCGACTACATGACCTCCACCCTGGCCGAGGAGATCGGCAGGAAAATGGGCGTGCCCGTGGCCGCCCTCCAGCACCACGTGGCGCACATCTACTCGGTCCTGGCCGAAAACGGACACACGGGACCGGCCCTGGGGCTGGCCCTGGACGGAACCGGCTTCGGCGAGGACGGCACCATCTGGGGCGGCGAATGTTTCATGGTCATACCGGAAATGCTCGAGCACCAGCGGCTGGCCCACTTCTCCCGCATCCGGCTGCCCGGCGGCGAGGCCGCGGTCAGGGAACCCTGGCGCATCGCCCAGGCCGCCCTGTGGGAACTGGGTGTCCGGGAACCGGGCAAATACGCCTGGCCCTGGCTCAAGGACTTCGAGAAAGAAAGCCGCTTCCTGCCCCGGATCATCGAAAAAGGCATCAACGCGCCCCTGACGTCCAGTTGCGGCAGACTGTTCGACGCCGTGGCCGGGCTGTGCGGCCTGGCCGACACCATCTCCTACGAGGGACAGGCCGCCATCCGGCTGGAAAAGGTCCAGGACATGAACGAAAAGGGGGCCTATCCCTGCCCCCTCACCTCGGCCGACCCGGTGGCCCTGAACACCCTCGAACTGGTGGCCGGTGCCCTGGAAGACCTGGACAACGAGGTGCCCGTGCCGGTGGTGGCCCGCCGGTTCCACAAGGGACTGATCAACGGGCTGACCGAAATGGCCTTCTCCTTCTCCATGCTCCTGGATATCCACCACGTGGGGCTGTCCGGCGGGGTCATGCAGAACCTGACCCTGGCCACGGAACTCCCCATGGCCCTGGAAGGCGCGGGCCTGATTCCCCTGGTCCACAAGCAACTCCCGCCCAACGACGGTTGCATCTCGCTCGGGCAGGCGGTCTGGGGCCAGAGGAAACTGCTGCTCTAGGCATGACGGCGACCGTCCCGTGGGCGGCCTGGGCCTCCAGTTCTGGGTCAACCTGCTGCTGACCATCCTCGGCTACTTCCCGGGCCTGGTCCACGTCATCTGGTTGCTCACCCGAAAGAAATAGACGCAAAAAAGGGCCGGAGGATCATCCTCCGGCCCTTTTTTGATTCTTGGTTCCACGGCTAGATGGTCACGCGGGCGACGCCGTCGATGCCTGCCAGGGCGGCGCGCACTTCCTCGCTGGGCTTGGCGTGGACCATGTACACGGTCTGGACCTGCTCGCCGAGCTTGCGGGAGTTGTTCTCGCGGATGTTGACGCCCATCTCGCCCATGACGGTGCCGAACTTGCCGAACATGCCCGGCGTGTCAGCGTGGGTGATGAAGATGGTGTAGACCTCGGTGCCCTCTTCCTCAACGGTCTCGCCGACGTTGACGGAGTTGCCGTACTCGCCGCGCCGCAGGTAGCCGGTGACCACCTCGGCGATCTCCATGCCGGTGCGCACGCCCGCGTTGCGGGTGGAAGCGCCCAGGTGAGCGGACATGACGATGTTGTCCAGCTCCTGGAGCTTGTTCTCGAAGGGCAGCCCCTCACGCTTGGGCTCGGTCTCGTAGCAGTCGAGCGCCGCGCCCGCGATCTGGCCTGTCTTGAGCGCGTTGTAAAGCGCGTCCTCGGCCACGTTCTTGCCGCGTGAGGCGTTGATCAGGAAGGCGGTATCCTTCATCTGCGCCAATTGCTCGGTGTTGATGACCGGCTCGGTGCCGCCGCAGTGCAGGGACACGAAATCCGACTGGGCCAGCAACTCGGGAATGGAGTCCACGTAGGTCAGGGGCGCGTCGATGGACCGGTACATGTCGTAGCCGATGACCTTCATGCCGAGGGCGCCCGCCTTGGCGGCCAGGGCCTGACCGATGCGGCCGCAGCCTATGATGCCGAGCGTCTTGCCGAACAGCTCCACGCCCTTGAAACGCTTCTTGTGCCAGGTGCCGTTCATCAGCGTATGATGGGCAAAGGGCACGCGGCGGGCGATGGCGAACATCAGGCCCAGCGCGTGTTCGGCGGTGGCGTTGGTGTTGCCGTTGGGCGCGAACTTGACGATGACGCCGAGTTCCTTGGCCGCTTCGAGGTCGATGTTGTCGGTGCCCACGCCGCCGCGACCGACGATCTTGAGCTTGCCGCCGTTTCGGACGCCCGCTTCCAGCAGTTCGCGGGTGACCTTGGTGGCCGAGCGCACGAGCAGGGCGTCGAAGGAGCCGATCTCGCTCATGAGGTCTTCCTCGTCGCGCTTCTCCGTCTCGATGATGAAGCCCTGCTGCTTCAGATATTTCTGGGCCTCTTCGACCAGGCCGTCGTTGGCCAGGATGCGTTTGTTCATACTCTCTCTTCCCCTTGTGCTATTACAATTTCTTCAGTTCCACTTCGAGCTTGCCGAGGTATTCGCCCAGCATGTCGGGCATGATGTCGCCCATGTGGCCCACGCGGATGACCAGGCGGCGGCCCGCCTCTTCCAGGGCGGCGTTGAGCTTTCCGTAGCCCGGGTCCATGAGATAGCCCCCGCCGCGCAGCGCTTCCTTCACGCCCTTCTTGAGCTGGGTCACGGTCACGCCCGCAGGGCAGAGCACGGTGGACACGGTGGGCGAGCGGTAGCCCTCGGGAGCGAACATCTCGAACCCGTCCAGGCCCGCGACCCATTTCTCGACCATGCCCCGCATCTCGATGTGCCGGTTGAACCGGTTCTCGATGCCTTCCACGTTCACGATGTGATCGAGCTGCACGTACATCTGGTTGGCCAGGGTGCAGTTGGGAGTGGTCAGGGTCTGGTTCTTGCGGGCGCGGCCCAGGTGCTTGGTGATGTCGTGGTGGTGGCCCTTGTTGGTCACCTTGGCGGCCTTTTCCTCGGCCTCCCCGGAAACGAAGCCGATGCCGAAACCGGCGGGCAGGGCCAGGGCCTTCTGGGTGGCCGTGGAGTACATGGCGGCCCCGGAATTGGACAGGTCGAGGTCCGCGCCGCCGAAGATGGACACGCCGTCCACGATGGGCATGGCCCCGTGCGCACGGATCAGCTCGCAGGTGGCCTTCATGTCGTTGACCACGCCGGTGGAGGTCTCGTTGTGGGTGAAGGAGACCAGATCGGGCTTGAGTTCCTTGAGCTTGTCCTCAAGCACGTTCAGGTCGATGGCCTGCCCGTAGTCGAACTTGAGGTTCTCGGACTTCTTCCCGTTATGGTCGGCCAGATTGTAGTACATGTCGCCGAAGGCGCCCACGGACACGTTCAGGATGGTCTCGCCCTCGGCCACCAGGGAGCGCACGGACGCTTCCATGGCCGTGGAGCCCGACCCCAGGCAGAGAATGGGTTCATAGTCATCGCCGCACCCGGCCAGCTTGCGCAGGTTTTCGCGGATGGGGGCGAACCGGAGGTCGTTTTCCGCGTCGCGATGCCCGAACTCGGGGAGCCGCCCCGCTTCCTTGATCTCGTCTCGGATATATGTAGGTCCGGTGATAAACAGCTTCAAAAGCGCAAAATTCGGTTTGCTCATGATCTCAATCCTTCACTGAATGTAACGACAAGGGGGAATCTCCCGAACACAAAAAAATGTTCACGTTCAGTATAACGGGAGCCGCGAGAAGGCAAGACAGGATACTGACGGGACGATTATTCGGCATCACCCGGCCAAGTCCGAACATAGCGGACGAACACACCGAAAAATCAGACCGATTCCGGCCGTCATGGCCATAAAAACGACGCCGCCCTTATCCCGCGCACGCGAAGACGCCGCCACCCGGAACCGTACGCGATCAGGCAAACGGACCCGGTACGGCTTTCGCCGATTTCAGACTTAAAAAGTCCACAATAAAAAACCGTTACGGAGTTGTTATAATTTTCAAATACACATTTACACGTATTCACAAACACGCCTATGCTCTAGCCGACTATCTTGAGCCACCTTTACCACAGGAGAAAAGGAAAGCTGTCATGCTGAACAATTTACGATTACGTGTGAAACTCGGTATCGGATTCGGCGTTGTCCTGTTCCTGACGATGGCCATGGCCGCCATAGGCCTGAATGGTATGAGCAATGTTCAGGACCGCGTCGACAAGGCCGACGACGTCAACCGGCTGGTGCGTTTCATCCTGGAAAGCCGGGTGCAGGAGAAAAATTTCATGCTCCGAAAGGACGTCAAGCTTCTCGACGGACATGCGTCGTCCCTCAAGGCCCTCTTTGCCCAGGCCAAAACGACCAGCGACAAGTTCGACCAGCAATTGAACAAGGACCAGATGGCCGAGGTGACCGCCTCGGTCGGGGAATACGAAAAGGCCTTTGCCTCATACGTCGACCTGGAAAGACAGAAGAATGAAGACATGCAGGCCATGCGCGTCGAGGCCAATATCGCCCTGGAGCAGACCGAGGCCCTGCGCACCGCGCAGAAGGAACAATTCCAGGCCCTGCTCACCTCCGGCACCGCCTCCACGGCGGATATCATGGACAAGCTGGACAAGGCGGACGATGCCAACCGGATGATCAAGTGGTTCCTGGACGCCCGCAAGAACGAGAAGGAATACATCATCTCTTCCGACCAGGCCTACCTCGACAAGCACGGGGAGGGCCTGCAGAAGATCCAGACCCTGGGCAAGGACCTCGGAGACCGGCTCAACGCCAAAACGAACATCGACCTCCTGAACAACGTCAACCAGGCATTGGTCAGGTACCAGGCTGAATTCGATGGCTTCGTCACCTGCATGAACAAGCAGGTCGAAGCAGAGAATGTTATGGTCGCGGCGGCGCGCAAGGCCGACGAGGTCTGCCGCGCGGCCCGGGCCGACCAGAAGCAGAAGATGATGAGCGAAATCACCAGCGCCAACGTCCTGAGCATGAGTTCAGCGGTCGCGGCCCTGCTCCTCGGACTGGCCGCAGCCACGTTCCTGACCCTGTCCATCACCAGGCCCATCGCCAAGGGCGTCAACTTTGCCAAGGACATGTCGAAGGGCGACTTCTCCAAGACGCTGGACGTGAACCAGAAAGACGAAATCGGCGTCCTGGCCGCCGCGCTCAACAACATGGTCGTCAAGCTCAGGAAGGTTGTCCAGGAAGTCGGCGGGGCCACGGAAAACGTGGCCGCAGGCAGCGAGCAACTGTCGGCCTCGGCCGAGGGCTTGTCCCAGGGGGCCACGGAACAGGCCGCCGCCATCGAGGAGATTTCCTCCTCCATGGAGCAGATGGCCTCCAACATCAGCCAAAACGCCGAGAACGCGAAGCTCACGGACGACCTCGCCAACAAGGCTGCGGCGGACGCCCGCGAAAGCGGCTCGGCCGTGACCCAGACCGTGGATGCCATGAACTCCATCGCCGAGAAGATTTCCATCATCGAGGAAATCGCCCGCCAGACCAACCTGCTGGCCCTGAACGCGGCCATCGAAGCGGCCCGGGCCGGTGAACACGGCAAGGGATTCGCCGTGGTGGCGGCGGAAGTGCGCAAGCTGGCCGAGCGCAGCGGCACCGCCGCCGCCGAGATCAGCGATCTGTCCAGCTCCAGCCTGGCCGTGGCCGACAAGGCCGGCACCATGCTGAAACAACTGGTCCCGGACATCGAAAAGACCGCCGCCCTGGTGCAGGAGATATCCGCGGCCAGCGACGAGCAGAACGCGGGCGCGATACAGGTCAACCAGGCCATCAGCCAACTCGACCAGGTCATCCAGCAGAACGCCACGGCTTCCGAGGAGATGGCCTCCACCAGCGAGGAGCTGTCCGCACAGGGCCAGATGCTGCAATCGACCATGGCCTTCTTCAAGATCAATGGGCACGGGCGCGGCCACAGCGCCGGAACCAGGGTGAGCGTCGCCCGGACCGCGCCCGCCGCCCTGCCCACGGCGGAACCCTCCGCAGCCGAAACGGGCATGGAGTTGGCCATGGATGACCAGTCAGAGGAATTCGAGCGCTTCTAAAATAACAGTTCGCCGGATCCGTTCCGGCTTACCTCCGGTATTGGGGCGCGGCAATTGGTGCCGCGCCCTTCCTTTTTTCCCCGCATCGCCGAAAACCGCACACAGACCGTTGCCCTTCATGACATTTTCAAGTAAATATCTAGAAAACAACACCAACGGTATCCGAGACTTCCCATGAAGAGCATATCCCTGGTTGACCAGTGCATCGAAAAATTCATCAAGGGCGGCCTGAAGCGCTACTCCCCCCACTTCTACGGCAAGGGCGCGATACAGGAGATGCTGGACTCCGGCCTGTTCATGGCCGACCCGGTCATCGCCCTGACAGAGGACGGCATCGAGCGCGCCGAACACCTCGGCCTGATCACCGAGTTGAAGAAACGCGGCATGCTCGCCGCGCTCGAGCACAGCGGCGTGGAATTGAAGCGAAACCGGGGCGGCGAAGACGAGGGGACGTCTCAGGTGGCGTAATACGGAACAGCACGCAAAAAAATCGACGCTCAGCAGCCGAGGCCTTGATGGACACCACCCATCAGGGCCTTTTCACGTCCCTGGAAGGCGGCATTCCATCATCTCGCGGCAGATCGTGAACAGCGGACAAACCGCAATGCCCCTGGACGCCGGATACCTTTCATGACGTTGGCGACCGTCGCCTCCACGCAGCCGTGGATCGCTCAATGAGCATGGCCCACGCCGGTGTCAGGATAAGGGAAAAAACGATCGTGGAAATGGTCATGTGGTACGCGTAATCGCTGATAATGGATGCTTCGTGCCCCACTGCGGCCAGGACAAAACTGAATTCGCCTATCTGGGACAGCAATGCTCCGGCGAGAAGGCTTTCGTGCCATGGTGTCCGCAGCACATGCAGGATGGACGCATTGATGAACGTGTTCGTGACGAACAAAACCAGCACAAGCATCAGCAAAGCCATAGTGTTGAGCCTGATGAAATCGAGGTCGATCTGCGTGCCGATAGACACGAAAAACAGCGCCAGAAACACGACCCTGAACGGATTCAGATTCTCATGAACCCATTGCGTTTCCTTTGCCGAAGACACGACAAGGCCCGCCAGGAAGGCTCCCAGACCGGCCGAAAGGCCCAAAAGGCCGGAGACCAACGCAAGCCCGAAGCACAGGATCAACGCCATGAAAACCTCGTACTCCTTGTCCCCCTTTCCGCAAAAATTCTGGTAGCATGGAAGATTGATATGTTTTTTCCGGGCAAGAAACGCGATGAGCAGCAGGCTTGCAACGCAACCGATGCCTTGAAGCACCAACTCCCCTGCAGACGGAGTTTGCCCCCTCAAGAACTGCATGGCTATGAGCATGAAGACGATGGCGACGTCCTGCACCAGCAGAATGCCGATCAGATTGGAACCCAACCGGGTATGGAGTTGGTCGCGGAGTTCAAGATATTTGAGGACCACAGCCGTACTGCTCAGGCTGACGACAAAGCCGAGCAAAACGATCCTGGCGACGGGCCACCCGAAGAAAGTGCCGATCGCCCACGTGCAGCCCAGGCTCAACACTATCTGCAACAGGGTTCCGAGGCCCGACACGAGCCAATGCTTGAGCAGCGTTGCCAGCGGCACTTCCATCCCCACAAAGAACAGGAGCAGGATCACCCCGAACTCTCCCATCCGGGCGATCACGGCCTGATCCTGGATCAATGCCAAACCCTGCGGTCCGAGAACGATACCGGCCAAGATATAACCGATAACCGAAGGCTGCCTGAACCGCTCCATGACAAACCCGATGACAAGGATGCAAAACGCTGCGCCAACTATGCCGGGAATCAGTGGGTCCATGTGCATGAAAAATCTCCGGGAACGAAGTCGCCGTTTGGGCTGCCCCGGCCACAAACGTCACGGCCGACACGGGGCAACTGCACTGAATGCAAAAATCGCATGGGAGTTGCGCCCCGTCAATAGGAGAGACGGGTATATGTTGCCGGATCATTGAGCGACGCGGATATCCCTCCCCGTCAAACTTGCCAATGCAAAAAAAAGGGCTTAACTCTCACTCCTTCACCAACTCATGGAGTAATCAGTAATGGCCCAACTCGGTCCCCATATTTCCATATCGGACGAACAGCTCATCACCCGCGCCTTCGGCGTGGTGGACATGGAGCGCTTCCAGAACTGGCCGGACAAAGTGAAGAAACTCGCCTCCAACCTGGCGGCGGAACTCTTTCTTGTCCGATACAATCCCTTCATTGATCCCGAAATGGTCAAAAAGGCCGTGGAACGGCGGCTGAACATGTCCAAGCCCATGCTGGACCGCGAATTCGCCAAAATCCTGGAAAAAGGCATCGAGCTGTTCTGGGAACGCCACGACCGCGAGCTCGCCTTCCGCGACGCCATCATCGACAGGCTGCGCGCCTTCATGCCCGAAGACGCCATCGGCCACGAACCGCACAGCCGCGTGGAGTCCGCCACGGACGCCACCGACCTGCGCATGGAACTGCCCATGCTCGTGCTCTTCCCCGAGACCGAAGCGCAGATCCAGTCCGTTGTCCGGCTGGCCAACGAGATGGACTTCGGCATCATCCCGCGCGGCGGCGGCACCGGCGCAACGGGCGGAGCCATCCCGGCCCAGGCGCGGTGCGTCATCCTGTCGCTCTCCCGGTTCAAGAAGATCATCGACATCGACCCTGACGAGCGCACCCTGACCACGCAGTCCGGCGTGATCACATTAAACGCCATCCAGGCCGCGGCCAAAAAGGGGTTGCTCTTCACCGTGGACCCGGCCTCCAAGGCGGGATCGAGCCTGGGCGGCAACATCGCCGAAAACGCGGGCGGCCCCTTCGCCTTCGAGTACGGCACCACCATCGACAACATCCTGTCCTACCGCATGGTCCGGCCCGACGGCTCGCTCATCACCGTGACCCGCCGGGACCACCCGCGCCACAAGATTTACGAGTTCGACGAGGCGATCTTCGACATCACCGACGAACAGGGCGCGCACATCGACACCGTGACCCTCAAGGGCGACGAGATCCGGGGCAAGGGCCTGGGCAAAGACGTGTCCAACAAGTACCTGGGCGGCCTGCCCGGCGTGCAGAAGGAAGGCACGGACGGCATCATCACCACCTGCTCCTTCGTCTGCTACCCGCAGCTCGCACACTCCCGCGTGCTCTGTCTGGAATTCTTCGGCCGCAACATGCGCAACGCCATGCTCGTCATCAAGGATATCGTCGGCATGCGCAACACCATCCGCGAGGAAGGCGACCTGGTCAAGATTTCGGCCCTGGAGGAATTCGGCCCCAAGTACGTGCAGGCCATCGAGTACCAGACCAAGTCCACCCAGTACGAGGGCGACCCCATTTCGGTGATCATCGTCCAGCTCGACTCCAACGACAAGGAGGCCCTGGACGGGGCCACCCAGACCGTGCTCGCCATCGCCAAGCCCTATGACGGCGTGGACATCTTCGCGGCCCGGGACGAAAAGGAGGCCGAACTGTTCTGGGAGGACCGGCACAAGCTGTCCGCCATCGCCCGGCGCACCTCCGGCTTCAAGATCAACGAGGACGTTGTCATCCCCATGCAGGTCATCCCGGACTTTTCCGAGTTCCTGGAGGACCTGAACCTCATCTACCTGGCCAAGATATACGACAAGACCCTGGACAAGGTCATGGACCTGGAAGGCGTCAACGAGCACGACGAGGACGTCAGGGAAGCGCGCAGGCGCATCGGCGACATCCTGTCGGGCAAGGTTGCGTCCACCGATTTTTCCGACACCGAACAGGAGGCGCAATGCCGGTTCCTGTTCCTCAAGCTGCGCGACACCTATCCCAAGCTCGACCGCGAGATAAAGGCGCTGTGGCAGGAGATGCAGTTAAAGCGCATCGTCATCGCCAACCACATGCACGCGGGCGACGGCAACTGCCACGTCAACCTGCCGGTCAACTCCAACGACGCGGAAATGCTCGCCTCGGCCCACGAGGCCGCCGACACGGTCATGGCCCGCGTGCTGGAGATCGGCGGGCAGGTGACCGGAGAGCACGGCATCGGCATCACCAAGATCGCCTTCCTGTCCGAGGAAAAGATCGAGGCGCTCAAGGCCTACCGCAGGAAGGTGGACCCCAACGGGATATTCAACCCCGGCAAGCTGACCTCGCGCCAACTGCCGAGCAAGCCGTTCACCTTCTCCTTCAACCGGCTCATTCAGGACCTGAACGCCACGGCCCTCAAGGACAAGGAAGCCCTCATGGGGCTGCTCAGGAATATCCAGACCTGCACCCGCTGCGGCAAGTGCAAGCAGGTCTGCCCCATGTACCACCCGGCCAAGGGGCTGATGTACCACCCGCGCAACAAGAACATCGCGCTCGGCGCGCTCATCGAGGGCATCTACTATTCGCAGGTCCAGACCGGCGAGCCCGCCCATGAACTGATGGCCGAGCTGCGCGACCTCATGGACCACTGCACGGCCTGCGGCAAATGCCAGGCCGCCTGCCCGGTGAAGATCGACTCCGCCGGGGCCGCCCTGTCCATGCGCTCCTTCCTAGACTCCAAGGGCAAGTCCGGCCACCCCATCAAGCAGATCGTGCTGCGGAACCTGGCCAAGGACCCGGCCGCCACCCTGCCCATTGCGGCCAAGGTGCTGTCCGTGGGGCAATCCCTCCAGGACAAGACCATCGGCATGATCCCGGCCCGCTGGCTGTCCCGGATCGAATCGCCCGTGGTCAAGCACCGCAGCCCGTCCATCGACTTCCGCAACCTCGCCCAGAGCCTGGAACTGGAAAAGGGCTCCATCTTCAAGTCCCCGGGCGCGGACCGCGACGACACCGTGCTCTACTTCCCGGGGTGCGGCGCGTCGCTCTTCTCCCGGTCCATCGGCAAGGCCTCGGTCTACCTGCTGCTCAAGGCGGGCGTGAACGTGGTCCTGCCCGACCACCACATGTGCTGCGGCTACCCGCTGCTGGCGAGCGGCTGCGAGGAAGCCTACAAGACCAACCGCCACCGCAACGTCCAGGCCTTCCTGGACCTGCTGGTCAAGACCGGCAAGGCCGGTCTCAAGGCCACCACCCTGCTCACGGCCTGCGGCACCTGCCGCGAGTCCCTGGAGACCTACGACTTCTCCTCGGAACTGGCCGACCCGCTCAAGCACCTCGACGTGGTCCAGTTCCTCATGGAACGACTGCCCGCCATGCGCGGGGCCGAGCCCGTGCTCTACCACGCGGCCTGCCACACGGAGTGGACCGGCGTGGCCAAGTTGAAGGCCCCGGAAATGTACCGGACCGCACTGGCCAAACTGACCGCCGCCGAGGTGGACCTCTCCCCCGGCTGCTGCGGCGAATCCGGCCTCGGGGCCATGACCAGCCCGGCCATCTACAACAGGCTGCGCGACCGCAAGAAGGAACAGCTCGCCGAGGACCTGGGCGCCGACAGGCACAAGCCCGTGGTGGTCGGCTGCCCGTCCTGCAAGGTGGGCATCAAGCGTTCCATGCTGCAGATGAAACGGCACAACCGGGTCATCCACGCCGTGGAATACCTGGCCGAAACCGTGGGCGGCAAACGGTGGAAGCGCGAGCTCAAGGAATTGCTCAAAAACGCCGAGAGGAAAGGGGCGTAAGCCTTCGACCGCCTCACCGGACATCGATTTCGTTTTCCGTTTGAGCCCCAAAAGACAGTCTGTGCGGCGCACCATGTTCCATGCATGGTGCGCCGTTTATCCAGGGCCGATTCGCGGGTATCGTCTCGGGGAAGAACTCCGGCGGGAGACTCTGCCTCTTGACCCTGGCCGGGTTGCGTGTTTGTTAGAGGAAACTTCTGGAGAAAGTCATGAACGCTGACGGCGTGAAAGCATTGCTCGGGGAAAAGAACGCCTTCGGGCGGCTGGTCGGGGTGGAGGTCGTGGAGGTCGCGCCCGGGTCGGCCGTCTGCCGGATGGAAGTCCGGGACGAGCACAGAAATCCATTCGGGACCGTCAATGCCGGGGCCATCTATACCCTGGCCGAGACCGCCTTCGGGGCCGCCGCCAACAGCCGCGGAAACGTGGCCCTGGCCGTGAACCTGTCCATCGCCTATCTCAATCCCGCCACAGGCGGCGTGCTCACCGCCACCGCAGAGGAGCTGTCCGCCGGAGGGCACATGGCGACCTATGCCGTGAAAGTCATTGACGGGGCCGGGCAGCTCATTGCCGACGTGCAGGCCATGGGCTACCGGATGAAAAAGTCCCTGGAGGACCTCTAGGTGCGCGCCCTCGGCATCGACTTCGGCCTCAAGCGCGTGGGCCTGGCGGTCTGCGACCCCACGGGCACGCTGGTCTCGCCGCTGACCACCCTCACGCGCACGACCCGCGACGCACTCTTTGACGAACTCATCGAAATCATTCAGAATGAATCCATCGAAACCGTGGTGGTAGGACTGCCGCTCTCCCTTGAGGGCGACGACACCCTGACCACGCGGCAGGCCCGGAATTTCGCCGAATCGCTCGCCCGCAGGACAGACGTCCCCGTCCGGCTCATGGACGAGCGGCTGACCTCGGCGGAGGCCGAAGAGGAACTCAATGCCGCCGGACTGCGCGGCAAAAAGAAAAAGATGGCCCTGGACAGCCAGGCCGCCGTCATCATCCTGAGATCATGGCTGGAAAGCGGACAATCCTGATCACACTCCTTGCGCTGGCCCTGCTGGCGGGCATCGGCGTGGGCGGCTACCACTGGCACAAGGCGTGGCAGGAGGAGCAGTTCCTGACGGTGCCGCCCGAGACGCCGGGCAATGACGTGATCTTCCGGGTGGAGCCGGGCCAGATCTTCACCACCATCGCCCGCAACCTCAAGGACCGGGGCGTCATCACCGACGCCCGCCGCTTCCTCAAGCTGGCCCGGCGCACGGGCAGGGACGCGTCCATCCGCGCCGGGGAGTTCCTGCTCTCAACCGGCTGGGTGCCGGAAAAGGTGCTGAGCGAGCTGACCACCTCGGCAGGCATCATGAAAAAGGTGTCCGTCCGCGAGGGCCTGACCTGGTGGCAGACCGCCCGCGAGATCGACGAGGCCGGACTCGGCTCATACGCCGCCTTTGCCCAGGCCGTGACCGACCCGGAACTGCTGGACCGCTACGGCATCGAGGCCGGGGACGCCGAGGGCTACCTCTTTCCCGAGACCTACCTGCTCACCCCGCCGCGCGGCGACCGGTCCCGATACATGGCCGAGACCATGATCAAGGAATTCATCAAGAACGCGACCAAGGTCTGGCCCGAGGGGCTGCCCGGATTCAAGGAGCTGCACCGCGCCGTGATCCTGGCCTCCCTCATCGAGAAGGAGACCGGCGACGTGACCGAACGGGCGCGGATATCCGGCGTGTTCCACAACCGGCTCAGGAAGCGGATGCTCATCCAGTGCGACCCGACCATCATCTACGGACTGGGACCGGAGTTCGACGGCAACATCAGGAAGAACCACCTCCTGGACAAGGCCAACCCGTACAACACCTACGTCCATCGCGGCCTGCCGCCCGGCCCCATCTGCTCGCCCGGCCTGGACGCGCTCATGGCCGCCGTGCACCCTGAAAAGCACGCTTTCCTCTACTTCGTGGCCATGGGCGACGGCTCCCACCATTTCAGCAAAACACTCGCCGAGCACAACGAGGCGGTCGCCAAGTATCAACTCAGGCGCAACCGAAAGACCTACAGGTCCACCAAGCAGTAGCCCCGGGAAACGGTCGAATTGCGCAATTCATGAATTTTAGGTATACGACATTATTGAATGTTCCACAGGGAAGGACACGCTCTTGATAAAACGCATCACGATCCTCGCGGGCTGCATCGCCTGCCTCTTGTTTGCCGCCATCGGCCAGGCCCAGGACGCCACGGTGGTTCGGCGGGCTGCATTTGACGTCGGTTCCGCAGCCATCAAGTGCACGGTGGCCGATGTGGACATCGCCTCGGGCCGGGTGGTCGAAATCATCGAGACCCTGTCCGAAAAGATCGATTTCGCCGAGGACCTCGACCGCTCGTACGACTCCAATCTGAGTGCGGCCATCATGGACAAGGGCATAGACGCCCTGATCCGGATCAAGCGGCAAGCGGACGAATTGAAGGCCATGGAATATTCGGCCGCCGGAGGGTCCGTATTCCGCCAGGCCAGAAACGGCCGGGCATATTTCGTGCGCATCGAGGATGAAACCGGCATCCAGAGCCGGGTCATATCCGAACAGCAGGCGGCCATGCTGAGCTTCCATGCCGCGCAGCAGGCCCTCGGGACCGCCTCACGGGAACTGCTGGTCTGGGACATCGGCGGCGGCAGCATGCAGATGACCGCCCGGAGGACCGACGGCGGCCTGCTCTTCTATCTCGACTCCATGGCCTCGGTCACCTTCAAGAACGCGGTCATCGAGATCATCCAGAAAAAGAACCCGGACACCACGACCACGCCCAACCCGGTCAGCTCCCGGGAAGTCAACCAGGCCCTGGCCTACATCAAGGCCCACGCCATGGTGGCCGTCCCCACCGTGCTCAAGGCGAAAATCCGCAGCGGCAACATGCTCGTGGCCGGCATCGGCGGAGTCCATTACTACTCCATCCCCGAAGTCATGGGCGACCGCAAACCCTCCTTCACCCGCGAAGAAGTGGAAGCGACACTGAAAAAATGGACCGGAAGGCCGGACGAGGATTTCGACAGCGAATATGCAGCCACCCGGTTCACCAACCTGATCCTGGTCCTCGGCTACATGGATGCCCTGGGCATCACCGAAGTGCATCCCCTCAAGATCAACCAGGCCCACGGCCTCCTGACCACGCGGGAATTCTGGTAGGCTACTCGAACTTCATGCCCAGCCGGCGGCCCCACCCTTCGCCGCCAGCATTGCCGGGGAAATAGATATACAGGGCGCGGCCCGTGATCGTCTTCCTGTCCACCGGCCCGAACATGCGGGAATCGAAGCTCTCCGCCCGATTGTCCCCAAGCACGAAACAGGTCCCCTCCGGCACGATGACCGGCCCGTAATCGTCCGGTCCGGGAACAACGCCCGGCTTGGCGTGCAGGGCGTAGGGCTCGTCCAGCTCCACCCCGTCGATGAACACCGCCTGCCCCTGAATCTCTACGGTCTCGCCCGGCAGGCCGATCACCCGCTTCACGAAATCCCGCTCATCCCCGATCGGGGAACGGAAAATGACGATATCCCCGCGCTCCACGGGATCGTCCGCGCCCAGAATCTCGACCATGAAATGGTCGTCCACCAGAATTGTCGGGACCATGGATCGGGACGGGACCTTGTAGGTCCGGTAGAACCGTCCCGTGACCACCTGGTCGAACACCAGGCCGAGGCCCAGCCCGCCCGCCAGAAAGGCCGCATAAATCCACCACCGGTTGGACCGCCCCGGGACAAAGGCCCGCATGCCCCTGGCCGTGGCATAGGCCTCGCCCGCCACGAACAGGTTGAATCCCAGCAGGAACGCCAGGAGGATGAGCATGGAGGTGAAATCCTTGAAAAACGGGATCATGAGCAGGCCGAAGACCAGCTCTGCGGCCAAAAAGCCCACTCCCTTCCTCCACTGGCCGTTGTAGACCTGGCCCACGCCGGTGGCGAGCAGGGACGACAGCCCGGCCAGCCACGGCTTGCGGGGTTTCACGGGACGGGATTCGACGGTATCGGGGGACGGTTCGCTCATGGCTGCCTCTCGCGTGTTTCTGTGGGGTCGGTGAGAGAATGCCAGAGATCGGAAACGATGGCTAGGCGGCGGGGATATAATCCCGGCCCAGGACGTATCCGCGCCCTTCGAGGAACCCGGCGATATCCTCGCGCGCCCCGCGGCTGGCCACGTAGGGGACGCAGAACGCCCCGCCCGGCTCCGGCACATCGGCGCGGTCCCGGACCTCCACCCCGTTGACCACATGCCCGATCTTGCGCGGGTCCACGTCGTAATAGGCCGCGAACTCGACGCCGTGCGCCAGGAGCATGTCCGCGCGCTTGCGCGTGGTGCGGCCCGAGCCGAGGATGTGCACGGTGGGATGGTGCGGGTTGTTGTCGGCCAGCCAGCGGGCCAGGTACTCGGTCTTGATGCGGTAGAAGGCGTCCACGTCGTAGCGCGGATGGGTGCGGGACAGCCGGTCGGGCGGATCGTTCCAGACGAGCAGCTCCGCGTCCGCCTTGGCCATGCGCACCCCTGCCTCCGACCAGCGCAGGAGCAGCTCGTAGTCCTCGGGATAATCGCCGTCCCGATAGGAGCCGTGCGCCTCCAGACAGTCGCGCCGGAACATGATGGACGGGTTGGGCACCGGAAATTCCACGAACCGGTTCAGGCTGATGGCGTCCGGGGTCAGGAGCGTGTTGGTCCAGTCCACGTAGTGGGCGTACCCGGCGCAGTTCTCCCGGCAACCGCCGAAACGCACCCGGCAGCCGGCCAGGCCGATGTCCGGGTTGTCGTCCAGAAGCCGGGCCTGGGCCGCCAGCCGCCCGGGCAGGGATTCGTCGTCCGCGTCCATACGGGCTATGTAGGCGCCCCGCGCCGCGTCGATGGCCGCGTTGGCCGCCGCGATCACGCCTCCGTGGTTGACGGCGAAGGTACGGACGCGGCGGTCCCGGCGGGCGTATTCCGCCAGGACCGCCCCGGTGTCGTCCGTGGAGCCGTCGTCCACGGCCACCACCTCGAAATCCGCAAGGGTCTGCGCCAGCAGGGAATCGAGCGCCCTGCCCACGGTGTCCCCGCAGTTGTAGCAGGGCATGGTCACGGAAACGCGGGGCGCGGCCATCGGTTACCCGGCGTCCTTGGCCTTGCTTTCCCGGACCGCCGCCTTGATGCGGCAGACCGAGCAGGTCTCGGCGCTGGTGGGAGAACCGCACTCGGCGCACGGCGCGAGCGTGGCCCCGGTCTCCTTCTCCATGGCGGCGAAGGCGGGTTTCCCCGTCTTGAGAAACGACTGATAGAATTGGAATTTCTGGCCGGGGCTGCGGTGCTCAAGCTCGCCCCACAGTTCCTTGTGGCCGGTGAAGCTCGCGCCCGAGGCATAGGGGCACGGATCGGAATGAATCTCGATGCCCTTCATGAAGGCGTAGTTGGCGGTCTCGAACTCGCTCAGGCGAAACAGCGGCTTGACCTTGCGCACGAACCCCTCGGCGGCGGGCAGGACCGGCCCCTGATCGGACAGGTACGCCGTGTCCCAACGCAGGGTGTTGGCAAACAGCCGGGCCACCTCGTCGTCCAGGTTGTGGCCGGTGGCCAGGACGTCGAAGCCGCCCTCCACGGCGATGCGGTTGAAGTGGTGGCGCTTCATCTTGCCGCAGACGGCGCAGACCGGGCGCTTGACGTGCGCCTTCACGTCCGGGATGGGCAACCCCCATTTGGCCATCTCGAAGACTTCGAGGGTGAGGCCGTGCAGGTCGCAGAAGTTTTCCACCTTTTTGCGGGCCTTCTCGGACGAGTCGGGGATGCCGAGGTCGATGTGCAGGCCGGTGACGTCGTAACCCTGCAGATGCAGCTCGAGCATCAGCGCCAGGGAATCCTTGCCGCCGGACAGGGCGACCAGGACGCGGTCGTCAAAGGTGAACATCTTCTCGCGGCGGATGGCGGTTTCCACCTGCTTGGTAAAGAAGAGCGGGTAACAATCCTTGCAGAACCCGGAGTGATGACTGGGCAGGGCGACGTGGGCGGGCGCTTTGCAGCGTATGCATTTCATGGCGCTTCCCCCTAGCCTGCCGAGGTGACTTTGCGGACCATGAGCGCGTCGCCGTTTTTCAGCATGCGGTCCGGGGTGAGCAGTTCGCCGTCACGGACGACGATGGCCATGGTGGAACGGAGCTGCAATTTGTTGAGCACAGCGTGCACCGAGCGCGTGTCGGACATCTCGATGACCTTTCCGTCCGGTTCCAGTTTGACGGTAATCATATGGTTTTCTCCTTCCCGCAGGCGCTTTGACGGCCGACAGGTGGGGGGACACTACGCAGGTCGGCCCCGGAGTTCAACCCTCCTCTTTGGCGGGTAATGGCGGAAATGGCGGGCCCAAATCGATTCCGGCGGGAGGCAGATGATAATCTTTCAAGAAAAAACAAAACCGATGTTGACCCAAAAGTAATCTATCGCCTATGTTGAAAGCGAGGCTAACGCCCCAAGGAGGAATCCTCATGACTCAAGCGAATATTCTCGTAGTCGACGACGAAAAGCACATACGCATGCTCTACAGGGAAGAGCTGGAAGCCGAGGGATACACGGTGGCCACTTCGGACGGCGAAGAGGACATCCTCGATGTCATCAGCCGGGAGAAACCGACCATCGTCATTCTGGACATCAAGCTCGGGGTCAACCGGTCCGGGCTCGACCTGCTTCAGGAAATCCGTACCAAGGACCAGCAGATTCCGGTCATCCTTTCCACTGCCTACGACTCCTTTCAGCATGATCTGAAATCCATCGCGGCGGACTACTACGTGGTCAAGTCCGTGGACCTGTCCGAACTCAAGGACAAGGTCCGCATGGCCCTTACCAAGGCCGGCGTCTAGATTTTCGGCAATACTCCTTCTTCAACCCTTTGGACCGACGCCCCGCTGAGTGTGTGCAGCGGGGCGTCTTCCCTTTTGGGGGTATATTTCGGCCATCCGGCATGGTATCGTGCCCCATGTCGCATGAAGGCCCGCCCCCTGCCCGCACACAGGAGACCGGAATGGCAAACCAGACCAAACAGCACTACACGCCCATTTCCCCCCTCACCATCCGACCCGATTTCCAGGGCAATTTCGAAATATACCTCCGCCACGACAACAGCTACGTGCTGTTCAACGGCCAGGGAAGAAAGCTGTCCAGGGACAAGCGGCAGGAACTGCTCAACAACATCACCAAGCTCTATATAGCCACCCGCGACATCGAGCTGTATCGCCAATATCTCACGGAGCACATCCGCGCCCTTCTTGAAGACGAGTCTATCCCCCTGGATGACCGCACCAAGGCGTGGACCAACACGGCCATCGCCATGGGCCGGGAGCTGTTCGAAAAGAATCTGCCCGGACCGGCGTTTGCCAATCGGTACAAGCGGTTCGAAAGCCTCCTCCAGAACAGCTCCGGCTTCATGCAGTCCCCGGATTCGCTCCGCCACCTATCCCAGTTCATGGGCAAGGGATACGACACCTACCACCACGGCATCAGCACCATGGTCTACACGGTCAACCTGCTCCAGGAATACCGATCGGGCGATTACGAGACCCTGGCCTGCGGCATGGGCGCCCTGCTCCACGACATCGGCAAGACGGAGCTGCCCCGGGACATCACCGCCGCAAACCCGGCCTCCCTTTCTCCGGACGACCACGCCATCCTCGCCCTGCATCCCATGCTGGGCGTCCGCGCCTGCTCGTACTTCAACCTGCCGGTCATCGCCTCCAACTGCATCCTGTTCCACCATGAACGCCCCGACGGGAAGGGCTACCCGACCAAGGCGACCCCGGACGACCTGCCCCTCGAGGTCAAGGCCGTGGCCCTGTGCAACGTGTACGACAACTTCACCCGGACCCTTCCCTACCGGCGGGCGATGGCTCCCTTCGACGCCCTCAAGCGGATCATGGACACCCCGGGGCTGGCCGAGCCGGATATGCTCAAGCGGCTGATCAAACTTCTGTCCAGGGCGAAAATCGTCTGACCGCCCGGAACGCACCTGCCCGTCAGCCCGCCCGGGATATTCCCCTTGCCGCGCCACCCCCTTACGTGGTAGCCGCTTCGCATGTTCGATTTCACTTCGGCCGACATCCAACGCTACGCGGTCATGGCGCCGGGCCTGCTCGTGGCCCTGGTCTTCCATGAGGTGGCCCACGGATACGTGGCCTATCTCCTCGGCGACCCCACGGCCAAGTCCCAGGGGCGGCTGACCCTCAATCCCCTGAAGCACCTGGACCCGCTCGGCACCCTGGCCTTCTTCTTCGTCCAGTTCGGCTGGGCCAAGCCGGTGCCGGTCAACGCCCGCTATTTCCGCGACCCGCGCAAGGGCATGATGTACACCGCCATGGCCGGGCCGGGCATCAACTTCACCCTGGCCGCGCTGTTCGCGCTGGCCTTCCACATGCTGGGGGCCTTCGGCGTCACCGGCCGCAGTTCACTCTACGCCATCACCTACTTCGGGGTGTTCGTGAACCTGATCCTCGGCGCGTTCAACCTGTTGCCCATTCCGCCGCTGGACGGCAGCAACGTGGTGGCGTACTTTCTTCCACCCCGGGCCGCGTACAAGTACATGAGCCTGAGCCGGTACGGATTCATCATCCTCATCGGCGTCATCCTGCTGGGACGGTTCACCGGGTTCAGCCTGGTGGGCGAGATCATCCTGCCCTTTGTCACCGGCTTCGCATCCCTTCTCGGGATTCCCATGTAACCCTCTAGCCACACAGCATCACCATGAGCGAAAGACAACGCATCGTTTCAGGCATGCGGCCTACCGGCCCCCTCCATCTCGGCCACTACTTCGGCGTCATCGCCAACTGGGTCAAACTTCAGGAAGAGTACGACTGTTTCTATTTCGTGGCCGACTGGCACGCCCTGACCAGCGAATATTCCGATCCCACGCGCACCAAGGGCTTCGTGCCCGGGCTGGTCAAGGACTGGGTCGCCTCGGGCCTGGACCCGGAAAAGTGCAGCATCTTCCAGCAGTCCATGGTCAAGGAACACGCCGAGTTGAACCTGCTGCTCGGCATGTTCACCCCGCTGGGCTGGCTTGAGCGGTGTCCCACCTACAAGGACCAGAAGGAACAGCTGGCGGAAAAGGACCTGAACTCCTTCGGGTTCCTCGGCTATCCCGTGCTCATGAGCGCGGACATCCTCATGTACAAACCGTGCGCCGTGCCCGTGGGCAAGGACCAGCTGCCGCACCTGGAGCTGACCCGCGAGATCGCCCGCCGCTTCAACCACCTGAACAACACCGAGCTGTTCCCGGAACCGGCGGACATGCTCACCGAGGAATGCAAGCTGGACGGCCTGGACGGTCGCAAAATGTCCAAGAGCTACGGCAACTCCATCATGCTCTCCGAGCCCCTCGAGGAGATTTTGCCCAAGGTGCGCGGCATGAAGACCGATGAAAGCCGTCTCCGGAAATCCGATCCGGGCGACCCCAACGTCTGCAACCTGTACCCGTACCACAAGCTGATGACCGATCCGGCCCGGCTGCCCGAGATTCAGGAAGGCTGCCGCAACGCCACCTGGGGCTGCGTGGACTGCAAGAAGGTGCTCATGGAGTCCCTGGAAGCGTTCCTCACGCCCCTTCAGGAACGCCGCGCCGCCTGCTCCGACGACATGGTCCGGGACATCCTGAACGCCGGCAACGCAAAGGCGCGCGAATTCGCGGCCCGGACCATGGACGAAGTCCGCCGGGTCCTGAACTTCGACTTCTAAAACGGCCTGCCGCAGGCCGCCCATTTGTAAGTAACGCGAATACGCGATAGAGTATCGAAATAATCAACGCCCCCGGCAACCGTTCCATTGGACGGCAAACATCCCGCTCCCGCCGAATGGCGCTAATGCGCCGCCACGATTCAGGCTGGGCGTGCGGAGGCACATCACAGGAGACGCTATGACTGCTCAGAACGGCAGCACGGTCAAGGTCCACTATACCGGAACGCTGAAAGCCGACGGTTCCCAATTCGACTCCAGCGAAGGACGCGATCCCCTGGAATTCAAGCTGGGCGAAGGCATGGTCATCGCCGGTTTCGAGAAGGCCGTCCTCGGCAAATCCGTCGGGGATACGGTCACCACGGAGATTCCGCCCGAGGAAGGCTACGGCGAACCCAACGACCAGCTGGTCTTCCAGGTGCGCAAGGAACAGCTCCCTCCCAACGTGGAACTGGAAGTGGGCATCATGCTGGAAATCCGCACCGAGGACGGCCAGCCCGCCTATGTCCGCGTCACCGAATTCGATGAGGAACTGGTCACCCTGGACGGCAACCACCCCCTGGCAGGCCAGACCCTCGTGTTTGATATCGAGGTTGTGGAAGTAGCCTAAATAGCTGCATATCGATTAATACACCCCGCCTCATGCCGACTCGGCGCGGGGCGGGGTTTCCCGTTCATATCAGGACATCACCATGAGTATTTCCAAACGCTGCCGCGACATCACCCCGTTTCTGGTCATGGAACTCAACGAAAAGGCCGAGGCCATGGAGAAGGCGGGGCAATCCGTGATCCGCATGTGCGTGGGCGAACCGGACTTCGACACGCCCGCCTGCATCAACCGCGCCTCCTGCCGGGC
Organism: Pseudodesulfovibrio portus; assembly: GCF_026000375.1. NCBI lineage: Bacteria > Pseudomonadati > Thermodesulfobacteriota > Desulfovibrionia > Desulfovibrionales > Desulfovibrionaceae > Pseudodesulfovibrio > Pseudodesulfovibrio portus. The sequence continues at coordinate 908,850 of NZ_AP026708.1, forward strand.
ATTGGAGGCGGGCCGCACCCACTACACCCACTCCCTGGGCATCCTGGAACTGCGCGAGGCCATCGCCGAGGATTACCGGACCCGGTACGGCGTGACCGTCGACCCGGCCAACATCGCCGTGACTCAGGGCACCAGCCCGGCCATGCTGTCCCTGTTCTCCACCATCCTGGAGCAGGGCGACAAGGTCATCACCTCGGACCCGTGCTACGCCTGTTACGACAACTTCATCAATTTCGCCGGGGGAGAGCCGGTCAAGGTCCCGGTCTCCGAGGACGACGGGTTCCAGTACCGGGTGTCGGCCATCCGCAAGGCCCTGGACGAGAACAGCGACATCAAGGCCATCCTGATCAACTCCCCGGCCAACCCCACCGGCACCCTGCTCTCGAAAGAGCGCATGCAGGCCATCGCCGAACTGGCCGAGGAACGGGACATCTGGGTGGTCTCGGACGAAATCTACCACGGCCTGGTGTACGAAGGAACAGAGCACTCCATCCTGGAGTTCACGGACAAGGCGTTCGTCCTGAACGGCTTTTCCAAGGCCTATGCCATGACCGGCTGGCGGCTGGGCTACCTCATCGCCCCCCCGCACTTCATGCGCACCCTGCAGAACCTCTGCCAGAACTTCTTCATCTCGGCCAACACCATGGCCCAGTGGGGCGGCGTGGCCGCCCTGACCGAAGCGCAACCGGACGTCGAGCGCATGCGCGACACCTACAACAAGCGGCGCGTGTACCTGATCAAGCGGCTCAAGGACATGGGGTTCACCATCAAACACGAGCCCACGGGTGCATTCTACGCGCTGGTCAACATGCGTCACCTGGCCGAAAAATTCGGCGGCAGTTCCCTTGAACTGGCATATGACATCCTGGAAAAGGCCAAGATCGCCGTCACTCCCGGCATCGATTTCGGCCAGGGCGCCGAAGGGTTCATCCGCTTCTCCTACGCCACCTCCATGGAGAACATCGAGGAAGGCATGAACAGGCTGGAGGGCTACCTCAAGGCCGACGCGTAAGCCGCTCCCGCGAAAAAGGAAAAGGGCATCCGAACCACGGATGCCCTTTTTTTGCGATCTGCGCCGGTCGTCATTCGGTGAATTTCCGCATGGTGAAGCGGCCCTTGCCGGGCCCGGAATCGGCCCAGGTCCCCTCGACGGCGGTGCCGGTTTCATCGAGCCGCCCCTGGTGGACGTAGGTCTTTTTCTCGTAGATTTCGAAGAGGAGCGTGCCGTCATCGGCCACCCTGCCCTCTATCTTCTTGGGCGAGGTGTCGATGGTCCGGTAATGCAGGTAGCCTTCGAACAGGCCGCTGGAATCACCCAGCAGCAGGGCGTCGCCGGTAACGGCTTTCCCGTCTCCGGGCTTGATGATTCCGTATTCCCAGCGGCCGCACATCGAGGGCGGCGCGCCGTCCACAAACCGATCGAGCACGAACCGCCCGCCCACGCCGAACCCGAGGTTGTAGTTCCCCCGGACGGTGTTGCCGTTGTTGCACAGCTCACCGCTGTGCTTGGCCACCCTGCCGTTGGGCCGGGTAGTCACGAACGTGATCCGCCCCCATTTGTCCACGGCAAAATTCGAAAACACGTCCTGCCGGGTCTCCTCCCCGTCCATATAGGTCATGACCCCGCCAAGCCCCTTTTCGCCCGGGACGAGCTCGACCGCATCCACGTACACGTCGTTGGACACGGTCTGGCCGTAGGACCATTGCCCGGCCAGGGTATCGATATTCACGGCCTCACCGGCAAACGCGGCCAGAGGCAGGCACAGGACAAGCGACAGGACAGCCGACATTCTGAGCATGACGATTCCTCCAGAGAACTCGGATTTACCGAAACTGGTTAGGCGAAAAAAAAGGATCGTGTCAAGAAAGGCAGGATAATCAGACCCGGATGTCCAGGCCCCGGTAGACCGTGCCGCCCGCGCCGAAGAGCATCCCGCCCCCGCCGGACAGGGACGCAGGGTTCACGTTGGACGCATACCACTCGGTCATGGCCTCGGCGCTCCGGGGCTGCTCCAGCTCGTTCCTGTTGAGCCCGGTCCCGGCTGCGGAGGCGAGCCTGCCGTATTGCAGAATCTCCCCGAGCTCGCGGACCTTGCCCGGGTTGGCGATGAAATAGCTGTCGATCATCTCCTGGTCCGAATGGCCGCCAGCCACGGTGACCACGCCCGCCGGGTCGTACATGAGCCGGAACACAGCGTCCACGTTCACCCCGAGTTCGGCCAGGTCTTCGCCCACCTCGCTGTTCCAGCGGGACTGGACAGCCTCGTGATGGGCGATCACGTCGGCGAAGGAGAGCGAGCCCTGCCCCTCCCCCTCCACCTGCCTGAGCAGCGCCAGGATGCGCCCGCGCGTTGCATCCCGGGAGTCCGTCCCGTCTTCCTGACGGCTTTTTGACGTCTCCGGGGCAAGGGGGAATTCCACGTCCTCGCGGGCCCGTTTGGGCCGCTTATACGTGTACTCTTGTACAGTATGTTCAATACGTTGCGTAGACATACTCCTTTCCTCCGCAGGTCGCACGGACGCCCATCGCGCCCCGGCACACGAGAATGTGAAGCACGAACCGTACCAGATGCGTTGCACACCCCGCCAAACAAGGGTATGCTTGGATAAACGGGCGGATACCGCCAAACCATCACGAGGTGAGTTACATGGGCCAGCATCCACTGATCATAAACGGCATCGACGTCAGCAACATCGTCAACCGCAATGAGAAACGCGTCGCCGAACTGATCCCTGAAATCCTGGAGGAATACTTCGGGGACTTCATCTTCGAGGATTTGGACATTCAGGACATTTACGCCCTGGCCCTGAATCTCATACCGGCCGGCTATGCGCAGCCCGGCTCCATCGTCCTGTCCAACCGGCTGTCGAATTACGAAATCCGCGCAAAGATTCGCGCCGCAGCGGAACGGGTCCTGGACAACCCCACCCGCGCGGACAGATAGCCCGACTCCGGCAAAACGCAAAAAGGCGCACGCTCCCTTGGGGGCGTGCGCCTTTTTGATTGCTTCGGACCTAGGCCGACTTCGAGCCGGGCTTCTCCATGCCGATGACGAACATCAGCAGGGCCGGGATGACGAACACCGTGAACACGGTGGACAGGGCCAGGCCGCCGAGCACCACCGCGCCCAGCCCGCGGTACAGCTCCGAACCGGGGCCCGGGGCAACGGCCAGGGGGAGCATGCCGAAGATGGACGTGGTGGCGGACATGTAGATGGGCCTCAGCCGCGTCCGGGTCGCCTCCAGCACCGCCTCCTTGTGGGCCATGGAGTGCTCGCGGATGTTGTTCAGCGATTGGTGCACGATGAGAATGGCGTTGTTCACGACCACGCCGATGAGGATGATGAACCCGAGCATGGTCAGGATGTCCAGTGCCTGGGGCGCGATGAGGAGGTTCTCCAGCTTCAGGCCGAGGAACCCTCCGGCACCGGCCAGGGGCACGGTGAACAGGATGATGAACGGGTAGATGAAGTTCTCGAACAGCGCGGACATGAGCAGGTAGGTGATGATCAGCGCCAGCAGGAAGTTCCACTTGAGGGCGTCCCTGGTCACGGTCAGCTTGTCGGCAGCACCGGACAGCTGCACGGTCACGCCGTGCATCAGGCCGGTCTGCTCCAGGCCGGGAAGGAGTTGCTGGTCGATGGTGTCCATGGCCTGCTCAAGCGGCATGTCCTTAGGCGGCGTCACCTGCAGGGTGATGGTCCGCTTCCGCTCCAGATGGCGGATCTGGGTCACGCCGTAGGTGTTCTCCATCTCGGCCAGGGAGGACAGGGGCACGGCCCAGCCGTTGGGGGTCGCCACCAGCTCGGAGTACAGTTCTTCCGGCGTGGCCACGTCCTCGCTGGCCGCCTTGAGCACCAGGTCGACCTTCTTCTTGCCCTCTTCCTTGTAGTCGCCGATCTTGCGGCCGTCGAGGATGACGTCCACGGCCACACCGAGGTCCTCGGCGGTCAACCCGGCCGCGCGCACCCGGTCGCGGTAGGGATGGAACCGGACCTCGGGATAGAGCAGCTCGAGTGACGGGATGGGCCTGATCTGCGCGCCCTGGATGTTCTGCATGGTCATGCCGAACATGGTCCCGGCCACGGCCACCAGCTGGTTCAGGTCGTCGCCCGAGAAATCCACGTTGATGACGCGGCCCTCGCCGATTCCCTGCTCGAAGATGGAAGCCTGGAGCGACACGCCGAACATGCCGGGTATGGAATTCATGACCCGCATGAACATGGGGATCAGGGGACGGGAGTTCTGCTCCTCGTCGGACATGGCGCCGAACAGGTTGATGGTCGGCGCGGACACGTAGAACAGGTCCAGCACGCCGGGCATGCCGTCCACCTTCTTGCGGAAGTGCGGCTTGACCTGCTCGAAGACGTATTTGCCGATGTCGTCGCGCTCCTCGAAGGAGAGCCCCGGCGGCGGGATGAGAATGTTCAGGATCAGGTTGCGGTTGCCCTGGGGCAGGTATTCCATCTTGGGGAACATGGTCAGGACCATGAACACCGAGGCAAGCACCAGGCCCACCACCGTGATCAACCGGCTCTTCCAGTTGTCGATGGCCAGGGAGAGCAGCTTCATGACGAAATCCGCCACCCTGCCGCCCAATGCGGTCAAGGGCTTGAGGGCCCGCTTGACCAGGGACAATCCGGCGGGCTGTCTCGGGCCGTCGCCCTTCTTCTCGCTCTTCCTCTCGGCGATGCGGTAGAACTGGTTGGCCAACATGGGGATGACCAGGACCGACACGAACAGGGAAAGGAGGATGGCGCAGGTCACGGCGATGGCGATGTCCTTGAACAACTGCCCCGCCTCCTGCTCCATGAAGACCACGGGCAGGAACACGGCCACGGTGGTCAGGGTGGAGGCGAACACCGCGCCCCAGACCTCGGTGGCCCCGTCGTAGGCGGCCTCGAACGGCCCCTTGCCCATCCGCCGGTGCCGGTCCACGTTTTCCAGGACCACGATGGCGTTGTCCACCAGCATGCCGACCGCGAACGAGATGCCCGCCATGGACACGATGTTCAGACTTCGCCCGGCCGCCGCGAACATGATGAACGCGCCGACGATGGACACCGGGATGGACACGGCCACGATGATGGTCGAGCTCACCGACTGGAGAAAGACGAAGAGCACGATGATGGCCAGGATCGAACCGATGATGATGTTCTGCCGCACCAGGTCGATGGCGCCGTTGATGTACGGCCGCTGGTCATAGACCCAGTTGAAGCGGACGCCGTGCTCGGCCAGGGGGCCCGCGTTGAGGTCCTCGACGACCTGGTGCACGTTGTCGGTCATGGTCAGGACGTTGGTGCCCGGCTCGGGCCGGATGCCGACGACCATGCCTGTCTCGCCGTTGTAGCGCATGGCGACCGAGTGCTTCTCGTTGCCGCGGGATACCTTGGCCACGTTGCCCAGGGTCACGCGGTACTGGCCGGACGAGGAAATGACCACGGACTCGATGTCCTCGGGCGTCTTGAACTCGGCGGGAGTGCGGATGCGGAAGTCGCGCCGCCCCACGCCCAGGGTGCCTGCGGAAACGGACACGTTCTCGCCCTGCAGCACGTTGATCAGCTCGGTGGCGGTCAGGTTGTACGAGGCCAGCTTGACCGGGTCGATCACGATGTGCATCTCGTCCTCGCGGCCGCCGCCCACGAACAGGTCGGCCACGCCTTCCACGCGCTCGATGTACTGCCTGATCTCGTTCTCGAAATAGGTCTGGTAGGTGGTGACGTCCTGCTCGTTGCCCGGCAGGGTCTCCAGGATCAGCCAGATGACCGGCGAAGTGGACGCGCCCGTTGCGGAGATGATGGGCCGGTCCACGTCGTCGGGATAATCCGGCACCTCGTCGAGCTTGTTGGACACGCGCAACAGGGCCTTGTCGATCTCGGTGCCGATCTCGAACTTGAGCGTCAGCTCTGCCCGGGCGTTGTAGTTGGAGGACTCCATCTTGATCAGGCCGGGGATGCCCTTGAGCACCTTCTCCTGCTCTTCGACGACGTCGCGCTCCATTTCATACGGCGTGGCCCCCACCCAGGTGGTGGTCACGGTGATGACCGGCTCGGTCACGTTCGGCGAAAGTTGGTACGGCAGCCCCAGGAGCGCCACCAGGCCGAACATGACGACCAGGATGACCCCGACAAGGACGCCCACGGGCTTGCGTATGGCGGTTCCGACAATATCCATCGCGTCCCCCTACTTCCCGACCGGCTGCGCGGCCACGGGCTGCTTGGGCTGAAGCCGTTCGTTGCCCTTGACCACCACGTCCATGCCCTCCTTGAGGGCGTCGGACTGCACCCCGGCCTCCATGCCCCGGTAGCCGATGACGCGCACGGGCATGGGCACGGCCGCGCCGTCCACGACGGCCCAGACGACCAACTGGCCGCGCGCGGAGATAACCGCATCCCGGGGCACGATGAGCGTCTTGCCGCCCAACCCCTTGGGCAGGACCACGCGGGCCTCCATGCCCTCGGCCAGGGAGCCGTCATTCCGGACGCGGATCTTCACCGGGAAGGTGCGGGTGGTCACGTCGCCTTTGGGGATGGCCGCAAAGACCGTACCCGACATCTCCTTGCCGGCCACGGCGATGTTGACCGCAAGCCCCGGCTTGACCACGCCGAAGGCCTCACGCGGGGCGTTGACCACCACGTCGACCTCGTCGTCGCGGGCCACGCTTGCCACCACCGAGCCCTTGGACACCCATTCGCCGCGAAAGACCTTGCGCTCGATGACCACGCCGTCATAGGGGGCGCGGATGGTCTTCTTGGAACGCTCCATGTGCAGCTGGTTCAGGGTGGCCTTGGCCGCCGCGACCCGCTGCTGCGCGGACATGGCGGCCAGCCGCTTGGAATCGTACTCGCCCTCGGCCACGGTGCGGCTCTGGTACAGCTTGGTGGTCCGCTCGTTTTCCAGCTTGGCCAGTTCGTAATCGGCCTGGGCCTGGTCCATGAGGGCGCGGGCGTTGGCAATGGACTGATCCAGGATGTCGGAGGACAGGATCACCAGCGGATCGCCCTTTTGCACGCGCTGGCCTTCCTGCACGGCCAGGGAGACGAGCTTGCCGTCCACCTCGGCGGCCACCTCGGAGGTCTCGGTGAAATACACCGTGCCGATGAACTCGGTCTGCGGGGCCATGTCGCCGGAAGTGACCTTGTCCACCACCACGGGGGTCGCGGGACGGTCCTGCTGGGCCAGGGCGGGCGCGGCCAGTGCCGCGATCAGACTCACAACGATCAGACTGCCAAGAAATCTCTTCATCTCTCACTCTTTTTCCAAATGTTCTTCCACGGCTTGAATATGGAGACAAAGACCGTGGCAACGAGGATGGCCACCTGGACGCATCCCCATATGAAATTCATATTCTCGTTGTACAGATAGGCGGCGTCCGCCAGCGCCTTCATGCCGAGCCGGCCGGAGATGTCGGTCATGGCCGTTTCCCACGGGCCGAGGCAGACGGTCCCGAACACTATTGCCGCCACCGTGACCGTCCATTTGAAGATCAGCCAACCGTGCCGGAAGAAACCCCATCCGGTCAGGAGCGAATAGGCCAGCCCCGTGAGCAGGCAGCCGAAGGCGCCCGGTATCACGACCACGCCCATGTCCACGCGATGGGCGGCCTGGTTGATGCCGTAAAGCACCCCGCCGTCGCCCACGCCTGGCTTGAGAAAAAACAGCACCAGCAGGGAAACGCCCCCGCCGATCCAGCAGGCCACGGCAAAGAGATGCAACCCCTTGAGCCATTTCTGCCCCGCTGCAGTCAGCCGCATCACTCTTCCTCCTGAAGAAAACACCCCTCGTCGATGGTGGGTTCGACGATCTCCCACAGGACCTTCTTGCAGATGGCCAGTTCCTCCGGGTCCACGTGCCCCTCACGGCTCCCCATGTTGGCCAGGGCCATGTCCATGGTGGCCGCCATCAGGTCGCGCCCGGCATCGGTGATGTGGATGTACTTCACCCGCCGGTCGTCCTTGCCGTGTTCCCGGCGCACGTAGCCGCGCTTCTCCAGGGCCGCCACCAGGCGGCTGACCCCGGTCTTCTCCTGGGACAGCATTTCGCACAGCCTTCCCTGCGTCAGTCCGTCCATCTTGTACAACGGAATCAGGACGCGCCACTGCTCCACGGTGATCCTGATGCCCGCCTCGACGAATCGGGCGGCCAGATCGTTGGTCTTGAGCCGGGCAACCTTCCAGGCCAGGAATCCGAGGGACTCCCTGGGGTTCAACTTATCTAACATAAGGGAAAGTTGTATCTGCAACAAACACCCCGGTCAACCCATTTTTACCGGACTGCCGGGTTGCAATAAAAAAAGTATGGTTATACTGTTCCGGCCATGGAAAGATTCACCGCCGACCTCCACATCCACTCCCGTTTCTCCCGCGCAACGAGCAAGAACCTGACCATCCGCAACCTGGCCGCCTGGGGCAGCCTCAAGGGACTCTCGGTGCTCGGGACGGGCGATTTCACGCACCCGGAATGGCTGGCCGAAATCGAGGAGCACCTGGAGGACAACGGCAAGGGGCTGCTGACCCTCAAGAACCCCCGAGGCCTGGAAACCGAGATTCCCACGTTCGGCGGCGACGTCCCCGGGCGCACCCGGTTCATGCTCCAGACCGAGATCAGTTCCATATACAAGCGCGGCGGAAAGGTGCGCAAGGTCCACAACCTGGTCTACATGCCCGACCTCGATGCGGTCAGGCGGTTCAACGAGAAGCTCGGCCAGGTGGGCAACCTGGCCTCCGACGGCCGCCCCATTCTCGGCCTGGACTCCCGCGACCTCATGGACATGGTGCTGGAGACCCACCCCATGGCCTTCCTGGTCCCGGCCCACATCTGGACCCCCTGGTTCTCCCTGTTCGGGTCCAAGTCCGGCTTCGACTCCATCCGCGAATGCTTCGGCGACTACGCGGACGAGATCTTCGCCATGGAGACGGGGCTCTCCTCGGACCCGGAGATGAACTGGACCTGGTCCGAGCTGGACCGCATCAAGCTCATCTCCAACTCCGACGCCCACTCCGGCGAAAAGCTGGGCCGCGAGGCCAACCTGTTCCGGGGCGAGATGTCCTATGAGGGCATCTACCGGGCCCTGCGCAGCGAAGGGCTGGGCCACAAATTTCTGGGCACCGTGGAGTTCTTCCCCGAAGAGGGCAAGTACCACATGGACGGCCACCGCAAGTGCGGCGTGGTCATGGACCCGCACGAGACCATCGCCCGCGACGGCATCTGCCCGGTCTGCGGCAAGCCCGTGACCGTGGGCGTGTACAACCGCGTGCTGGAGTTGGCCGACCGCGAAGAACCGGTCCAGCCCACGGGCGCGCCGGGCTTCACGTCCCTGATCCCGCTCAAGGAAATCCTGTCCGAAGTGGTCGGCGTGGGCCCGACCTCCAAGAAGGTCAACAAGCTGTACATGCAGCTGATCCGCGAATTCGGCAACGAGTTGGACATCCTCCAGCGCGTGCCCGCCGAGGACCTGAACCGCTATTCCTGCCACCTGGGCGAGGGCATCTCCCGCATGCGCGACGGCCAGGTCCTGCGCAAGGCCGGGTTCGACGGCGAGTACGGCGTGATCACCGTGTTCTCGGAAAAAGAGCGCGCCCAGATCAAGAACGGGTCCACACTCGTCTCCCTGGCCCGGCCGGAAGGCCACCCGGACGCCCGCCCGGACGTGGGCGAACGGGCCGCGCCCTGCCCCGTGCTGTCCACAGCCCGGCAGGCAGAAGGGCCCATCTCCTACAATGCGGCACAGCAGGCAGCCATCGACGCCGGTCCCGGCCCGGTGCTCGTCCTGGCCGGTCCCGGCACGGGCAAGACCCAGACCCTCATGGGCCGCGTGGGCCGACTCATGGACCAGGGGGTGCGGCCCAAGCGCATCCTGGCCCTGACCTTCACCCGGCGGGCGGCCCAGGAACTGCGCAACCGGCTCAAGTCCCTGCGCGGCGAGGGCGCGGAGATGCCCCAGGCGGGCACCCTGCACTCCCTGTGCTTCGACTACTGGAAGCACGCCTATTCCGAGACGCCCATCGTGCTGCCCGAGACCTCGGCCAAGAAGCTGTTCGCCGAGGTCAACCCCGAATTCACGGGCAAGAATCTCGATCATTTCTGGAACAAGTACATCATGGCCCGGGAACAGCTGGAAGACCTGCCCGCAGACATGGAAGAGGCGCACATCAATTACGGCAACCAGAAAAACCACTGGGACCTGGTGGACTACACCGACCTGCTGGAATTCATGCTGGAACAATCGGGCGCGCCCACCTTCCGCATGCCGTACACCGACGTGCTCGTGGACGAAATCCAGGACCTGACCCCGCTGCAACTGGCCGTGATCAAAGGCATTTCCCGCGAAACGGGAGAAGGCGTGTTCTGCATCGGCGACCCCAAGCAGTCCATCTACGGCTTCCGGGGCGCGGTGGACGACGCCGAGGCGCGCCTGAAGGCGTTCTGGCCCGACCTTTCCGTGATCACCCTGACCGAGAACTATCGCTCCGGGCAGACCATCCTGGACGCGGCGGGCAAATTGTTCCCGGACGCGCCGCGCCTCACCGCCCACCGCGACATCAAGGCCTCGGTCCACCTGTTCGAGGCCCCGGACGGGCTGCGCGAGGCGACCTGGATTTCCGACAGGATCAAGCGGCTCATCGGGGCCACCAGCCATTCCATGGCCGATCAGGACGGGGCCGGCGACCTGGCCCCCGGCGACATCGCCGTGCTGGTCCGGTTCAAGGCGCTCATCCCGCCGCTGGAAAAGGCCCTCAAGCGGGCCGGGCTGCCCGTGTCCGTCCCGGAAATGGAGGGGTTCTGGCAGGAGCCGCGCGTGGCCGGCATCCTGCGGGCCGCAGAGCAGTTCCTGGGCATGACCCTGACCGGGGCCGAAGACGTGCTCGACGTGCCGGACCACATCATCGCCAAGGGCCCGGTGGGGCTGGCCGCCTACCTGAGCGAGACCCCGCCGTTCGACCAGTTTTTCTGGGACAGCCGCCAGTTCAAGGAGCTCAAGAAGGAGTTCGACAACCGGGGAGGCTGGCAGGCGCTGGTCAACTGGGTGTCCCTGCAGACCGAGCTGGAGTTGATCCGCAACACCGCAGAAAAGGTGCAGATCATGAGCCTGCACGCGGCCAAGGGGCTGGAGTTCGAGGCCGTGTTCATGCCCTGCCTGGAAGAAGGCATCCTGCCGTTCGCGGGCATGGACCTGCTCACGGCCAAGGTCACCCTGACCCCGGGCCGGGGCCAGAAGTTCGCCGAGGAACGCCGCCTCATGTACGTGGGCATGACCAGGGCCAGGCGCAACCTGTACATCAGCCGTGCCGACTCGCGGCAACTCTACGGCAAGACCCTCAACCTGCCTGAATCACGCTACCTACGCGAAATCCCGGAAGAACTGGTCACGAAATCGACCCTGGCCGCACGCAAGGTGACCAAGGAAAAACAACTCGGATTGCTGGATTGACGCGCCCGGTTCGGACGCAGGGAAAGCGAACCTAGCGGAAGAGACGGTAGACGCTGCGCTCGTACACCCGGCACACGTTCATGGCGGCGCCGGAATGGACGCCTGCCTGGCGCAACCGGCAGAACACGTGCAGCGGATTGAAAATATGTTGGCAATATTGCCTGAAAGTCTTCATGGCCGTCTCCTGGAAAGCAAGATTTTCGTTCTGACCAAAACTTTGCAATAGCCATGCCCGATTCGACAAATTCAACGAAAACCGGCCACAAGCCGAATAACACCCCGGACGCCCGGCAGGAATACACCGGCGATCGTCCGATTTCCGTGGAATTTGTCCGGGAAAAATGGAACGCGGATTTCCCCTTTACCATCGCGGCCCCGTCCTTTGTCCTGCCCGCCGGAGTCGGGGAGAACAGCCTGTTCCTGGCGGATTACTTCCCTGAAATCGCACTGCTTTTTTTCGAGGCCGACGCCTGCCTGGCCTACACGGACGACGACCTGCCGCCCGCGCTGGCCGACCTCGACTGCTCCTGGCACGTGCACATGCCCCTTGATCTGGACTGGAACGAGGGGCTGGACCCGGTGTGGCGAAAAATCGACGGCCTGGTCGACAAGGCGGCATTTCTTGCACCCCGTGGGCATGTTTTGCACCCGCCCACCGCGCCGGACATGCTCCTGCCGCTGGCCGCACGGCTCCGGGACAAGGGCGTGGACCCGGCCCTGTTCCTCATCGAGAACATCCGGGGGTACAGCCTGACGCCCATCTGGGAGGAGATCGCGGAGGGCGGCTTCTCCACCTGCCTGGACATCGGCCACATCCTGGCCTACGACCAGTTCGACATCCTCGACCTGCCCGGATTGTGGCCCACCGTGCGCATGCTGCACGTCTACGGCGGGGAGAAACGGATGCAACACCACCCCCTGCCCCGATTGGACAAGGCGGGGCGGAAACTGTTACGCACCCTGCTCGCCCAGGCTCCGGACGCGACAGTGACCCTGGAAGTGTTCAACGAAAAAGGGCTTTTTCAGTCCCTGGACCAACTCGGCCAGTGGCTCGCATCGTGGAGGGACGAAAAATGATCACCCTGATTCTGGGGGGCAACAAATCCGGCAAGTCCGACTTTGCGCTCGGTTTACCGACCAAAGGGGACAAACCGCCCCTGTTTATCGCCACTGGCAAGGCCCGCGACCTCGAATTTCGGGAGCAAATCCGGCGACACCGCATAAATCGCGCCCCCGGCATTGAGGTCATGGAGGTTTCCCAAGGGTTGCCTCAAACGCTTCAACAGGCTAAATTGCACTTTCCGTCGCTGATTGTGGACAGCCTGGACTACTGGCTCTTCAGTTGCCGCGAGGCTGGTAGCGAGACGGAAAAAATTCAGGAATTTCTCGACGTTCTGGACGGCTGGAACGACGCGGACCTGATACTGGTCTCCTGTGAGACCGGGCTCGGCCCCCTGCCCGCAGGCAGTGAGGTCCGGGAGTTCGTACGGAGTCTCGGCGCGCTCAACCAGCGCATCGCCGCGATCGCCGACCGGGTCTACCTGGTGGCGGCCGGACTGCCGTTAACCCTGAAACAGGATTAGCTTGTGGCACTGTTTCGACAACTTGATGACCACGTCGACCAACTGCTCGGCCTGCTCAACAAGGACGACAGATGGCTGATTGTCATCAACGCCGACCCGGACGCGCTGGGTTCGGCCTATGCGCTGAAACGCATCATGACCCGCCGCGTGAACAACGCGGCCATCGCCCAGATCAATGAGATCCAGCGGCCTGACAACCTGTCCATGATCCGTTACTGCCGCATCCCGACGCAGAAACTCATCCCGAACCTGGCGGCCCAGTTCGACAAGTTCGCGCTGGTGGATTCCCAGCCCCATCACAATCCCGAGTTCAAGGGCCTCGATTTTTCCGTGGTCATCGACCACCATCCCCTGTCCCAGGAGAACCTGGTCACGGCGGATTTCGTGGACATCCGCCCGCAGTACGGCTCGGTCTGCACCATGATGACCGAGTACCTGTACAACATGAACATCCGCCCGGCCAAACTGCTGGCCACGGCGCTCATGTACGGCATCCGCTGCGACACCAAGACCTTTGAGCGCGAGTTCATCGACGCGGACATGGCCGCCTTCAAGTACCTGAACAAGTTCGCGGACTCCAAGCTCATGAACCGTATCAGCCGAAGCGAGTTCCACCTGGACTGGATGCGCTACATTTCCCGCGCCTTCTACAACCTGCGCCGCATCGGCAAGGGGTTGTTCGCCTACTGCGGCAACGTGGAGAACCCGGACATCCTGGTCATCGTGGCCGACTTCTTCACCCGGGTGCACGACGTGCCGTGGGTGGTGGTGTCCGGCACGGCCGACGACAAGCTGGTGTCCATCTTCCGGGGCGACGGCCAGCGGCGGAACATGGGCACCATGGCCCAGAAGCTCATGAACGGGCTCGGCTCCGCAGGCGGCCACTCCCAGGCGGCCCGGGCCGAGGTGCCGCTCAGCGAGCTGGAGGACAAGGACCCGGAAATCTTCATGCTCAAGCGCCTCGGCCACGGCAAGAAGGGCGAGATCAGAAGAATCTAGCCGCTTCACGAAATTGACGACAAGACCATCCCGGGCCTGGGCGCACCTGCGCTCCGGCCCGATTTTTCATGCGGGACCGCGCCCGTCCGCACTGGCAGGTTCCGCCGTTTTTCTGTAGAAAGACCGAAACCAAAGAGAGCACCCATGTCCATCAAAGAACGTCTGAATCTCGATACCGAACCCGTCTACCTCATCGACGGCACCGCCCTGCTCTACCGCGCCTTTTACGCCCGCGCCGACCTGTCGCGCTCGGACGGCTTCCCGACCAACGCCATCAACACGGTCATGCGCGTGCTCATGAACCTGCTCAAGGACGAGCGCCCCAGCCACGTGGCCTTTCTCATGGACGGCAAGGGCCCGACCTTCCGCAACGAGGTGTACGGCGACTACAAGGCCAACCGCCCGGCCATGCCCGAGCCCCTGGTCGAGCAGGTGGAGCCGGTGCGCCGGGGCGTGGAGCTCCTCGGCCTGCCGCTGATGGTCACGGACGGCGTGGAGGCGGACGACTGCATCTGCGCCCTGGCCAACCGCTACAAGACGGACCGCCCGGTGATCATCCTGGCCTCGGACAAGGACATCAAGCAGTGCCTGGACGACAACGTGGTCATGGTCAGCCAGCACGGGCGCAAGGAGACCATCCACACCCTGGAGTCCTTCCGCGAGGCCGAGGGCATGGAGCCCGACACCTGGCCGGATTTCCAGGCCGTGATCGGCGACTCGGCGGACAACATCCCCGGCATCCCCAAGATCGGCCCGGTCACGGCGCGCAAGATTTTCGCGGCCACCGGCCCCACGCTGGAGGAGCTGCGCGACAACATCGGCCAGCTCCCGGACAAGCTGCGCGAGAAGGTCGAGCCCGAACTGGACAATGTGTTCACCTACCGCGAGCTGACGCGCATGAAGCTCGACTCCTGCGACACCCCCGTCGAGGACTTCGCGGTCAGGGACATGGACCCGGACGCGCTGGCCGCGTTCTTCGAGGAGTATGAACTGCGCGGGTTGCAGCGCAGCATGCCCCGCCCGCAGAAGTCGGCCCCGACCGCAGCGGCGAAACCCGCGTCCCCGGCCGGTGACGGCGGCATGCTCTCCCTGTTCGGCGACGCGCCCGCGAAGGAGAAGGCCGAGGAACCCATGGCCGTGACCGAGATCAGGGACGCGGCGGCCCTGCCCAACCTGGGCGGCGAGGACGTGGGCCTGACCTTTGCGGACGACGCATTTTTCATCGGCCTGAACGACACGGACTACCGCTACACAGGACCGGCGGCGGACCTGGTGCGCGCGGTGGAGCATGCCTCGATCATCGCCACGCCCTCGGTGCAGGACCTGCTCCGGGCGGACGACGCCTGGGGCCACATCCTGCCCAGCCAGTGGTTCGACCTGAGCCTGGCCGCGTACCTGCTCGATCCGGAGTCGCGCAACTACACCTGGACGCGGCTCAAGCAGTCCATGTTCCAGGACGGGCGCAGCGAGTTTGCGGACGTATCCCGCGACCTGCACCCGCAATCCGAGGGGCTGGCCGCCCTGGCCTACATGCGCGGCATCGAGGGCCAGGTGCGCGGCGCGGAACTGAACCCGCTCATGCGCGACCTTGAGCTGCCGCTCATCCCGGTGCTGGTGTCCATGGAACAGGCGGGCATCTCGGTGGACCTCGACGCATTCCGCGCCTTTCTCGACGACGTGTCCGAGCAGCTGTCCGGGCTGACCCGGTCCATCATCGAGATGGCGGGCGAGGAGTTCAACATCCGGTCCAGCCAGCAGCTGGCCGTGGTCCTGTTCGATCAGTTGGGCATCAAGGCGGGCTCCAAGACCAGCACGGGGTTGCGCTCCACGGCCAACCAGGTGCTGGAGAAAATCCGCGACCAGCACCCCATTGTCGAGGCGGTCCTGGAATACCGGATGCTGGAAAAACTGCGCTCCACCTACCTGGAACCCCTGCCCAAGCTGGTGGACAAGGATTCGAGGCTGCACACCCATTTCAACCAGTTGTCCACGGCCACCGGGCGGCTCTCAAGCTCCCAGCCCAATCTGCAGAACATCCCCATTCGCGGGGTGCACGGCCCGAGGATGCGCGCCTGCTTCAACGCGGCGGACAACAACCTGCTGGCTGCGGCGGACTATTCCCAAATTGAGCTGCGCGTGCTGGCCCATTTCTCCAAGGACCCGGCGCTCATCGACGCCTTCCGCCACGACGAGGACATCCACGCGCGCACGGCCGCGCTCCTCAACGACAAGGCCGTGGAAGAGGTCACCACCGAGGAACGGCGCGGGGCCAAGACCATCAACTTCGGCCTGATCTACGGCATGGGCGTGCAGAAGCTGGCCCGCGAGCTCAAGATCACCCAGAACGAGGCCAAGGATTTCACGGACAAGTACTTCGAGAAGATGGCCACCCTCAAGGCGTACTACGACACCATCGTGGAGGACGCCCAAAAACACGGCTTCGTCACCACCCTCGCCGGACGCCGCCGCCTGCTCCCGGAGCTCCACTCCCGCAACAACCAACTCGCCTCCCAGGCAAAACGCCAGGCCGTAAACACGGTCATCCAGGGCTCAGCCGCCGACATAATAAAAATGGCCATGGTCGCGGCCCACAAGGACAAACAACTCCAAGAACTCGGCGCCCAACTCATCCTCCAGGTCCACGATGAACTCATAGTAGAAGCCCCGGCAGCCAACATCGAGGCCGCCGGAGCAAGGCTGAAACAAATCATGCAGGAAGTAGCGAAACTGGACGTCCCGCTCAAGGTGGATTTAGGGGTTGGGAAGAACTGGGCTGAGGCGCATTAGATGGCAATCCCCTAGGTCAAAAGTACCCGATCTCAAGATTGGGCACTTTTGACTGACTAAATGATATTATTCAAAATAACGTCCCTTGCTTAGAGCCCCCTGACAACAGATCTTCAACAGCTTTCAGGACTACAGATTCGACATCAATAGCTCCTTCACGCTTATCGCCGATCCCCATGACGTAATATTCCTTATCTAATCCCTCGATAATCATATTTATTTGAAGAGGAAGCCGAGTGGTCACTTCTTTGATACCTGCCGCTTTAACGGCCGAGTATAGCTGTTGCTTGCTTGCACCATTAAGCATTTTGGTCGAGGCAGAAAATTTTGCTTTCCCTTTCTTAACAGTAACGAAAACTTTATCTAGGGATACTCCTAATATTTCGTACTCATCGTCAATATAAATAGTTTGAACGCTCTTTAGATCAATATCTTTGTATAAGTCCTTCATTTCATCTTTATTCAATGGGGCCTCAATAGCTGGCAATGAAATGATATCATCCTTTGTTAACGAATTAGCCAACGCCCGCATCGGCTCGTTAATTTTTGGCAGTTCTTCGATTAATTTTTCGGCTATGTTGGCAAATCTTTGTTTAGTTTCCTCATCTTTAGCTTTCTTTTTTATTTCAGATATAACTGAAAGCCCATTCATTCCACAAAGTGTAGAGCACAATATTAATATTGCGTATATAGCTTGTTCACCAGTCATATTTTGAACTGCCCCTCCAAATAAATAATCGAGCAAAATATCAACTACAGTTGACCCTTCATTTACTTTTACTCTAACTTTCACATCCGAGATCATTCGTTTCTGCTCACTTCTTGGCACGTCTTGAGTGCATGAACGTATTATTGACCTCGCATTCTTCTGGAGCAATACAATAAATTTTGCCAAACCATAATCAACATAACCTTTATGTTCATCACCATTGATTGTTATGGTACAGATAAAATCATCAGAAATTTCCACTTCATCAATTTCAATTTCCTGATTTAGAAGGGCAACGGCAGAATCAATGAAGCCATCAATAGATTGGATAGCCACCATGCAAACTCCTATTTTAACAGCATTCACGCATAGCGAATAATCAATATTACACTTTCGTCGCCACCGCAACACACTATGCCGTTTCTGTTTATTCAGTTACCAATATAGCCATCTTCCCTCCCCAGCCTTAGAAGCTGACGGGGCGGCGAAGCGGCTCTCTCGAAACCCGGAGCGAAGCGACTGTTTCGGGAGCGCAGCCGCTCCGATCAGATTCTTGGGCCGGGGAGGACAGGCGGCCGCGCTACCAAAGCCGCATTTTTTTTGGTTCTTTTTTGGGGCGGCCCAGCCAAAAAAGAACCCCGCCGGGAGGGCAACAAAAAAAGCGGAGGAGCGCCAGCGACGGCTCTTCCCCCTCTTCCCAAAAGCCGCAGGCTTCCCCTCTCCCATAAAAAAAGCCCCGCATAACGGGGCCTTCCTTTTCTCTTCAAAAAAACTACCGCGCAGGGTGCGTATACTTCGCCACAATCTCCGCGATCCTGCCAGACTCCCTCATCTCAAGAATAATCTCATTAAACTCCGACAAAATCCCGACCAGCGGGGATTTTTTGCTTATCAGCAGATGAAACGGCATGGGATCAAACGTCACATCCGTTTCCACAATCTCATCACGCCCCACATCAGTGGCATTAATATCCGCCCAAGCAGCCACCGGCCACTCAATAACAATATCACCCCGCTTTACGGCCAGCATCCGCCACACCGACTTGAGAAGCGGGGTCTCGTAAATCTTGATACCGCGCGACCGGATGTTCCGGTCGTTCCAACTGTTGCTGTTATACGTGACCACGGTCAGGCCGCCCGCCTTGATGTCGTCGAGCGTCTTCATGTTCCGGATAAAGTCGAGCCTGGGGTGGCCCTTGTAGGTGAAGACGTTCAACTGCTTCAGGTAAAAGGGGTCCGGGTGGGTGGCCGCGTACTCCAGCCGATCCGGGGTGGGCACCGTGATCATGGCCCCGGTCTCGCCCGCCTCCACATTGCACTGGCAGCGTCCCCAGGGGAACTCCCGCCAGCGGGTCTCCACGCCCATCTTGCCCAGCGCCTCGGTCACGATGTCATAAAAAAACCCGGTCATTTCGCCTGTTTCCATACGGGAAAAGAACGGCCAATAGTCCGGGTAATCAATGACCAGAACCGCGCCCGCCCCGCTCGCCGGCTGGCAGAGCAGGAGGACGCACAGGAAACATGCGGCGAGAAACCGTCCCGCCGCCCGAAGCCTGAAAGCCATGAAAACGCATTTGTCCATAACTATAGAGTACCACACACTATTGCCCTGTCAATGATTTGAACGGGGTATGGACACAACTTCACGCCCCTGTTGACGGAGCGCCCCCCAACCCGTAATTTACCGCCAGTGACAACTGCACCTTATGGAGGAAAAAGGGATGTCCGATAAAAAATGCAGGGAAAACCCCATGGCCGGGGTGCCCCTGGGTATCAACTTCACCACCTTCGTCTACTCCCTGTCCTCGTCGGCCATGGTCGCCCTGGGCGAGGCCGCCGATCCCACCACCGGGAAGACCGAATTCCAGCCCCAGCTCGCCAAGCACACCATCGACGTGCTCGGCATGCTCAAGGACAAGTTCGACAAGGGGTTGGAAGACGATGAAAAGAAACTGCTGTGCGACGTGGTGTATAACCTGCGCATGTCGTACGTGAACAAGTCCAAATAGGGCTGTTCATAGCAGCCCGATTGCGGCGTTAAGTGAATTGTAAGCGAGGCACGAGCATACAAGATCTTATGCCTCAGGTATGGAAGGTAAAAACAATCCTCAACGTAGCGTTTACTACGCCTGCGGTTGTTTTTACCTTCCGCCTGGCACTCGAACTACTCTGAACAGCCCTAATAAATTTAGACAAGGAAACCCAATGCCCCACATCATCAAGGCCGGACTGGTCGGCGTGACCGGCTACACCGGCATGGAACTGGCCCGGCTCATGACCCACCACTCCTCCATGGAGCTGGTGCGCGTCACCTCCAGAAAGGAGGCGGGCAAAAAACTCGCCGACATCTACCCGTTCCTGAACCGGCTGCCGCTGGGCGATCTCGTCATCACCCGGCCCGACCCGGCGGACCTGGCCGAGTGCGACGTGGTCTTCCTGGCCGTTCCGCACAAGACCGCCATGGAAATCGCCGCCCTGCTGCTGGACGAAGGCGTCAAGGTGGTGGACCTGTCCGCGGACTTCCGCATCAACGACAAGGCCACCTATGAGAAGTGGTACGACGTGGAGCACACCCGGTCCGAACTGCTCTCCGAGGCGGTCTACGGGCTGCCCGAACTCTACCTCGACCGGATCATGGGCGCGCGGCTCATCGCCAACCCCGGTTGCTACCCGACCTCGGCCATCCTCGGCCTGGCCCCGGCGCTGTCCGGCAGCCTGGTGGAGACCGGCGACATCGTGGTGGACGCCAAGTCCGGCGCATCCGGCGCAGGGCGCGGCGCCAAGGTGGGCACCCTGTTCTGCGAGGTGGCCGACAACTTCCGCGCCTACGGGTTGCCCACCCACCGGCACACCCCGGAGATCGAGCAGGAAGTGTCCAAGCTGGCGGGCGCGGACGTCACCGTGTCCTTCAACACCCACCTGCTGCCCATCGACCGGGGCATCCTGTCCACCATCTACACCAAGCTCAAGGCGGACGCGGACCTCGACGCGATCCACGCGGCCTATACCGAGTTCTACGCGGACAAGCCCATGGTGCGCGTGCTGCCCAAGGGCCAGCTGCCGGAGACGAGATACGTGCGCGGCACGGTCTTCTGCGACATCGGCCTGGTGGTCGACCCCCGGACCGGACGGTTGATCATCCTGTCCGCCATCGACAACCTCTGCCGGGGCGCGTCCGGACAGGCGCTCATGAACGCCAACCTCATCTGCGGCCTGGACATTGACGAGGGGCTGCCCATGGCTCCCCTCATGCCCTAGCCCAGGCTGTTGAAAAACGGCGATCTGCGGCGTTGCTTCAAAAAGTTCAAACCCTTGCGTACGAGGAGTACGCTTCGGCCTTGAACTTTTTTCGCGCCTTGCATCTCACCTTTTTTGAACAGCCTGGATGATTGACTGGCTCAACAGCCAGTCTCCGGGATTCAAAACAAAAAAATAACGGCCTTCCTCGTGGAAGGCCTTTTCTTTTTCGTGAGAATGGTTATCATGTGATTTGAATGAAAACCGCCATCTACACGGAGGATGCACATATGGATTTCAAGGAAATTCTCGAAAAGCGGAGGGCCATCAACTTCTTTGATCCCGACCGCGACGTCCCGGAAGACCTGCTGCGCGCGGTCATCGAGGACGCGGCCAAGGCCCCGTCGAGCTTCAACCTCCAGCCGTGGAAGCTCAAGGTGGTGCGCAACCCCGAACGCAGGGCGGCCCTGCGGGCCGTTGCCTGGGACCAGCCCAAGGTGTCCGAGGCACCGGTGGTGCTCATCGTGCTGGCCGACCGCGAAGGCTGGAAGGAAGGCAACGACACCCTTGAGAAGCACTTCAAGAACAACCTTGTGCCCGAACAGCGCGACTGGTTCATCAACGCCACGACCGGGCTCTACGGACAAAGCCCGGAGTTCATCCAGGCCTTTGCCAACAAGAACGCCGGGCTGTTCGCCATGTCGCTGATGTACGCCGCGTCCAACCACGGGCTGCACACGCATCCCATGGACGGCTTCGACCTTGAAGGCGTGCGCAGGGAGTTCAACATTCCGGACAACTACTGGATACCCATGCTCATCGCCGTGGGCCACCTCAAGCCGGGTGCGGAGATCGCGCCCAAGGCGTGGCGGCAGTCCGTGGATGAGATCATCCTGGATTAGGCGGTCGTTGAAAAACGGCGACCTGAAAGATACACAAAAAAGGCCGGTTGGAAATCCAACCGGCCTTTTCCTTTTTATCCTAGATACTACCCGAGCTTCAAGCCGTTGGGGCACGCCTTGTCCGGCACGGCCAGGACCACGCCGTCCTCGCGATAGAAACCGGTGACCAGGCACTCGGACCTCATCGGCCCGATCTGCTTGGGCGGGAAATTGACCACCGCGACCACCTGCCTGCCCACCAACTCGTCGAGCTCGTAGAGCTTGGTGATCTGGGCGCTGGATTTGCGCTCCCCGATCTCCTCGCCGAAATCCACCCAGACCTTGTAGGCCGGGACGCGCGCCTCGGGAAACTCCTCGGCCCGGACAATGGTGCCCACGCGCAATTCCACCCGCTCGAATTCACTCCACTCTATTGTTTCCATGCCCGTTCTCCTTGAGTAACGACCAATTACCAAGAAATGCCTCCGGCGGCCAGAGGGGAAACTTTTGAAAAAGTTTCCCCTCTGGACTCCCCTTCAAAACTTTTTATCGCGCCTTCGGCGGGGTAACCCCACATATCCTTTTTACAATATGAACTTCACAGCATGGCCCGCCGCCAGACACCCCGGCCCGCGCGAATGCGCAAATAAAAAGTTTGGAAAAAGGAGGGGATGAGGGTCCGGGGGAAGGGGAGGGAAAGACCTTCTCAAAGGTTTTTCCCTCCCCTTCCCCCGGCCGCCGGAGGCATTCCCTCCCTCATTTGCGCACGGCATAGGCCGACCGTCTGCCGACCAGCGCCGCCAGGGCCAGGATGCCCAGCACAAAGACCAGGGTCAGGTGGACCCAGTCGATGGCCAGGACCGCTGTCGGATGCAGGGTCACGTCGGGCAGGTTGCGATAGACGCGGAATGCCCCGGACACAACCAGCCCGGCGATCACTACAGCGCGGGCCATGCCCAGCCCGGTCAGGGCGAGCTTGCCGCGCCATGCCAGGAACCAGTTGGCCGCCACAAGGCCGAGCAAAAGCAGGAACAGGGCGGCCAGGACATAGTGCAGCCGATGCACGAAGTAGAAATCACCGGTCCAGGCCATGCCGGGCAGATCGGTCAGGTAATAGCGCCGGGCCAGGGGCATCTGCAGCAGCCCGGTGAACGCCAGGGAACCCACCAGCAGGATGAACAGCCGGGATATCCAGCGGGAATACGGTCTAGCTTTCATCGTCGCCCTCCTTGCCCATCAGCTTCGCGCCCAGGCCGAGGAACCCGGCGGCAATGCCCGCGATCGGGGCCAGCAGCGTGGCCGTGGCCAGGTTGGTCTCGTCGGCCATGACGTCCTCGACCGGGCCCATATGCGGCTTGCCGGGTCCGAGCCCCTTGCCCACCGGCTTGTTCAGCGGGTGCTTGTCGATGACCGCGTTGATGCGATCAAACGGCACGGGCGAAACATAGAGGGTATTCGTGCCGCCGTTCTCGTCCAGGCCGTAGATGAACCCGTTCATCTCCTTGGCCAGCCGCCTGGCCTCGGCCACGATCTCATGGCGCGGCCCGATGGTCTGCACGTTCTCCGGGCAGACCTCGATGCAGGCGGGCAGCTCGCCCTTTTCCAGCTTCTGGTAGCAGCGGTCGCACTTGTACATGACCCCGTTGCCCGCGAATCGCGGCAAAAGGTCCTTGTACAGTCCCACGCCCGATTGGCGTTGCGGGATGTTCCACGGGCAGACCGTGCGGCACTTGGCCCCGCCCAGGCAGAGGTCGTCGTGAATGCGGGTGATGCCGTTCAAGTCCTTGCCGGCCGCGCCGAAGGGGCACATGTTGGCGCAGGGCGGGTTCTGGCAGTGCATGCAGCGGCGGGGGATGTTGATGTCAAAGGATTCGCCCTTGTACTCCACCTCGGCGTTCTGGATGAACAACCAGTTGTAGGGGGTCAGGCGGTCGTCGATGTCGCGCTTGTCTGACCAGTCCTCGGGCCTGGCGCGCTTGGCCGGAGACATGGCCGCAAACGGCTTTTCAGGCTCCGGAAGCTTTTCGGCGTTGGACTCGCGGCAGGCGCTGACGCACTCGCCGCAGCCGATACATTTGGAAAGGTCGAGCAGCGTCGCCAGCTCGCCGTCCGAAGGCCCGGGGACGCGCGGCTCGCCAACGGCCGCCGCCGAGGCGGGAATAAGCATCCCGGCCCCGCCCACGCCCATGGCCTTGAGGAAACCACGCCGACTGACGTTCCCGGACCCCTTCTTCGTTTTACCCATGATGGCTGACCACCTCATTGTAAAATGATTTCCGCGTCCGGCCCTTCCCACCGGCGCGCCAACATACCCTATAGGGGTATATTTCGCGTTGTCAAGACCGCCGAAGCCGACGCACCCGGATTACAAGGGAAGTGAAAACAACCTGTACCGACCGGAAAATAGCGGCTTAACCAGTTGGAATAAATGAACTTGACCATCAACACGCATTCTGCCTGTTTGACATATGCCTCGATATCGGTATAAATATGCCTTCTGAATTGCCGAGTCCACCCTTCGGTGACCGCATCTGCCGCATGGACCGGCCGTCACCCGGCGGCCTCCGGCTCCACGCCCCGGACAGAATTTCATTCTGCACCCGCCATGAGCGGGCGACTTGGCATTTGACTCCAAACGAGGAACGCTATGCCCATTGACAAAAAATACATCACCGACAAGAATGCCCAGCTCATCATTGAAGGCAAGACCTTCGAGCTGCCCATCATCATCGGCTCGGAGAACGAGCACGCCGTCGACATCTCCTGCCTGCGCAACGAAACCGGATACATCACCTATGATCCGGGCTACGCCAACACAGGCTCCTGTTCCAGTTCGATCACCTTCGTCGACGGCGAAAACGGCATCCTGCGCTACCGAGGCTACCCCATCGAGGACCTGGCGGCCCACGCGACCTTCATCGAGACCGCCTACCTGCTCATCTTCGGGGAGCTGCCCACCCGCGCCGAACGCCAGGAACTGCGCGACATCCTGAGCGAGCAGGAGCTGCTCCACGAAGGACTGCGCCACCACTTCGAGGGCTTCCCGTCCAACGGCCACCCCATGGCCATCCTGTCCGCCGTGGTCAACGCGCTGGGCCCCTATCATCCCGACCTGCTGGAAATCACCTCCAAGGAGGACTTCCTGCGCGCGGCCGCCAAGATCATCTCCAAGGTCCGCACCATCGCGGCATGGGCCTTCCGCAAGGCCCAGGGGTTGCCCTTCGTCTACCCGGACCCGAAGCTCTCCTACTGCCGCAACTTCCTGCACATGATGCACTCCATCCCGTACAAGCAGTTCGAGCCCACCGACGCCCAGGTCCGCGCCCTGTCGCTCTTTTTCCTGCTGCACGCGGACCACGAGCAGAACTGCTCCTGCTCCACCGTGCGCATGGTGCAGTCCACTGAGGCCAACCTGTTCGCCTCGGTTTCGGCCGGCATCTGCGCCCTGTGGGGCCGTCTGCATGGCGGCGCCAACGCGGGCGTCATCGAGATGCTGCAGAACATCCACGACGGAGACCTGTCCATCCAGGAGTGCCTCGAACGGGTCAAGAAGAAGGAATTCCGTCTCATGGGCTTCGGCCACCGCATCTACAAATCCTTCGACCCGCGCGCCAAGATACTGCGCCAGGCCGCCCACGACATGCTCGCATCCACGGGCAACGACGATCCCCTGCTGGACATCGCCCTGGAGCTGGCCGACGCGGCCATGAGCGACGAATACTTCACTGAGCGCAAGCTCTATCCCAACGTGGACTTCTACTCCGGCATCATCCTGCGCGCGCTGGGCATCCCGGTGAACATGTTCCCGGTGATGTTCGCCATCGGCCGCATGCCCGGCTGGATCGCCCACTGGAACGAAGCCAACATGGACGAGGCGGGCCGCATCCACCGCCCGCGCCAGATCTACACCGGCAACAAGCCGCGCAAGTACATCCCGTTGGATTCGCGGCTCTAGGGCGGGCCGAACCGCCATGCCCGTCTATTCCCGTACGCACGGCGTATTCAGTTGGAATGAGTTGATCACCTCCGACCTGGATTCGGCCAGGGAGTTCTATGGAAACCTGCTCGGCTGGACCTTCATGGAGTCACAAACGATCCACGGTCAGCCCTATTTCGTAGCCCTCAAAGACGAAACCCTGATCGCGGGTCTCATGACCAGGGAAGGAAACGTCCCCGACGACACGCCTCTGTGCTGGGACCCCTATATCACCGTGGACGACATTGACGAGTCGGCCCGGCGAGTGGCCGAACTCGGCGGGACGGTGGAGCTTCCCCCCACCGACATTCCCAATGTCGGTCGTTTCTGCGTCGTTCGCGATCCCCAGGGGGTATCGCTGAACCTCGTCGCCTACTTGGACAAAGCCGCGGAATGAGCAGCGCAATAAAACAAATCGCCTGCGTGGCGTCCGATACGGAACAGGCGCGGGAAGGGCTCGCCCTTCTCGCCGAACGGTATCCGCTTGCGGACATCGAAGAGGCCGACGCCCTGGTGGTGCTCGGCGGCGACGGGTTCATGCTCCAGGCCGTGCACGACCACATGGATGCCGGGCTGCCCTTTTACGGCATGAACCGGGGCACCATCGGCTTCCTGCTCAACCGGTTCGATCCGGACAACCTGCTCCGACGCCTCAACGCGGCCCAGCGCCACACCCTGAACCCGCTGGTCATGACCGCCACCGACGTGGACGGCCGGACCTCCTCGGCCCTGGCCTTCAACGAGGTGGCGCTGTTGCGCTACTCCCAGCAGTCCGCCAACATCCGGGTGCTCATCAACGGCAGGCAGCGGCTGGACCGGCTGATCTGCGACGGCATCATGGTGGCCACCCCGGCGGGTTCGACGGCCTACAACCTGTCCGCCCGGGGACCGATCATCCCCATGGGCTCCAACGTCCTCGCCCTGACTCCGGTCAGCCCGTTCCGCCCCCGGCGGTGGCAGGGCGCGCTCCTGCCCCACTCGGCGGTGGTCGAGTTCGAAATCCTCGACGCGGACCGCCGTCCCGTGGGCGCGGCTGCCGACTCCTTCGAGGTCCGCGACGTCCGCCGCGTCAGGGTGGTCGAGGACCACTCAAGGCCCGCACACATCCTGTTCGACCCCGACCATTCCCTGGAGGAACGGATATTCAACGAGCAATTCGTGCATTAGGGCGACCAAGCAATCATTGTACAATTCGGGCAGAAAGGTATACTGTGCCCCGATTTCAACACAAATTTCATATTCCGGCCCCACTTAATCATTCATCCGGCCGGGATGCACACATTCATCACAGGTAGACATGGAAAACGACACCAAAAACACTGAACACGAGGAAACCCAGGCCGAGACCGGCCTGCCGGCGATCACCATCGACACGCTGCCCGGCAGCATGCGCCAGGCATGTGAACGGGCCGGTTGGGACAAGCTCATGCCGGTCCAGGAGCGGGCGATGCCGTATCTGCTCAAGGGCCAGGACGTCATGGTCCAGGCGCGTACCGGCTCCGGCAAGACCGGCGCCTTCGTGCTCCCGCTGATCGAAAAACTCGACCCGCGCAGCTCCAAGTGCCAGGCCCTGGTCATGGTCCCCACCCGGGAACTCGCCCAGCAGGTGGCGCAGGATGCCCTCACCCTGGCAGGCGACGACTCCATCAAGGTGGTCTCCGTCTACGGCGGCGTGGGCTACAAGCAGCAGCTCGACGCCTTCCGCGACGGCGTCCAGCTGGTGGTCGGCACCCCCGGCCGCATCCTGGACCACCTCATGCGCCGCAACCTGGTGCTCGACGACCTCAAGGTCCTCATCTTCGACGAGGCGGACCGCATGCTGTCCGTGGGCTTCTATCCGGACATGGTGGAAGTGAAGCGGTACCTGCCGCGCAAACTGGCCGGCTCGTTCATGTTCTCGGCCACCTTCCCCCCGAGCGTGCTGCGACTGGCCGAAGAGTTCATGTACCAGCCCAAATTCCTGAGCCTCTCCTCCGACGAGAACGACATCTCGGCCATTGCCCACCAGTTCGTGGAGGTCCCGGCCATGGGCAAGGAGCGCAAGCTCATCAAGCTCATCGAGTTGGAGAACCCGTCGTCCGCCCTCATTTTCTGCAACACCAAACGCAACGTGGAATTCACCGCCGCCCTGCTCTCCCAGTTCGGGTTCGACGCCGAGGGACTGACCTCGGACCTCAACCAGAACAAGCGCGAAAAGCTCATGGCCCAGGCCAAGGAGGGCAAGCTCCGCTTCCTGGTGGCCACGGACGTCGCCGCACGCGGCATCGATATCCCGGAACTCTCCCACGTGTTCATGATGGAACCGCCCGAGGACCCGGAGTCCTACGTGCACCGCGCGGGCCGCACCGGTCGCGCCGGAGCCTCCGGCACGGCCATCACCATGGTGGACGTCATCCAGAAGATGGAACTGGAACGCATCGCCGCCCGGTTCAAGATCAGCTTCGAGGAGATCAAGGACCCGACCGACGAGGACGTGACCGCCATCATCGAGGAACGGATGACCGCCATCCTGGAGAAACAGTTCCGCAAGCTGACCAACATCCAGAAGGAGCGCGTGGCCCGGTTCCTGCCCCTGGCCCGAAAATACGGCGAGGACCAGGACACCCTGGCCCTGGTCGCCATGCTCCTGGACGAGATTTACCAGCCCACCCTGCACGGCAAGCCCGCCGAACCCGAATCCAAGCCCGACTCCAAACGCCGGGAACACACTTCCGGCGACCGCAAGCCCGACCGCAAGGCCCGCGAACCCAGGGACTCCAGGCCAGCGCGCGAACCTCGCGAACCCAGGGAGCCCAAGGCCCCTCGTGAGCCGCGTGAGCCCAGGGAGGCCAAACCGGCACGCGAACCGCGCGAACCCCGGGAACCCCGCGCGGCCAAGCCCCCCAGGGAACCCCGTGAGCCTCGCGAGCCGAGGGAGCCGAGGGACAGACGCAGCGAGCCGAAGCCGGAAACCAAGCCGGAAGCCAAGCTCGCCCGCGAGCCCCGCGACGAGCAGGCCAAGCAGGACGGCGACAAGCCCAGGCCCCGCCCCAGGCGGCGCAGGCGGCGCAGGAAGCCCTCCGGCAGCTAGGCAGTGGCCGCAAACACACTGATTCTCGGATTGGCCGCAGGTTACCATCATGGTGACGTGCGGCCGTTTCTTCTTTCCCTTGAGCGCACCGGGTACGCGGGCCGGACCGTCCTGTTCGTGTCCGACACCACCAGGGACCTCGACAGGATGCGCGCCCAAGGGGCCGGGATCATCCCCCTCCACAGGCCCGCGCATCTCGAAGACGTCCCGTACAACGGGCTGCGCTATTTCCTGTACCGGGATTATCTCAACGCGGCCCCGCACACCTTTTCGCGCATCCTCATAACCGACGTGCGCGACGTGCTCTTCCAACGCGATCCCTTCGACTTCCCGTGGCCGGACGGCCTGAACTGCGTGCTGGAAGACCGTGGGGCCACCGTGGGCTCCTGCCCGTTCAACGCCCACTGGGTCCGGGAACACCTTGGGGCCGACGCACTCGCGGCCATCGCCGACAAGCCCGTGTCCTGCTCCGGCACCACCGTGGCCGACCAGGCATCCATGCTCCGCTACCTGGACCGGATGACCGCCCTGCTCGACCCGCCCACCACCGGCGAACGCATGGCAGGGTACGACCAGGGCATCCACAACCATCTCATCCACACCGGGAAGGTCAAGGCCACCCTGCACGACAACACGGGCCCGGTCCTCACCCTGGCCCAGACCCGGGGCGAACCCCGCCTGGATGCGGCGGGGCGTATCCTCAACGAGGCCGGGGAACCGGCGCACCTCGTCCACCAGTACGACCGCAAGCCAGAGCTGTTCAAACGGATACGGGACGAATTGGCCACGCCCAGCTCCTGAGAACCGCTCTCATCATCTCTCTTTATTTTTCTCCCGAAAAAAGCGGAATCTTGTGGGCTCGAACCCATGACACGTGCAGCAAGCGTTCAAAGGATTGAGCCGCCCGCCGGGCGCGGTTGTTCCCGCCGTTCAAATGTCCTCCTCATGCCCGAAAAAGAAGCACCGAATACGACTGTTTCAGCGAA
Source organism: Pseudodesulfovibrio portus (assembly GCF_026000375.1). Taxonomy (NCBI): domain Bacteria; kingdom Pseudomonadati; phylum Thermodesulfobacteriota; class Desulfovibrionia; order Desulfovibrionales; family Desulfovibrionaceae; genus Pseudodesulfovibrio; species Pseudodesulfovibrio portus. The sequence goes on from NZ_AP026708.1 coordinate 938,509, forward strand.
GTGAACCGCGAAAAACGCTCTCTTTTATCAAGCCTAAAAGCGCCTTGAAGAACACTAATTTAGATCATTCTTTGACAGGGGCAATAACTTTCGTTAGTCTTATCTCGATTTGGCGATCAAAAAGCTATCCGACGTTACTTTTTCCAAATGCATATTTCTGTCAACAAAAGAAGATACTACTTTCTTTTCGTTACATTGATTACAATTTAATAACAGTAAAATAGACTGTAATTACTATTGTAACATTATTTTTTTACATTAAATTTACGTTTTACAACAACACAATAATGCAGTTACCCACAAAGTGCCACATCCGATCCGAAAACTCGCCCGTCCACGGCGAGCCGCGGGTCACCCGCCCCTGTGGGCTGCGTGATCGCGTCCCCCTTCGCTAGCTCCCCCGCCTCTCTCACCAATTTCGTTTCTTACCGCTCCCTTCCAGTGAATGGATTGGAGTCTGTCGTCACATATATCGGAGAAATAATGGGTACCATCCGCGTCGAAAACCTGTACAAAATATTCGGGAACAAACCCCGGAAGGCCTTGGGAATGCTCAAGGAAGGACATGACAAGCAGTCCGTCCTCGACTCCACCGGCATGACCGTCGGCGTCAACAATGCGTCCTTCACCATCCAGTCCGGCGAAATCTTCGTCATCATGGGGCTGTCCGGATCGGGCAAGTCCACCATCGTCCGGCTGCTCAACCGTCTCATCGAGCCCACGGCGGGCCGCGTCATCGTTGACGGCCATGACGTCACGGCCATGAGCAGCGACGAGCTGGTCAAGTTCCGGCTGTTCAACATGAGCATGGTCTTCCAGTCTTTCGCCCTCATGCCCCACCTGACCGTGCTGGACAACGCGGCCTTCGGGCTGGAACTGGCCGGCGAAGACAAGGAAAAGCGCCATGAGCGGGCGCGCGAGGCCCTGGCCCAGGTCGGGCTTGCCGGATGGGAAGACCAGTATCCGGACCAACTCAGCGGCGGCATGCAGCAACGCGTCGGCCTGGCGCGTGGCCTGGCCGTGGACCCGGAAATCCTGCTCATGGACGAGGCGTTCTCCGCACTCGACCCGCTCATCCGCACAGAAATGCAGGATGAACTGCTGAAACTCCAGGAAGAGCAGCAGCGGACCATCGTCTTCATCTCCCACGACCTGGACGAGGCCCTGCGAATCGGCGACCGCATCGCCATCATGGAAGGCGGCAACGTGGTCCAGGTGGGCACGCCCGACGAAATCCTGCAGAACCCGGCCAACGACTATGTTCGGGCCTTTTTCCGAGGCGTGGACCCGACCAACGTCATCAGCGCCGGAGACATCGTGCGCGACTCCCACCCGACCATCGTGGTCACCAAGAAAGGCAGCCTGCGCGCGGCCCACGAGATCCTCAGCGGCAGCGAGCGGGAGCATGGATATGCCCTCGACGCCAAGCACCGCTTCCTGGGCATCATTTCTTCCGAGGGCGTCCGGGACGCCATCGAGGAAGGACTGCCCGACAAAACGCTCAGCGAGGTGTTCCTCGAAGATGGCGAACCCGTGAATTTCGACGAATCCATGCAGGACATCCTGCCCATGGTCGCATCCAGCCCCTGGCCCGTGCCGGTGGTTGACGCCAACGGCGTCTACAAGGGCGTGGTCTCAAAAAACCGGTTCCTGCGCACACTCCAACGCACCGAAGAAACCATAAACGGCGAAGGAGACATATAGCCATGTTCGACGAAGTACTTATCCCCCTCGACCGATGGGTTTCGGTTTTTATCGAGTGGCTGGTGGATAACCACCGAGAGGTCTTCCAGACCATGAAGTGGCCCGTGGAAAAGATGCTCAACGGCTTCGAGCAGGGGCTGAACGCCGTGCACCCGGCCATCATCATCGCGGTGATCTGCCTGGCCGCATGGAAATTCTCCGGCAAACGGCTGGCCGTTTTCTCCCTGGCCTCCACCGTCGTGGTCGGCTTGCTCGGCCTGTGGGAGGACACCATGATCACCCTGGCCATGGTCCTGTCCTCGGTCATCATCTGCACCCTGCTGGGGGTTCCGCTCGGCATCATGGCCGGACGCAGCGACCGCTTCGAGGCGGGATTGCGACCGGTGCTCGACGCCATGCAGACCACCCCGGCCTTCGTCTACCTCGTGCCCATCGTCATGCTTTTTTCCGTGGGCAACGTGGCCGGCGTGCTGGCGACCATCATCTTCGCCCTGCCGCCCATCATCAGGCTGACCAGCCTGGGCATACGCGGAGTGCATCCCGAACTGGTGGAAGCGGCCCAGGCCTTCGGGGCCACCCGCTGGCAGGTGCTGACCAAGGTCCAGATTCCCCTGGCCATGCCCACCATCCTGGCCGGGCTCAACCAGACCATCATGATGGCCCTGTCCATGGTCGTCATCGCCGCGCTCATCGGCGCGGGGGGACTCGGCTCCCCCGTCATCCTCGGCTTGAACACCCTGGACATCGGGCGGGCGGTCGTCGGCGGCGTGGGCATCGTGCTCATGGCCATCGTCCTGGACCGCATCACCCAGTCCATGGCTAAAAGAAAATAAACAAGAATCCTAGGAGGTTACATGAAACTTATGAAACTGACCCTGACCGCCCTGTTCGCGGTCCTCATCGCCGCGTCCGCAATGGCAATGGACATGAAACCCGGCAAGGACGTCACTGTCCGGCCCGCACGCGCAACCTGGAACACCGGCTTCTTCCAGGAAGCCCTGGCCCGGCGCGGACTGGAAGAACTGGGCTACGACGTCCAGAAACCCAAGGACCTGCAGAATCCCATCGCCTACAAGTCCATCTACCTGGGCGACATCGATTACTGGTGCAACGGCAACTTCCCGCTGCACGACCCCCAGCTTCCCAAGAACTTCGAGAAAAACGGCGTGATCCTCGACCCGATCATCACGGCGGGCGGCATGCAGGGCTACCTCGTGTCCAAGAAGGAAGTGGAGAAGTACAACATCAAGTCCCTGGACGACTTCAAACGTCCCGAGGTGGTCAAGGCCTTCGACCTCAACGGCGACGGCAAAGCCGATCTGACCGCCTGCCCTCCGGGCTGGGGTTGTGAAAAGGTCATCGCCAAACACATGGAAACCTACAAGCTCGACGACTACATCAAGCCCAACAAGGCTTCCTACGAAGCGGGCATGGCCTCGACCCTGGGCGCCTTCAAGTCCGGCAAGCCGGCCTTCTTCTATACCTGGACGCCCAACTGGACCGTGTTCAAGTTCAAGCCCGGCCAGGACGTGATGTGGATCAACGTCCCCGAAGAGGGTGACACCGAAGGCACCGTGTCCGGTGTGGAAGGCGCAGTCTCCGATCCCCTGCGCCCGGGCTTCGTGGTCTACGACATTACCGTTGTGGCCAACAGGAAATTCCTGGAAAAGAACCCGGCAGCTGCCAAATTCCTGGAAAACTTCAAGCTGACCATCGGCGACGTCAGCGCCCAGAACACCCGCATGAACGAAGGCGAGAAGTCCGACAAGGACATCGCCAAACATGTGGACGAATGGATCGCCGCCAATCAGGACACCTGGAACGGCTGGCTCGACGCGGCCCGCAAGGCTGCCATGTAGGTTCACCGCTCCCCTGTTCGACAAACCCGATCGAGAGGCCTGGAGGTATCCCCTTCCAGGCCTCTTCCCTGTCCGGGCTACGGGGAAAACAGGTTGAGGCCAGGCCGACATTGTGTCCGAACCGACTTGATGACCGGATTGGAAACGGATAGCATATGTCCCGCGACGGGCCGCGAGGCTGTCGGGAAAGAAATGAACCGGCGGCGCCGCAGCGGAATTTTCAACGGCGTGCACTGGTCGGGACCTCCCGGTCTTCCGCCGGAGCGGAAGAGGGGGACAATCCCATGAAACGCTGCATCATCAAAGACACCACCTAAAGGAGAACCATCATGGCGACCAAGGAAGAACGGCGGGAAAAAGTCATTGAAGTGCTGAACAAGGCCCGGTCCATGGAACTGCAGGCGATCCATCAGTACATGAACCAGCATTACAATCTGGACGACATGGACTACGGCGAACTGGCCGCCTCCATGAAGCTCATCGCCATCGACGAGATGCGCCACGCCGAGGCCTTTGCCGAACGCGTCAAGGAGCTGGGCGGCGAGCCCACCACGGAACTGGCCGGTCCCATCGAAAAGCGGCAGGACATCAAGACCATCTTCCCCTTTGACGCCAACGAGGAAGATACCGCCATCGACGCCTACAACCAGTTCCTGCTGGTCTGCCGCGACAACGGCGATTCCATCAGCGTCAAGCTCTTCGAAGAAATCATCAACGACGAGCAGGAGCACTTCAACTACTTCGACGCCATCAAGGACCACATCGAAAATCTCGGCGAGAACTATCTCTCAAGGATCGCCGGGACCCCCTCTTCCACGGGACTGGCTCCGCAGGGATTCGTCATCACCGGCAAATAATCGAACACCTGAAAAGGGGACTGCCGCAATTACCGGCAGTCCCCTTTTCCTTTTCCCCGGTATCACCGGGCGGTCACGACCGCCGCACCATCTCCACGAAACTGTAGAGCTCATCGGCCAGATCCGCGACCTGGCTCGTGGCCGAGGCCGTCTTTTCCATCTCCGCCGAAATCGTCACCGTGAGCGAGTTGACGCTGTCTGTTGATCGCGTGATCTCCTCCGTGGTCACGGACTGTTCTTCCGCTGCGGCGGCAATGGTCCGGATGCCGTCAGACGCCATGTGGACCGACTGCAGGATGCCCTGCAGGACCTCGCCCGACCCGCCGGCCGTTTCGCTGACCGCCACGATCGCCTCGAGGGCCTCCCCGGTGGCCCGGGAACTGCGCTTGCTGCTCTCCTGGATGGCGGAGATGTTGCCGCCCACGTCCCTGGTCGCAAGCATGGTCTTCTCGGCCAGCTTGCGGACCTCGTCGGCGACCACGGCAAAGCCGCGCCCGGCCTCGCCCGCCCGGGCCGCCTCGATGGCGGCGTTCAGGGCCAGCAGGTTGGTCTGGTCGGCGATATCGGTGATGATCTCCATGATGTTGCCTATTTCACTCGTGTAACCGGCCAGTTCGGTCATGTTGCGCTGCAGGTCCTCGCTGTTGTCCTTGACCTTCCTGATGCCCCCGATGACCCCCTGCAGGGAGCTGACGCCGGCCTCGGCCTCCTTGGTGGCCTGGTGCGCCTCGGTGGAGGCGTTTTCCGCGTTGCCGGCAATGGAAATGGCCGTGGCGCTCATCTGCGTGATGGCCGTGGCCGTTTCCCCGAACTGGTCCCGCTGCTCGCCGACGGCTTTGTGAATCTGGATGATCCGCTTGCTCAGCTCGCCCGAGGCCTCTTTCAGGGCCTGGGCCATTTCCTCCAGCTTTTCCGCCGCGTTCAGAATGTTCTGCCGCTGCGCCTCGGCCTTGCCCGCCGTTTCCTCGGCCAGCCGCTCCGCCTCCTGGGCCACCTCGGCTTCCTTCTCGGCGTCCAGGGCCTTCTGCCGGGCCTCGGCCATGGCCTCCTCGGCCTGCTCGGCCATGACGTTCATGGCGGCGCCCAACCGGCCGATCTCGTCCTGGCCCCTGACCGCGAAACGCAAGGACAGATCCCCGCCGGACAGGCCGCCCGCGAATTCCACGAGCCGCTTCACCGGGGAGATGATGGACCGGCTCATGACGAAGCTCAGGACCAGCGTGACCAGGGCGATGATGGACGAATAGAGAATCATGTTGCGGCTGACCGCCGCCCCCTGCCTGCGGGCCTGAGCCCGCCTGGCGGTCATGCTCTCCACTTCATGCTGCTTCAGTTCGATCAGGCGGCTGTTGAGCTGCTTGTAATACTGCTCCGCCGTGGACAGGGAGGCAAAGGCGACATCGGTGTCGAAGGTCACGGCGGTGATGACCTGCAGCATGAGCTGCTTGTACTCGACGTAGTCCCGGAGGATAGTCTCATACAGGGGGTAGCGCGGGTCGCCCTCAAGCCCGGACAGGATGGTCCGTATGTTGTCCTCGATGGAATCGAGAAACGGCGGGAGCGGATTGACAGCCGCCTCGATCTCCTCGTCCGGGAACCCGACATTGGCCATGTTCAGGGCGTTGTAGGCGTCGATGTTGATGGACTTGATGTCATCGATGAGATTGGTTGAGGTCTGGTAGCTCCGGAAGCTCTCGGAAAAGATCGAATCGATCACGGTTTCCTGTTTTTCCAGCCCCATGAAAGCGGATATCGAAAGAAACGACAGCAATACGATGGTCAGCAGGCTGAACAGCATCAGCTTGGTGCCTATCTTCATGCTACAGAAGAAATGCCACATTTATGCTCCCTCCGGCTCGTGAGGAGTTGCATGAGCCGGGCGCAGGCGGTCGGCCTGCGCCCGGCGATGATGGTGAGGATTCAGCTACTTGTACACGCCGCAGGCGACGATGAGATCGCCGACCTTCTTGGCGTAGGTCGTCTTCTCGGCCAGCTTTCCGGTGGCGGGGTTCTTGTACCAGTAGTCGGTCCAACCCGCGCCGTCGTCAACCGCCGAATCCACGATGTCCTTGCGGAAGAGCTTGCCCTTCACGTCGGGAAGCTTCTCGTAGTTGCGGCCGATGAGCTTGGTCTTGAAATGGGCGACCATGTTGTAGCCGGTGTCGTATGCAAAGGCATACAGGGGTGCGAATTCCTTGAAGGCGCTCTGATCCGCGGGCTTGCAGAGTTCGGCGATGGTGGCGTCCTTTCCGTTGGCCGCGTAGAATGCGGCCACAGCGTCCACGACCTTGACGGCCTGGTCCTTATCGGCGGCCAGGGCCGCGCCGGACAGGAGCATGGAAAGGCACAGGATCGTTGCAATACATAACTTTTTCACGTCTACCTCCAACCACAGCGCCCCATGGCGTTGTCCATATCAGGACGCTGTATGACAAGTTAGTGTACCGCAACATGGCCGTCACATAGCAGACATCATTTGGGGCGTAAACCGGCACCCAGACTTTTTTGCCCCTTCCGGGGTTCCCACGGCATCTTCCCGCCCGGTCCGCGTTTCCATACCCCTTTACGGGATGGTGCATGCAGTGTAGTGGGGTCCTTCAAAGAACTCCGCAAACAGGATTGACGTCCATGGGACCCGAGATTCGCAACATCGCCTGCGTGGCCGCCGACACTCCCAAAGCCCGGGAGCGGCTGGCCATCATACAAGACCGCTACCCGCTGGTAGACATCCATCAGGCCGACGCCCTGGTGGCGCTCGGGGGCGACGGGTTCATGCTCCAGACCGTGCACGAGCACGGGAAAGCGGGCATCCCCATCTACGGGATGAACTGCGGCTCCATCGGATTCCTGCTCAACCGGTTCAATCCCGAAGACCTTCTGGCGCAACTCAATTCGGCCCAGACCCACATCCTGCACCCCCTGGCCATGACCGCGACCACCATCGACGGCGAACGGGTTTCCGCCCTTGCCTACAACGAAGTCTCCATGATCCGCCATTCCCAGCAGTCGGCCAACATCCGCGTGTTCGTCAACGGCAGGGAGCGGTTGGACAATCTCGTCTGCGACGGCATCCTGATCGCCACCCCGGCGGGCAGCACGGCCTACAACCTGTCCGCCAGGGGGCCCATCATCCCCCTGGGGTCCAACGTGCTCGCCCTGACCCCGATCAGCCCGTTCCGCCCCCGCAGGTGGAACGGCGCCCTGCTGCCGCACTCGGCCGTGGTCGAATTCGAAGTCCTCACGCCCCAGAAGCGGCCCGTCAACGCATCGGCCGACTTCCTCGAAATCCGCGACGTGGTCCACATCCTGATCCGGGAGGACCTCTCCAATCCGGCACACCTGCTCTTTGCTCACGACCACTCTCTCGAAGAGCGCATATTCAACGAGCAGTTCATTCACTGATACCCCCTTCCGGAAAACAGGACCCGCAAGACATCCCGATATGCAGACACGTGAAACGACTCGTTCCCGAACCGGGGATTTCCGCATCCTGGCAGCCATCCTGGCGGGCGGGCTGTTCTCCGCGCTCGGCGTCGGGCTGTTCTCGTTCACCATACCGCTGGTCAGCATGGACGAACGGATCAGCGGCGCGTGGCTCGGAAGCGCGTTTGCGGCATACTATCTGGCCAAGCTCATCGTCTCGCCGCTGTCCGGCATGGCCGCCGACCGGTTCGGACCCCGCCCGGTCCTTTTGCTCGGCATGTGCGCGGGCTGCCTCATCCCGCCGCTCTATTTCCTCCTGCCCGGCCTCAAGACCCTCTACGCCATCCAGATCGCCATGGGGCTCGTCTCGGGACTCATCCGCCCGGTGGGCATGGCCACGCTGGGGAGCGCCGCCGCCGGGACGAACCTGACCCGATGGTTCGCCGCCCAGTCCGCCCTGTTCAGCCTGGCCGCGTTCGCCGGTCCCATCGTGGGCAGCCTGCTGTACTTCAACCGTTCCATGGCCCCCGTGCTCATCGGCCTCGCCGCATGCATGGGAGCGGCCCTGCTGGCAACGCTCTTCCTGCTGCCCGGAAAAACCGTCACCCACCGCCGGGATACTGTCGAGCCGCCCGCGCCCGACTACTGCTCCAAGGAAAAGACCACCGCCCTGCTCCTGGCCATCGGGGGACGGACCCTGGGCATCGGCCTGCTGACCGCTTTCTATCCCATCCTGCTCGTCGACACCCTCGGCCGACACGGCCCGACCGTCGCCGCGACCTATGCGGTGCCGGGCCTGGCCACCTTCCTGGGCCTCTCCCTGTCAGGCCGCTTCTCCACCAGGAAACCGGACCTGGACCGGGTGGTCTTCGGCATGCTGCTCAGCGCGGGCTCCCTGTTCGTCCTGGGCTCCTGCACCCAGCTCTGGCAGTTCGTCACCTTCGGGGCCATCATGGGCGGCGGCGCCGCCCTGTCCATACCGGCCTCCATGGCCCTGGCCTCCTCCTACGCCCGGCGGCAGGGCGCGGTCTTCGGGGCGGCCAACTTCGCCTCGGGCGTCGGCTTTCTGCTGGGCCCCCTGCTGGGCGGACTGATCGTGCAACACTACCACTCCCCGCTGCCCGCCATGCAGACGGCGGCAGCCCTGGGAGGGTTGGCCTGCCTGCCGCTGGTGACCATAACCCTCAGGGAACACTTTCACTGGGGCACGGCTCTCTCCAGAAGCGCCACCGGCATCTGCTCGGTCACGCTCCTGGTCATCATGGCCGTCTGCCTCTCCCCCAGGACCGACATCGAATCGCCGGGCAAGGGCCTGTACCGATTCACGGACGTGGCCATGGGCACCATCGTCAATCTGACCCTTGAGGCGAAAAGCCGGGGAGCGGCCGCCGTCGCCGCCAGGAAGACCATGTCGGCCATGCGGGCCCTGCAGCAGGATTTCGACCACCGCAACCTGGACGGGTCCATCGGGCGCATCAACCGCAACGCCGGGTTGTCCTGGATCAAGCCCACGCCGAGGGCCTTCGCCCTGCTGGAGCGGACCCTCGAATACAGCGACCGGAGCGGGGGCGTGTTCGATCCGACCATCGGGGCCCTGACCACATCGCCGCTGTACTATGCCCTGGACAAGACCCTGGCCCACGCCAAGTCGGGCCTGGTGGACTACCGGCTGGTCCTGGTCGATCGTCCCGGCAAACGCGTCCGGCTGAAAAAGAAGGGCATGGCCCTGGACCTCGGCGGCATCGCCAAGGGCACCATCGTGGACGCGGGCGTCGCCTTCCTGCGCAAGCAGGGGATACCCTCGGGCATTGTCGAGGCGGGCGGCGATTTCTACTGTTTCGGGGACAGGGATTGGACCGTGGGCATCCGCCACCCGCGCAACTCCGCCTCTCTCCAGACCATCTCCGTCAGGGAGAAGGGCGTGTGCGGCTCCGGGGACTACCAGCAGTTCGTGACCACCGAGGAAAACGGGAAACCCGTCAAGCGCCACCACATCATCAACCCCGCCACCATGGAATCCGCCCAGGAATCCATCGGGGTGACGGTCATCGCCGACTCGGCGGAAAAGGCGGACGTGCTGGCCACCACCCTGTTCATCATGGGCCCGACGCAGGGAACCGGCTTCCTCGCCGAGCACTCGCCCGACAGCGCGGCCATCTGGTTCCTGCCCGACCACACCGCAGCCATAACGGACAATTTTCCCCACTGACCGAAAAACACCTGTTTCGGTATCCTATTTGCTAGGCCACAGATGACACGGAATCTATTCCTTGAAACAAAAACGTTTTATTACAGTCAGTTGACGCAACAGCGAACAAAGAGCCCCTGTTTCAGGGCTGGTCAATGAGCGGTTTTCCGCCTATCAGACAGGTTGACGGACACGGACGCAGCAACAGCGCGAAGGGATAACCGGGACACGACAGATGCGAGGATTCAACGAAACCAAATTCAATGCTCCGGCCTTTATGCTGGTCCTCCTCATACTCCTGGGCATCCCGTTCCTCATCGGGCTGCTGGTGCAGTACAACTACATCCAGGACCTGGAGCGCGTCTCCGACGAGCGGTTGACCCTGTATGAAATGACCCTCGAATCCGAGTTGCAGAAATACGAATACCTGCCCTATCTCATCTCGGAAAACGGCATGGTGTCGGAATTCCTCGCCAAGGGCGGCGACGCCCTGCCCATCAACCGCTTCCTGTACCGCGTCAACAACATCGCCGGGTCTTCCGTCGTCTACATCATCGGCACCGACGGCATCGTCAGCGCGGCGAGCAACTGGGACAAGCCGAACAACTTCATCGACCTGGACCTGAGTTTCCGCCCGTACTTCAAGGACGCGATGAGGGGAAAGGAAGGGCAGTTCTTCGGCGTGGGCATCACCGTGGGCGAGCCCGGCTTCTACATCTCGCACCCCATCAGGGACAAGGGCGACATCATCGGCGTGGCCGTGGCCAAAATCGCCCTGTCGCCCCTGGAACGCATCTGGCGGGAAGGCGGCGAAACCCTGTTCGTCTCGGATTCGAACGGCGTCATCGTCCTGACCAGCCGCCCGTCGTGGAAATACAAGACCCTCACGCCCCTGGACACGGTCATGCTCAAGAAGATCCACGACCAGGAGCAGTACCCGGGATTCCAGCTGCAGCACCTGCCGTCCCACACCCGAACCCGCCTCGGCTTCGTCGAGGAGTTCACCATCGGCAAGGAACGGTTCCTCAAAAGGACCCGCGGCATTCCGGGAACGGACTGGGGCATCAGCTACCTCACGCCCCAGGGCCCCCTGTGGGAACGGACGCTGGGCGTCTCGCTGACCACCTTCGTCCTGCTCGGGCTGGCCATCCTGACGCGGCTCTTCCTGCGGGAACGGAGGCTGCAGAGGCTCTCCCGCCGACAGGCGATTGAGGCCGACCACATCCGGGACATCAACCACCAGCTGGCCCAGGAGGTCGAGGAGCGCAAGCGGACCGAACACGAGCTGCGCGCGGCCCAGGAGGAGCTGGTCCAGGCGGGCAAGCTCGCCGCCCTGGGCGAGATGGCCACGGCCATCGCCCACGAACTGAACCAGCCCATCGCCGCGGCCAAGACCTATATCGCCAGCTGCCAGCTCATGCTCAAGCGGAACAAGCTGGACGAACTCGCCCCGACCCTGGACAAGGTCTCGGACCTCGGCGACAGGATGGCCAAGGTCACGGGCAGCCTGAAATCATTCGCCCGCCGGTCCTCGGACAAAAACCTGGAATTCGACCTCCGCCAGGCCATCAAGGAAGCCGTCAGCCTCATGAAGCACCAGTTCCACGTGGAGAACTGCGACCTGAAGCTGTCCATGCCCGGCCAGCCCGTTCTCATCATCGGTGACCGCATGCGGCTGGAGCAGGTGCTGATCAACCTCTTCCGCAACGCCCTGGACGCCCTGCACGAGACCGACGCCCCGCAGATCAACGTCAAGCTGAGCCTGGAGAACGGGCAGGCCCTGGTCAGGGTCTGGGACAACGGGCCGGGCGTGCCCGAAGAGATCGGCAACAAGATATTCGAACCCTTTGTCACCACCAAGAAGGAAGGCATCGGCGTCGGCCTCGGCCTCTCCATTTCGTACAAGATCGTCAAGGACATGGGCGGCCATTTCCGGGTGGCCAACCGGGCTCCCAGCGGCGCCGAGTTCTCTGTCCAGATTCCCTTGTCCACCAAGCAGCAGGAAGGATAATCATGCAACAGGTCATTCTTGTGGACGACGAACGTTCCGTACGGGACTCCGCCCGTCAATGGCTCGAACTCTCTGATTTCCAGGTCTCCGACTTCGCCGATGCGAGGCTGGCGCTGAGGATGATCACCCCCGACTACACCGGCATCGTGCTCACCGACGTCAAGATGCCCGGGCTGGACGGGCTCGCCTTCCAGAAGATGATCGCCGACATCGACCCCCACATCCCGGTGGTCCTGTTCACCGGGCACGGGGACATCGCCATGGCCGTGGAGGCCATCCGGGGCGGGGCCTACGATTTCGTGGAAAAGCCCTTCGACCCGGAACGGATCGTGGAGACCATCAAGCGGGCACTGGAAAAACGCCGCCTGATCATCGAGAACCGGCAGCTCAAGATGGCCCTGTCCGACTGCGAGGGCATCGACTCCCGGCTGGTCGGCACCAGCCCGCTCATGCGCGAACTGAAAAAAGAGATCACCCACATAGCCCCGACCATCGCCAACGTCCTGATCCTGGGCGAAACCGGCACGGGAAAGGAAGTCATCGCCCGGGCCATCCACAACCTTTCCGCCCTTTCCAAGGGGCCGTACATGGCCCTGAACTGCGCGACCATCCCGGTCAACATGGCCGAGAGCGAGCTGTTCGGCCACGTGTCCGGAGCCTTCACCGGCGCATCCGGCAAACGGGTCGGCAAACTGGAGGCGGCCAACGGCGGCACGCTGTTCCTGGACGAACTCAACTCCATGCCCTTCGACGTGCAGGGCAAGCTCCTGCGCGCCCTGGAGATGCGCGAGATCACCCCCCTGGGGGCCAACTCGGCCCGCCCGGTCAACTTCCGGCTGCTCTCCGCCATGAACGAGGACCCCCGCACGGCCATCGAGGAAGGAAGGCTCCGCGAGGATTTGTACTTCCGGATCAACACCGTGGAACTGGCCGTCCCGCCGCTTCGGGAGCGCACGGACGACATCCCGCTGCTGTTTTCCTTTTTCCTGGAAAGGGCGGCGGACACCTACGGCATGACCGTGACCCCTCCCGGCCCGGAGAGCCTGTCCATCATGATGGGCCACGATTGGCCCGGCAACGTGCGCGAGCTCAAGACCATGGCCGAGCGGTACGTCCTCTCCCCCCTTCCTCCCAAGGAGCGGATCGGCAAGATCATGTCCGGCGCCATGGAAGACACGCACACCTCCGCCGTGTCACTCAGGGAACAGGTTTCGCTCTTCGAGCGGCACCTCATCCACGAGTCCCTCGCCCGCAACGGCGGGATCATCAAGGACGTCATCGCCGACCTCGGCATCCCCCGCCGAACCCTCAATGAAAAGATGACCAAATACGGACTAAAACGGTCCGAATAACCCTTCGGCGGATTTCCGCTCGCAGTCGCTCCGGCTACTGGCGAAAATCCGCTCACTCCCATTCTCGCGACCCATTATAACACTGAAATAACGTGATATTTTTATCACGGTCTCGTGGCACGCCTGTTGCTTTATAGGGCCATTGCGGTCCGTTTTCTCGCAATGGAGGCGCATGAGAAGCCCATGGCAACCGAACCGGTTGCGGGCAGTCCTTCCCGGGCCGGGCTCCGAAGGACATCCGGCTCTCAATGCACAGTGATCGATGAGGCAGTGGCCCAGTCCACATTCATATCAATCAAGAACAACAGGTGAAGAATGATGAAAACCTTTACGACATCCGTCCCAGGCTTGTCCCGCAGAGACGCCAGTCTTGACTGGCTGCAGATGCTGACGGGAGCCGGCCTGATTCTGTTCATGTGGTGTCACATGCTGCTCGTGTCTTCGGTGGTCATATCCCCGAGCATCATGAATGCCATCGCCAACTTCTTCGAGGCCACGTACATGGCCCAGGTCGGCGGTCCCCTTATTTTCCTCACATTCCTGGTGCACTTCGTCCTGGCCGCGCGCAAGATTCCCTTCCGCGCAGAGGGCCAGATCACCATCTGGCAGCACGCCAAGATGCTGAAGCACCGCGACACCTGGCTCTGGATCGTCCAGGCCGGAACGGCCATGATCATCCTGATCCTGGGTGCCATCCACATGTGGGTCGTCCTGAACGACCTGCCCATCACCGCCGCCAAGTCCGCCGCACGCATGCAGCACTTCTGGTGGTTCGTCTTTTACATGATCCTCCTGCCCTGCGTCGAACTTCACGTCAGCGTCGGCTTCTACCGCATCGCGGTGAAATGGGGATTCGTGAAATCCGAAGGGCGTAAGGGGTTCAAATTATTCGAGACGTCCCTGTTCACCATCTTCATGGTCATCGGCGTCATCACCCTGATCCGCTTCGTAACGTTAGGCTAGAGAGGATTATCCAATGCAAACATATTATTCCGACCTGCTCGTCATCGGCGCCGGACTGGCCGGTGAGCGCGTAGCCTGCGAAGCCGCACAGAACGGTTTCAAGGCCAGCTGCCTCTCCATCGTTCCCGCCCGACGCTCCCACTCCTCGGCCGCCCAGGGCGGCATGCAGGCGGCGCTGGGCAACTGCGCCAAGGGAGAAGGCGACTGCACCGACGTCCACTTCATCGACACCGTCAAAGGCTCCGACTGGGGCTGCGACCAGGAAGTCGCCCGCCTCTTCGCGGACACCGCTCCCATCGAGATGCGCCGTCTGGCCCATTGGGGCGTGCCCTGGAACCGCGTGGTTCCCGGCAAGTCCTTCTTCTTCAAGGGCGGCGAGAAATTCGAGAAGTACGAAAAAGAGGAAAACGAAGGGTTGATCACGGCCCGCTCCTTCGGCGGCACCGCCAAGTGGCGCACCTGCTACACCTCGGACGGCACCGGCCACGCGGTCATGTGCACCATGGACAACCGGTGCGCCGAACTGGGCATCGACGTCTTCGACAAGAAGGAAGCCATCTCCCTCATCCATGACGGCGAGACCTGCATGGGCGCGGTGGTCCGCTGCCTGCGCACCGGCGAGCTCGAAGTCCACCTGGCCAAGGCCACGGCCATCTGCACCGGCGGCTTTGGCCGCATCTACAAGGCCACCACCAACGCGGTCATCTGCGACGGCGGCGGCCACATCCTGGCCCACGAGACCGGGGTGGTGCCCATCGGCAACCCCGAGTCCATCCAGTTCCACCCCACCGGCATCGTGCCCACCGACATCCTCGTCACCGAGGGCTGCCGCGGCGACGGCGGAACCCTGCTCGACGTCAACGAAGAGCGGTTCATGCACATCTACGAGCCGGAAAAGGCCGAGCTGGCCTCCCGCGACGTGGTCTCCCGCCGGATGACCGAGCACATGCGCGCCGGAAAGGGCGTCAAGTCCGCCTACGGCGAACACCTGTGGCTGGACATCCGCCACCTGGGCGACAAGCACATCTCCACCAAGCTCAGGGAAGTGGACGAGATCTGCCATCACTTCCTGGGCGTCAACCCGCGCACGGAACTCATCCCGGTGCGCCCGACCCAGCACTACACCATGGCCGGCATCCGCACCAACAAGGACGGCGCGGTCTACGGGCTCAAGGGCCTCTATTCCGCGGGCGAAGCAGCCTGCTGGGACATGCACGGCTTCAACAGGCTGGGCGGCAACTCCCTGGCCGAGACCGTGGTCGCGGGCGGCATCATCGGCGCCAAGATCGTGGAATTCCTCAAGGGCTACGAGACCAAGTTCGACACCAAGGCCATCAACCTCGAGATCAAGCGCCAGAAAGAGCGCATCCACGACATCACCCACGGCCGCAACGGCAAGCTCAACGTGTACGAAGTGCGCAACGAGATGCAGGAGGCCCTGATGAAGGGCTGCTTCGTGTTCCGCAACAAGGAAGGGCTGGAGGAATGCGTGTCCACCTTGCAGGGAACCATGGAGAAGGCCCGCCAGGTCGGCCTGGTTTCCGACGGCGCAGGCCCCAACCACGAGCTGGCCGCAGCCATGAAGCTCGAAGGCCAGGTCAGGCTCGCCATATGCATCGCGCAGGCCGCCCTGATGCGCACCGAATCCCGCGGTTCCCACAACCGTGAGGACTACCCCGAACGCAACGACGCCAAATGGCTCAACCGCACCCTGGCCTACTGGCGCGAAGGCGCGGACATGCCCGAGCTGCAATATGAAGACACCACCCCGCTCTTCGAATTGCCTCCGGGCGACCGAGGCTACGGCGGCGGCAGCATCATCCCGGCAGACGAGAAGTACGTGAAGGAGCGCACCGTCAAGAGCCCCGTCACGGAAATCGGCAAGAAGAAGTAACCCGGATCAAAAAAGGAATGCATCATGGGTAGACAATTAAAATTCGAAATATTCCGGTATAATCCCGAAAGGGAGGGTGATGTTCCGCACATGCAGGAATTCACCCTGGACGAAACCCCGAACATGACCCTGTTCATCGCCCTCAACAGGCTGCGCGAGGAACAGGACCCGAGTCTCATCTTCGACTTCTGCTGCCGCGCCGGCATCTGCGGCGCATGCGCAATGGTCATCAACGGCCGTCCCGGCCTGGCCTGCCAGACCAAGACCAAGGACCAGCCCACCCGGATCACCCTGCATCCCCTGCCGGTCTTCAAGCTGGTGGGCGACCTGTCCGTGGATACGGGCGTCTGGTTCCGCGAAATGTACGCAAAGACCGAGTCCTGGGTGCACACCACCAAGACCTTCGATCCCACCAAGGAAGAGGAGCGCATGGACAACTCGGTGGCCGAGCAGATCTACGAGCTCGAACGATGCATCGAGTGCGGCTGTTGCGTGGCCGCCTGCGGCACCGCCCGGCTGCGTGACGACTTCATGGGAGCCGCGGCCCTGAACCGCATCGCCCGTTTCGTGGTCGACCCCCGGGACCAGCGCACGGACGAGCAGTACTTCGAGATCATCGGCACCGACAACGGCATCTTCGGCTGCATGGGCCTGCTGGCCTGCGAAGACGTCTGTCCCAAGGGGCTGCCCCTGCAGAACCAGCTCGGCTTCCTGCGCCGCAAAATGGGCATCACCGCAATGAAGCACATCTTCAGGAAGAAATAGCATGCGTACCATACAGACAAGCGAAATCATCGACGCTGTGGCCGCCATGTGCATCAAGTCCAACACCGAACTCCCGGGCGACGTCCGGGCCAAGTTGGAACAGGCCATGGCAGAGGAAACAACCCCGTCCGCCAAGGAAGTCATTCGCCAGCTCCTGGAGAACGCCGACCTGGCCATGGATACCAAGCTGCCCCTGTGCCAGGACTGCGGCCTTGCCGTGTACTTCGTGGAAGTGGGCGACGAGGTCCGCATTGAAGGCGGCAACCTGCGCTACGCCATCAACGAAGGCACCCGCCGGGGCTACGCCGACGGCTACCTGCGCAAGTCCGCATGCGACCCCCTGTCCCGCGCCAACACCGGCGACGGCACTCCGGCCATCATCCACTTCGACTTCGTGCCCGGCGACAAGCTCAAAATTGCCTACATGGCCAAGGGCGGCGGAGCCGAGAACATGTCCCGCGTGACCATGCTCGCCCCGGCCCAGGGCTGGGAAGGCATCAAGCAGTTCGTGATCAACCGCGTGGCCGAGGCAGGCCCCAACCCGTGCCCCCCCACCGTCATCGGCGTGGGCATCGGCGGCACTTTCGAACACGCCGCCAAGATCGCCAAGAAATCGCTCCTGCGCAAGCTGGACGACACCCATCCCGATCCGGAAATCGCGGCCAAGGAAAAGGAACTCGAAGAGGCCATCAACGCGCTCGGCATCGGCCCCATGGGCCTTGGCGGCAAGACCACCGTGCTCGGCGTCAAAATGACCATGGAACCGTGCCACCTGGCGAGCCTGCCGCTGGCGGTCAACGTCCAGTGCCACTCCCAGCGTCACGAGGAGGTTGAACTCTAATGGCAGAATACAAGCTGAACACACCGCTGACCGATGAAGACATCGAGCAGCTCAAGGCCGGCGACGTGGTCTTCCTGACCGGCTTCATCTACTCCGCACGCGATGCGGCACACAAGAAGCTCATCGACCTGCTGGACGCGGGCAAGGAACTCCCCTTCAAGCTGGAAGGCTCGGCCATCTACTACGTCGGGCCCTCCCCGGCCCCCCCGGGCCGCCCCATCGGCGCAGCCGGTCCCACCACCAGCTACCGCATGGATTCCTACGCCCCGCGCCTGCACTCCCTCGGCATGAAGGCGTCCATCGGCAAGGGCAAGCGCAACGAAGAGACCCGCAAAGCCATGCAGGACTTCAAGGGCGTGTACTTCGGCGCAACCGGCGGAGCCGGAGCCCTGCTTTCCAACTCCATCGTGGAGTCCACCGTCATCGCTTTTGACGAACTCGGCCCCGAGGCCATCCGCGAAATGAAGGTCAAGGACTTCCCGCTTCTGGTCATCAACGACGCCCACGGCGGCGAACTGTACGCGGTTCCCGACCTTGAGGCGGCTGGCGTAAAATAACCAACCATTCAAAGGAGATAAAAATGGCCTTATTCACCAAAGAAGAAGCTCTCGGCTACCACTCCATGGGGAGAAAAGGGAAGATCGAGGTCGTCCCGGTCAAGCCGTGCGTGACCCAGAAGCATTTGTCCATGGCCTACAGCCCCGGCGTGGCCGAGGCGTGCAAGGCCATCGCGGAGGACCAGTCCAAGTCCTATGAGTACACCGCCCGCGGCAACCTGGTGGCCGTCGTGTCCAACGGCACCGCCGTGCTCGGCCTGGGCAACATCGGCCCCCACGCGGGCAAGCCGGTCATGGAAGGCAAGGGCGTGCTGTTCAAGGTCTTCGGCGACGTGGACGTCTTCGACATCAACCTCGACGTGACCGATCCCGACAAGCTGTGCGAGATCACCAAGGCCCTGGAGCCCACCTTCGGCGGCATCAACCTCGAGGACATCAAGGCCCCGGAATGCTTCTACATCGAAGAGAAGCTGAAAAAGGAAATGAACATCCCGGTCTTCCATGACGACCAGCACGGCACGGCCATCGTCACCGCAGCGGGCATGATGAACGCGCTGGAGATCTCCGGCAAGAAGCCCGAGGACATGCGCGTGGTCATCTCCGGCGCGGGCGCGGCGGCCATCGCCTGCACCAACCTGTACCGGAACATGGGCGTCAAGTTCGAGAACATCGCCATGTTCGACTCTCGCGGCCACATCAACAAGGGCCGCACGGACCTGAACGAGTTCAAGCAGCAGTACGCCACCGAGAAGGCCTACGGCTCCCTGGCCGAGGCCATGGAAGGCGCGGACTGCTTCCTGGGCCTGTCCGCTGCGGGCGTGGTCTCCAAGGACATGGTCAAGTCCATGTCCGAAAACTGCCCGATCATCTTCGCCTGCGCGAACCCCGATCCCGAGATCACCTATGACGACGCCAAGGAAGCGCGCCCTGACTGCATCATGGGCACCGGCCGCTCCGACTGCCCCAACCAGGTCAACAACGTGCTCGGCTTCCCGTTCATCTTCCGCGGCGCGCTCGATTGCGGCGCCACCGCCATCACCGAGGAGATGAAGCTGGCGGCGGCTCAGGCCCTGGCCGACCTGGCCAAGACCGAGGCCCCGGAATACGTGTGCAAGGCGTTCGGCGTGGACAAGCTCGAGTTCGGCCCCGACTACGTCATCCCCAAGGCGCTGGACCTGCGGCTCATCGAGTACGTGTCCGTTGCCGTGGCCAAGGCCGCCATGGACGCGGGCATCGCACGCAACCCCCTGGACCTCGACGCATACAAGGGCGAACTCAGGCAACGCATCGCCGACTCCTCCAAGCGGGTCGGTGCATTCGTCGATACATACAACCTCGGAATATAAATGATCGCGGGCGGCGGCATGGGGTCGCCGCCCGCGATTTCCTTAGTTTCAACTGAGGGTTGCGGTCCTTTCCGAGGCACAAAGGTCTAACTGAATATTTTATGAGGAATTGAATCATGAGTGATCAGGCTGAATCCAACAAAGGTAAGATGGTAGGGTTCTTTCTCGGACCCATTGTCTTTATCGCAATGCTGCTCCTCCCGGTTCCCGAGGGGATGAAGCTCGAAGCATGGCGCGTGGCGGCGGTAACCGCCCTGATGGCCATCTGGTGGATCACCGAGGCGATCCCCATCCCGGCCACGTCGCTGCTGCCCATCGCCCTGTTCCCGCTGCTGGGTGTCATGAAATCCAGCGCGTCCACCGCCCCCTATGCCAACCATCTGATCTACCTGTTCATGGGCGGCTTCTTCCTGGCCGTGACCATGGAGAGGTGGAACCTGCACCGCCGCGTGGCGCTCTACACCATCAAGGCCATCGGCACCAGCCCGGCCCGGATGATCATGGGCTTCATGGTGGCCACCGCATTCCTGTCCATGTGGGTTTCCAACACCGCCACCGCCATGATGATGGTCCCCATCGGCCTGGCCGTCATCCAGCAGGCCACGGGCTTCAGTTCCGAGCATCTGCGTGACGCCGGGGCCAGCGTGGGCCCCGAATTCAACTTCGGTCGCGGCCTGATGCTCGGCATCGCCTACGCCGCCTCCATCGGCGGCGTGGCCACCATCATCGGCACGCCCCCCAACACCGTCATGGCGGGCATGGTCGAAAAAATGTTCGGCGTGCAGATCGGCTTCGGCCAGTGGATGATGTTCGGCGTTCCCCTTGCCGCCATCACCCTTGCCCTCGCCTGGATCCTGCTGACCCGGTTCCTGTACCCCATGGGCGACATGGAACTGGCCGGCGGCGCCAAGATCATCAACGACGAAGTCAAGAAACTCGGACCCATGTCCGGCGAAGAAAAGAAAATCGTGATCGTCGGCTGTTTCATGGCCGCCTTCTGGCTGGCCCGCGGCTTCATGGCCAAATCCGCCACCGTTCTCAGCGTGATGCCACACTTCAAGTACATCGGCGATGCTACCATCGGTATCCTGGGCGCACTGATTCTCTTTGCCATCCCCACCAACTTCAAGAAGGGCGAGTTCCTCCTGAACTGGAAGACCGCCGTCAAGATCCCCTGGGACGTGATCCTGCTCTTCGGCGGCGGCCTGGCCATCGCCAACGGCTTCGCAAAGACCGGCCTGGCAGGCTACATCGCCAGCCAGCTCGGCGGCCTTGAAGGCGCGAGCATGCTCCTCTTCGTCGGCGTGGTGGTCCTGATCACCATCTTCCTGACGGAAATCACCTCCAACACCGCCACCGCGACCCTGCTCGTGCCCATCATGGGTTCGGCCGCCATCGCCATGGGCGTCCACCCGTTCGCCACCATCGTCGGCGCCTGCGTGGCCGCTTCCTTCGCCTTCATGCTCCCGGTGGCCACGCCGCCCAACGCCGTCGTCTTCGGCTCGGGTTGCGTGTCCATCAAGCAGATGGCCAAAGCCGGTGTCTGGTTGAACATCATCGGCTCCATCCTGATCACGGCATTCGTCGTCTACATCCTGCCCGCCCTGTGGGGCATCGACCTCAACGTGGTTCCGGATTGGGCTGTCATTCCCAAGTAAACACAACACCCTGCGGGCGGCTTCTGCCGCCCGCAGGCCCCAACAATCAATCACACTCAGACACAATCGGAGCTGCCGTCCCGGCACGGTAGAGAGGAAAGATGCGCTCAAAATCGAAGATATTCCCGGTAATCCTGACAACGATCCTGCTCCTGGCGGTGGCTGTTGTCGGCTATATCCGATCTGGCCAGACACAGCCGATGCCCGTCCGCATCCTGTTCAAGAACAACGGCGGCAAGGTCATTTTCTCCCACCTGGTCCACCACAGGGACTACCAGATCGAATGCGCGCAATGTCACCACGACAAGAGTGAGCCGGCGATGGTGAGTTCCGACAGGGCCCTGGCCTGCAACTCATGCCATCCCAATGAATTCAATGAAGATTTCGTCAACAACCATATAGATTCGTTCCCTGACGAATCCTATTGCGTGCGTTGTCACCACACCGAATTCGACGAGGTGATCTTCGACCACGAAGCGCACAAGGACTATGCGTCCGACTGCTACGACTGCCACCACGGCAAGGAGATCGAGCCCGAGCCCCAAAAGTGCTCCAACTGCCACGAGGGCGAAGATTCGGGCGACCTCATCTCCATGCGCCTGGCCGGGCACGAAAGCTGCGCCAACTGCCATGAAGACATGTTCGACAAGGGCCTTTCGAGCTGCAACTCCTGCCACATCCCCGTGGACATGGCCGAATACGACGGCGACTACACCTCCTGCGGCTCGTGCCACGAGGCCGAACCCAGGGAGCTGGTCCTGCCCCGCATGAACGCCTTCCATGACCAGTGCATGTCCTGCCACGAGGAAATGGGCGCCGGTCCCTACGGCCCCGACAACTGCAACCAATGCCACATCAGCAGGTAGGCTGAATATGAACACCCGAGCAACAAACAACCCGGCGCAGGCGGAGATGACCCTGACCCTCCACTGCCCGCTGGTCAAATGCGGCCAGGACGTCCGACGCGGCGAGACCATCGCCACTTCCAACGTCCCGGACAGGGGCGACATCCACGCCCCGTTCTCCGGCAGGGTCCTGCACGTGGACCCCTACCGCATCCGCATCGCCCCGGAAGCGGGCGAAACCGTGGACGCGGTCTCCCTGGACGGGCTGTCCGGCCTCAAGCTGCGCAACCGTCTCGCGGAACTGGGGGCCGATCTTCCGGCAGTATCCACCGCAGACACCCTGATCATCAATGCCGTTGACGCCGAGCCCACCGTGGTCAGCCGCCGCGAGCTGCTGGACAAACACGCCGACACCCTGCTGGCAGGGTGCAAGGCCCTGGCCGAGGCATACCATCCGGCGTCCACCGCACTGGCCGTCCCCGGCGGTTCGGCGCATGCGCTGGACGGAACGGAAACAACGGTCATTTCCGGGCACTATCCCGCCGGGCTGGACCCGCTGGTGGCCAAGGCCGTGACCGGGAGCGAAGCGCCTCAGGATACCGTGGTCGTCGGACTGGAAACCGTCTTCCACGTCGGCCGGATCATGGAGACCGGGCTTCCGGCCATGGAGACCATGGTCACGGTGGGCGACTCGGGCCGCGTCATCCCCCTCGGCACGCCGGTGGGCACGATCATCGACGCGGAAGGCGAAGTCCTCCTCGACCGCGACCGCATCGTCCTCGGCGGCGCGCTGCGCGGCACGGCAGCCTCTTCCCCCAACCAGGGCGTGGACCGGTCCACCCTGGCGGTGGCCGTGGTCAGCAGCCCGGCACCGGTGGCCATGGACACGGCCTGCGTGGGGTGCGGCGAATGCGTGCGCCGCTGCCCGGCCCGCCTCGATCCCGCCATGATCACCAGCTACGCCGAATTCGGCATGTACGCCGAAGCGGCCAGGGAACACGTCACGGCCTGTTTCGAATGCGGCCTGTGCGGCTATTTCTGCATCGCCCGCCGCCCCATGCTCCAATACATCCGGATCGCCAAAAACGAACTGGCCCGGGCCGCAGCCCAAACCGGAGAGGAAAACCAACAGTGAAACCGCTCAATCCCTTTGCATTGACCGTCTCCGTTCCGCCCCATCGCCACTGCGGCGTCACCGTGCGGAGCAGGATGCTCAACATACTCCTGGCCATGCTGCCCGCAGCGGTCATGGCGACCGGCACCTTCGGAATGGCCGCCGCGCGGGTCATGGCCCTGTCCATGGCCGCCGCCGTGCTCACGGAACTGGCATGCGACTATTTCATGGACAGGGAAAGCGACGTCCACGACCTCCACGCCCTGACCGTGGGACTCGGGTTCGCCTTCCTGCTCCCCGCCTCCGCGCCCTGGTGGCTGGTCGTGTCCGGCAGCGCCCTGTCCATCGCGCTCGGCAAAATGGCCTTCGGCCCCCTGGGCGGGAGCCCCTTCTGCGCCCCGCTGGTGGGCTGGGCCATCTGCCGCATCTCATGGCCCGCCTTCATGGACATCGATGCGTCCATGCTGGCCACGGACCTGACCTATCCCCTGGCCCAGCTCAAGAACTTCGGCCTGAACGCGGTCCAGATCACGGACACCAGGATGCTCTTTCTCGGCAAGCAGCTCGGCGGGCTGGGCGCCGTCCAGATGGCGGGCATCCTGCTCGGCGGCATGTTCCTGGTGATGCGCAAGCACATCTCCTCGATCATCCCGGTGGGCGTCCTGGCGGGCGTCGCGGTCTCGGCCATGCTGTTCAACATGGCCGACCCGACGATATACGCCGGGCCCGGCTTCCACCTGCTGACCGGCTCCACCCTGTTCGGGGCGTTCTTCCTGGCGACGGACGGGCCGTCGTCGCCCAACCGGCAGATGCCCATGCTGCTCTTCGGCCTTCTGGTCGGGACGCTCATCGTCATCATCCGGGTCTACGGCGTCTATCCCGACGGCGTGCCCTTTGCCATCCTCCTCGCCAACCTGTTCACCCCGGTCCTGGAACGCATCCGGCCCAAGCCGTTCGGAGTGAGGTAAGCCATGAAAGAAATGATAAAAATGATGGTCGTCCTGTCGCTGATCTGCGGCATCTCCGGGGTCACCCTGGCCGCGCTCAAGGAAACGACCGCGCCCATCATCGAAGAGCAGGTGCTGACCTTCGTCCAGGCCCCGGCCATCGAATCGGTCCTGGGAGAGCACGACAACAACCCGATCAAGGACCGCAGGAAATTCGACGTGGACGGCCGCACCGTGACCGTGTTCCCGGCCATGAAGGGCGGCACGCTCTCCGGCGTGGCCTTCGAGACCTCGGCCAAGGGGTACGGCGGCAGCATCGGCGTCATGGTCGGCTTCGACGTGCAGGCCCGGACCCTGTCCGGCATCGGCATCACCACCATGAAGGAAACGCCCGGTCTGGGTACGCGCGTGGCCGGCCACGGCTACACCACCCAGTTCAAGGGGCACTCCATTGAATCAGTGAATCTCAAGAAGAACGGCGGCGACATCGAAGCCGTGGCCGGAGCGACCATTTCCTCCACCGGCACGGTCAGCGCCGTGCAGGACGCCATCGCCATCTTCAACACCCTGAAAAGCCAATTCGCGGAAGGCTGGAGCTGACAATGAACAGATTGTGGAAGGAATTCTCCAAAGGCCTCTGGAAGGACCTGCCCCCGTTCAAACTCGTCCTCGGGCTGTGCCCGGTCCTGGCCGTGACCAAGTCCGCCGACAACGGGCTGGGCATGGGCATGGCGGTCATCTTCGTCCTTGCCCTGTCCAACCTGATGGTCTCGCTGCTCAGGAAATTCATCCCGGCCAAGGTCCGCATCGCCTGCTTCATCGCCATTTCCGCCTCCCTGGTGGTGGCCGTGGAGCTGCTCATGCAGGCCTATGCCTATCCCCTGTACCAGCAGCTGGGCATCTTCGTGCCGCTGATCGTGGTCAACTGCATCATCCTGGGCCGCGCCGAGGCCTTTGCCTCCAAGAACGGCCCCCTGCTGTCCATGGCCGACGGCCTGGGCATGGGCGTGGGCTTCACCATGTCCCTGACCTTCCTCGGCGGGTTGCGCGAACTGCTCGGCACCGGCGCGCTGTTCGGCAAAAACCTGGCCTGGAGCGGCTTCGAGCCCTTCGGGATCATGGTCGACGCCCCCGGCGCATTCATCAGCCTCGGCGTCCTGCTGGCCATCATGACCTTCGTTGAAAACGTCCGGCGCAAGCGCAAGGGACTGGCTGCGGTCCAGGGCCCCACCCACGACTGCGGCTCCTGCGGCGGCTGCGGCCACGCAACACAAAGCTAATCCCGAGAGGAATCGATCATGCAGGAATACTTTCTTCTCTTCATAGGCGCGATGTTCGTCAACAACATCGTCCTGGCCCAGTACCTGGGCAACTGCCCGTTCATCGGCACCTCCAAGGAGACGTCCGTGGCCGTGGGCATGGGCGGAGCCGTGGTCTTCGTGGCCGTCATGGCCACCGCCATCACCTGGCTGGTCCAGCGGCACGTCCTGGTGCCCTTCGGTCTCGGCTACCTCCAGACCCTGGCCTTCATCCTGGTCATCGCCTCCCTGGTCCAGTTCGTGGAAATGTTCCTCAAGAAGATGGTCCCGCCGCTGTACAAGTCGCTGGGCATCTTCCTGCCGCTCATCACCACCAACTGCGCCGTCATGGGTATCGCCCTCATCTGCCAGCGCGAGGAATTCGGGCTCTTCGAGTCGACCATGTTCGCCTTTGCCTCGGGCCTGGGCTTCATGCTCGCCCTGGTGCTCCTGGCGGGCGTGCGCGAGCGGCTGGCCGTGCGCAGGCTGCCCATGGCCATGCGCGGCACCCCCATCGGGCTGATCATGGCGGGACTCATGTCCCTGGCCTTCTTCGCCTTCAAGGGCATGATCTAGGGACAAGGCAATGACCGGACACCGCAACGAAACCCGACTGCCCGAATCCAGGCAGCGCCAAGCATAAAACCTTACGGGGAACCAGAGACATGATAGTGACATCGGGACTGACACTGTTCAGCATCGGCCTCGGAGCCGCAGCCATACTGGGCGTGGCCTCCAAGCTCCTGTACGTGAAGGAGGACCCGCGCATCGGACTGATCGAGGACAGCCTGCCCGGCGCCAACTGCGGCGGCTGCGGCTATCCCGGCTGTTCGGGCGCGGCGGCGGCCATCGTGGCGGGCAAGGCCCCGGCCTCGGTCTGCATCGTTTCCGACGCCGAGACCGCCGCCGTGGTGGCCGGCATCATGGGCCAGGAAGTCATCGAGCGCGAACCCGAGCTCGCCGTACGCGACTGCTCCGGCGGCACCCGGGCCGAAGACGCCTTCCACTACGAGGGCGCACTGGACTGCCGGGCGGCCCACCTGCTCTACGGAGGCTCCAAAACCTGCCCCGAAGGATGCCTGGGCCTTGGCTCCTGCGTCCGCGCCTGTCCCTTCAACGCCATCCACATGGGCCCGGCAGGGCTCCCGGTCATCGACCCCGACGAGTGCAAGGCCTGCGGCAACTGCGTGGACGCCTGCCCGCGCGGCGTCATCACCGTGTCCGGCATGTCCGCCCGGCTGCTCCACCTCAATCAGACCACGGATTGTTTGGCCCCGTGCCGCCAGAAATGCCCGGCGCAAATCAACATCCCCAAATATATCGAGCAGATCAAGGCGGGAGACTATGACGGCGCGGTCATGACCATCAAGGAGCGCAACCCGCTTCTGGTCACCTGCGGCCGGGTCTGCCCCCGCCCCTGCGAGACCGAGTGCCGCCGACAATACGTGGACGAGACCGTGGGCATCAACATGCTGAAACGGTTCGTGGCCGACAGGGAGCTCCGCTCCGGGACGCACCTGCCCGTGGCCTGCGCCAAGGACACCGGCAAAAAGGTGGCCGTCGTCGGAGGCGGGCCCGCCGGGTTGTCCTGCGCCTATTTCCTGCGCCGGCTGGGACACAGCCCGACCATTTTCGACGCCATGCCCGCCCTGGGCGGCCAGACCCGCTACGGCATCCCGGAGTACCGGCTGCCCAAGGCGGACCTCGACTGGGAAATCCAGGGCATCCTGGACCTGGGCATAGATGCCCGGCTCAACACCAGTTTCGGCAAGGACTTCACCCTGGAGACCCTCAAGGCGGACGGCTTCGAGACCATCTTCCTCGGCATCGGCGCCTGGCAGGCGTCGGGCATGTACGCCGAGGGCGAGGACCTGGACGGCGTCATGGGCGGCATCGAGTTCCTCACGGCCCACGCCCTGGGCCAGAAACCGGAGACCGGGGACAAGGTCATCGTGGTCGGCGGCGGCAACACCGCCATCGACGCGGCCCGGACCTGCGTCCGGCTGGGCGCGGAGGTGACCCTCATGTACCGCCGCACCCGCAACGAGATGCCTGCGGACATGGAAGAGATCGTCGGGGCCGAGGACGAGGGCGTCAAGTTCAAGTTCCTGGCCGCCCCTGCCCGCGTCATCGGCGACGAGAACGGCAGGGCCACCCACCTGGAATACTATGAGATGGAACTGGGCGAGCCCGACGATTCCGGTCGCCGCCGCCCGGTGAAGAAGGAAGGCTCCGAGGCGCGCATGGAGGCCAGCCTGATCATCCCGGCCATCGGCCAGAAGCCCGACCTCGGCTGCCTGTACGACGACGGGGAAGGCGAGTGCCCCCTGGAGACCACCCGCTGGCAGACCATCGTGGCCGATCCGGACACCTTCCAGACGGCCATCCCCGGCGTATTCACCGCCGGCGACGTCTACACCGGCCCGGACCTGGTCATCTCGGCCATCGGCGACGGGCGCAAGGCGGCCCGGTCCATGCACTACTTCATGACCCAGGACCACGTCCCGGTGCCCGAGACCACCCAGAAGGGCATGATCCCGTACACATTGTTCAAGGAAATCGGTCAGGTGGAACGGAAGAAACGGGCCGTCCTGCCCCATCTCTGCCACGGCGACGAACGCAACTGCACCTTCAACGAGGTCGAAGGCTCACTGAGCGAGGCCGAAGCACGGGCCGAAGCCGACCGCTGCCTGCGATGCGGCCTGGTCTGCTACGACCGGGATGCGGATGCGCCGACGGACCGGATAGAGAACGCAAACACATAAGAACACCATACCCTGCCCTGGAGGAATGCATGCAGCCGACCCTCCTCACCCCTTGATGAGACATCACCGGCACGCATGCGAAGGGAGGAAGCGCAACCCACGCGCTTTCTCCCTATCCTCCCCAGGCAGCGAGGAGAAAGGTATGTCCAAGAGTTTATACATAGCGGCCACGGAAGCGCGCAGTGGCAAATCGGCCATCGTGCTCGGCGTCATGAACCTGTTGCGGGCCAACCTGCAGCGGGTGGCGATCTTCCGGCCCATCATCAACGACCATGTGCAAGGGCAGCGCGACCACGACATCGACCTCATGCTGCGCCACTTCGCCCTGGACATGGAATACGAGCAGACCTACGGGTACACCCTGAGCGAAGCCCAGCGGATACTCAACAACGGGCAACAGGCCCTGCTCCTTGAAAACACCTTGAACAAATTCAAGGAATTGGAAAAAGAATACGACTTCGTGCTCTGCGAGGGCACCGACTATATCGGCGGCAACGCGGCCCTGGAATACGAGATCAACGTTTCCATCGTCTCCAACCTGGGCTGCCCCGTCATGGTGGTGGTCAACGGCCAGGACCGGGCCGAGGAAGAGATCTGCGACTCGGCCCAGCGGACCATCGAGACCTTTGAGGAAAAGGGCCTCGAAGTCATGGGGCTCATCGTCAACCGGGCCAAGGACGACCTGTCCCCGGACGCGCTTGAAACCCTGAAGGCCAACACCCGGTCGAGCTACCCGCTGCTGACCCACGCCATCCCGGACGACAAGCGGCTGGGGGACCCGACCATGCACGACGTGATCCGGGCGCTGGACGCAACCGTGCTCTACGGCCATGGCGGCCTGGACACCCAGGTGGACAACTTCGTCACCGCCGCAATGCACATCTCCAATTTTCTCAACTACATCCGTGAAGGAAGCCTGATCATCACCCCCGGGGACCGATCGGACATCATCCTGGCCAGCATCACCTCGCGCCAGTCTTCCTCCTACGGCAACATCGCGGGCATGGTCCTCACGGGCGGATTGCAGCCGTCGGAATCGGTCCACCGCCTGATCGAGGGGTGGACGGGCGTGCCCCTGCCCATCCTGAGCGTCAGGGACCACACCTTCAAGACCACCCAGGCGCTCCAGTCCCTGCACGGCACCATCGACCCCGATCACCCGACCAAGATCGCCACGGCCATCGGATTGTTCGAGTCCTGCGTGGACCTGGAAGAGCTGCGCAAGCGGCTGGTGACCACCGAGTCCAAGAAGACCACCCCGGTCATGTTCGAATACAACCTGATCGAAAAGGCCAAGAGCCGGACCCAGCACATCGTCCTGCCCGAGGGCACCAGCGACCGCATCATCCAGGCCACGGAAATCCTCCAGCGCCGCAAGGTCGTGGACGTCACCCTGCTCGGCGACCCGGAGGCCATCCGGGCGCAGGCCTCCAGCCTCGGCGTCCAGCTCAACGGGGCCCAGTGCGTGGACCCGGCCAAATCCGGCCTATTCGAGGCCTACGCAGAGCGGTACTTCGAGGCCCGCAAACACAAGGGCATCCGCATGGAGGACGCCCGCGACCGGATGCTCGACCCCACCTATTTCGGGACCATGATGGTCCACGCCGGGGATGCGGACGGCATGGTTTCCGGGTCCGTCACCACCACGGCCCAGACCATCCGGCCCGCCTTCGAATTCATCAAGACCAAACCGGAGGCCTCCATCGTGTCCTCCGTGTTCCTCATGTGCATGGGAGACCGCGTGGTCTGCTTCGGCGACTGCGCGGTCAACCCCAAGCCCAACGCCCGGCAACTGGCGGAGATCGCCCTCAGCTCGGCGGAGACCGCCCGGCTCTTCGGCATCGACCCGTTCGTGGCCATGCTCTCCTACTCCACCGGCGGCTCCGGCACCGGCGAGGAAGTGGAAAAGGTCATGGAGGCCACGGAGATGGCCCGCGCCCTGGCCGTGGAACGCGGCCTGTCCCTGCCCATCGAGGGACCGCTGCAGTACGACGCCGCAGTGGACCCGGAGGTGGCCCGGACCAAGATGCCGGACTCCGAGGTGGCCGGACGGGCCACGGTCTTCATCTTCCCGGACCTCAACACCGGCAACAACACCTACAAGGCCGTGCAGCGGGCCGTGCCGGGGTCCACGGCCATCGGACCGGTCCTCCAGGGGCTGAACAAGCCCGTGAACGACCTGAGCCGGGGGTGCCGGGTCCGCGACATCGTCAACACCGTGGCCATCACCGCCATACAGGCACAAGCTGAAAAGAGCGCGAAATGAACATACTCGTCATCAACTGCGGCAGCTCCTCGCTCAAGTACCAACTGCTCGACATGACAGGCGAATCGGTCGTCGCCACCGGCGTCATCGAGCGCATCGGCGAAGAGCTGGGCTCCATCACCCAGAAGTCCAACCCGGACAAATACCCGGACGCCAAGTCCGTGGAGCAGCTCCCCATCCCCAACCATGAAGCGGCCATGCGGCTCATGGTGGACAAGCTGGTGGGCGAGGATTGGGGCGTCATCGACTCCCTGCGCGACATCGACGCCGTCGGCCACCGCGTGGTTCAGGGCGGCGAGGATTTCTCGGCCCCGGCCCTGGTGGACAAGGGCGTGATCCGGTCGATCCAGGCCAACATCCCCCTGGCCCCGCTGCACAACCCGGCCAACCTGACCGGCATCGAGATCGCCCTGGAGCTCTTCCACAACACGCCCAACGTGGCCGTGTTCGACACCGAATTCCACCAGACCATCCCGCAGAAGGCGTTCATGTACCCGGTGCCCATGGAGCTCTACACCGAGTTCAAGGTGCGCAAGTACGGCTTCCACGGCACCTCGCACAAGTACGTGACCCGCACCGCCGCCGCCCACCTGGGCAAGCCCGTGGACACGGTGAACCTGATCACCGTGCACCTGGGTAACGGCTGCTCCATGGCCGCCGTCGAACAGGGGAAATGCGTGGACACCACCATGGGCCTGACTCCCCTGGCGGGGTTGATGATGGGCACCCGGTGCGGCGACGTGGACCCGGCCATCCACGCCTTTGTGGCCAAGCACCGGCAGATGAGCCTGGCCGACGTGGACGCCATGCTCAACAAGCAGTCCGGCCTGTTCGGCGTCTGCGGCATGAACGACATGCGCGACATCCACGCTGCCCGGGCCAAGGGCGACGATGCGGCCCAACTCGCCTTCGAGATGTTCGCCTACCGCGTGAAATCCACCATCGGCGCCTACCTGGCAGTGCTCGGCGGGGCCGACGCCGTGGTCTTCACCGCAGGTATCGGAGAGAACGACGAGGATGTCCGCGCCCTGGCCTGCCAAGACCTGGAAGGGCTGGGCATCGTCCTCGATCCGGAAAAGAACGGGGCCAGGGAACCGGGCGTCCGCACCATCAGCGGCCGGGACAGCCGGGTGGCCGTGCTCATCGTTCCCACGGACGAGGAGTTGGAAATCGCACAGGCCACACAGGCCATCGTCAATGGTTGATTGGCATATTCTCAATAATTGAAGGTAATTAAAAATAAAACGGAGTACGACATGGCAAAGATGAAAACAATGGACGGCAACACCGCCGCCGCATGGGTCGCCTATGCGATGAGCGAGACCGCCGCCATCTATCCCATCACCCCGTCGTCCACCATGGGCGAGATCGCCGATGAGTGGGCCGCACAGAATCGCAAGAACATTTTCGGGCAGACCGTGGAAATCCGGCAGCTCCAGTCCGAGGCCGGGGCGGCCGGGGCCGTGCACGGCGGACTGACCGGCGGCGCGCTGACCACCACCTTCACCGCCTCCCAGGGCCTCCTGCTCATGATCCCCAACATGTACAAGATCGCGGGCGAACTGCTGCCCTGCGTCTTCCATGTTTCGGCCCGGGCCATCGCGGCCCACGCCCTGTCCATCTTCGGCGACCACCAGGACGTCATGGCCTGCCGCCAGACCGGCTTCGCCATGCTGGCCGCCGCCTCGGTCCAGGAGGTCATGGACCTCTCCCTGGTGTCCCACCTGTCCACGGTCGAGGCGTCCGTGCCGTTCGTCTCCTTCTTCGACGGCTTCCGCACCTCCCATGAAATCCAGAAGGTCGAGGTCATCGACTACGACGACATGAAGCCGCTGCTGAACATGGACAAGGTGGCCGAGTTCCGCGCCCGGGCCATGAACCCCGAGCACCCCAACGTGCGCGGCACCGCCCAGAACCCGGACATCTACTTCCAGGGCCGCGAGGCGTCCAACGCCTGTTACGACGCCATCCCCGGGATCGTGGAAGAATACATGCAGAAGGTCTCCGCCCTGACCGGCCGTGAATACAGGCCCTTCGACTACGTGGGCGCACCGGACGCCGAGCGCGTCATCATCTCCATGGGCTCCTCCTGCGAGACCATCGAAGAGGTGGTCAACCACCTGGTCGCCCAGGGCGAAAAGGTCGGCCTGATCAAGGTCCGGCTGTACCGTCCCTTCTCCGCAAAGCATTTCCTGGCCGTGCTGCCCGCCTCCGCCAAGACCGTCACCGTGCTCGACCGGACCAAGGAGCCCGGCGCGCTCGGCGATCCCCTGTACCAGGACATCTGCACCATGTTCCTGGAGAAAGGCGAAGGTCCCGCCGTCATCGCGGGCCGCTACGGGCTGGGCTCCAAGGAGTTCACCCCGGCCATGGCCAAAGCGGTTTTCGACAACATGGCGTCGTCCAGCCCCCAGGCCCGCTTCACCGTGGGCATCACGGACGACGTCAGCAATGCCTCCCTTGTCACGGCCGAGACCCTGGATACCACACCTCTTGGCACTGTTCAGTGCAAGTTCTGGGGTCTCGGCTCCGACGGGACGGTCGGGGCGAACAAGCAGGCCATCAAAATCATCGGCGACAACACCGACATGTACGCGCAGGGGTATTTCGCCTACGACTCCAAGAAGTCCGGCGGCATCACCATCTCCCACCTCCGCTTCGGCGAGAAACCCATCCAGTCCACCTACCTGGTCACCGCAGCCGACTACGTGGCCTGCCACAACCCCAGCTACGTGCACCTCTACGACGTGCTCGACGGCATCAAGGAAGGCGGCACCTTCGTCCTGAACTGCGCCTGGTCCGCCGACGACATGGACAGGGAGCTGCCCGCGTCCATGCGCCGGGCCATCGCACAGAAAAAGCTGAAGTTCTACACCGTGGACGCGGTCAAGATCGCGGGCCAGGTGGGCCTGGGCGGCCGCATCAACATGATCATGCAGACCGCCTTCTTCAAGCTGGCCGACGTCATCGACTTCGAGGAAGCCGTCACGCTCCTCAAGGCGGGCATCAAGGCCGCATACGGCAAGAAGGGCGACAAGATCGTCAACATGAACAACGCTGCCGTGGACAACGCCATCGACGCCATCGTCGAGGTGCCGGTCCCGGCATCCTGGGCCGACCTGGCCGACGACCCCAAGGCCGAGAGCGACGAGCCCGATTACGTCAGGGACATCATGCGCCCGGTCCTGGCCCAGAAGGGCGACGACCTGCCGGTGAGCGTCTTTTCCAAGGACGGCACCGTGCCTTCGGGAACGTCCAAGTACGAAAAACGCGGCGTGGCCATCCTGGTGCCCGAGTGGATCGCGGACAACTGCATCCAGTGCAACCAGTGCGCGTTCGTCTGCCCCCACTCCGCCCTGCGCCCGGTCCTGGCCGACGACGCGGAGATGCAGAGCGCACCCGCGACCTTCATCGCCCAGGACGCCAAGGGCAAGGACGTCAAGGGGCTCAAGTACCGCATGCAGGTCAACACCCTGGACTGCCTGGGCTGCGGCAACTGCGCCGACATCTGCCCGGCCAAGGAAAAGGCGCTGGTCATGAAGCCCATCGCCACCCAGACCGGGGATCAGGTGCCCAACTTCGACTTCTCCGAGACCGTCTCCTACAAGGACGCCTTCAAGCGCGACACGGTCAAGGGCTCCCAGTTCAAGCAGTCGCTCATGGAATTCTCCGGAGCCTGCGCGGGCTGCGGCGAGACCCCGTACGTCAAGGTGCTGACCCAGCTCTTCGGCGAGCGCATGGTCATCGCCAACGCCACGGGCTGCTCCTCCATCTGGGGCGCGTCCGCGCCGTCCACCCCGTACTGCACCAACGCCGACGGGCACGGCCCGGCCTGGGGCAACTCCCTGTTCGAGGACGCGGCAGAGTTCGGCTTCGGCATCGAGATGGGCGTGAACAAGCGCCGCAACACCCTGGTCGCCAAGTGCGAGGCCGCCCTTGAGACCGCCTCCGGCGACGTCAAGGCCGCCATCGAGAACTGGCTGGCCGCACGGGGCGACGCCCAGGATTCCGCCGAAACCGGCGCGGCCCTGAAAGCCGCCCTGGCCGACGCGACCGACGAGAGCCTCAAGGCCATCGCCGCAGACAGCGACCTGTTCACCAAGAAATCCGTCTGGATCTTCGGCGGCGACGGCTGGGCCTACGACATCGGCTACGGCGGCGTGGACCACGTCCTGGCGTCCGGCCGGGACATCAACATCCTGGTCCTCGACACCGAGGTCTACTCCAACACGGGCGGCCAATCCTCCAAGGCCACGCCGCTCGGCTCCATCGCCAAGTTCGCCGCAGCGGGCAAGGCCACGGGCAAGAAGGACCTGGGCCGCATGGCCATGACCTACGGCTACGTGTACGTGGCCCAGGTGGCCATGGGCGCGGACAAGCAGCAGATGCTCAAGGCCTTCAAGGAGGCCGAGGCCTACAACGGGCCCTCGCTCATCATCTGCTACGCCCCGTGCATCAACCAGGGCATCAGGAAGGGCATGGGCAAGACCCAGCTCGAACAGAAACTGGCCGTGGACTCCGGCTACTGGCCGCTCTACCGCTACAACCCCGAGCTCGTCGCCGAGGGCAAGAACCCGTTCCAACTGGAGTCCAAGGCTCCCGACGGGACACTGCAGGAGTTCCTGTCCGGCGAGAATCGCTACGCCATGCTGGAACGGTTCCACCCGGAGCTGTCCAAGGCGTTCCGTGTAAAAATCGAGAAGGATTACGCCGACCGCTACGCCACCTACACCCATCTGGCCGAGGCTGATTTCAGCCGGGCCGCCGGCGGGGAGGACCTGGCCGCGTGCGATACCGGCGTCTCCGCCGAAAGTCCGGGTTCAGGCGAACCCTGCGACGACGGCAGATAACCGACAGTAACGTGGAGACCGCTTTGTGACCGCAACATAAAGATATCAGTTCCTAGAGGACCGAATCCACGTTACGGGCCTCCCGCCGGATGCGGGAGGCCCATAATCTTTCGGACAAAAAAAGGGGAGCCCCGACCGGGGCTCCCCTTCCATTTTGATGCTGCGACCGGTTTTAGTTGTGCACGGAGACGGACTCGGCACGCACTTCGGTGTACATGAAATCCTGGACGACCATGCCCGTCAGGTCCACGTCGGCGGTCATCAGGGACGGATCAAGCTCGGCACCCATGACATGGACCAGCAGCTCGCCGGTTCCGTCGGAGAACAGGAAGCTGCCGTCGTTGATCTTCTTCACGAAGCGACCGGTCAGGGCCACGTCGGTGTCCACTGCGGAAACCTTGGCCTCGGCCACGGTCTTGGCAACAGGATGACCGGCCATTGCAGTGGTTACGAATACGCAGGTGAGAAGCAGAAAAACCATGCAAAAACGTTTCATGACATACCTATCTTTTTTTTATTTTTTTCCTCAAAAAGCGAACACCATACTCGCTACGGCTCAACAACTACCACAGAAAAAGTAAATGTCCAGAAAAAATACTGTCGATAAATATCTGTTTTAAATGGATTAAATTATAAAATTCATTTTTTGACTGATTAGTCAATCAAATTTTACCGTGATTCGCTGGATGCAAGCCGGGAAACGGGTGAAAAAAATCCCGGCGACCTCCGCCTGATTCCGGGACGTCTTCCCTCCCTCGGACAACGGGTGAGGCGGCATCGATAAAAACCCGTGGAACTGCTCCGTGGAAAGGTGTCCCGGCCATCGTCCGGTGCTTCCAAACCCCACGAAAAAGGCTTGGAAGAAAATCCTTCCAAGCCATGATAAAACCCGGAAAAGCCGGAGGGAACCTCCTGCCTGCCTGGAGGGCGTCGGGCAGGCTGAATCACGTCCCCACCGGGCTCGAAAACATGCTCAGCTCTTCAGCTGCAAGAAGTCGCCATCGATGATCAGCAGCTTGACGCCCTTTTTCGTGACCGATCGGTGTGAACTCAGATCATCCGAAACCACGTAGGACATCCCCGGGGTCAACACCGAATCGGGACCGTTTTCCTGTTCGTTGACCACCTCTCCCTCCAGGCAATAGACTATGTGGCCCTTTTGGCACCAATGATCCGCAGCATACCCTTCGGAATATTCCACTATCCTGAGGCGCAACCCCGGGAACTGGACCGTTTGCCAGTAGGCTGCCCCAGTTTCGCCCTGATGTTCGGTTCTGGGAATCTTCGACCAGTCAATCGTCTGGAAAGGTATATTCAGGTCACTCATCATCTCTCCTTAACTCTCCAAGGTTGTTGCAATTAATGGGAGCATACCCAATTCGGCACAATCCTCAACAAATATGTACGGTCGCTTCGGCGCGCGATTTTCCCTCCGCCCACACAAAGCCCTCCTGTTTCTCCCAAGCCCCCATTGACGGTTCCAGCACAACGTGCTTTATATAAATATCCATTAATTTTAATATGATACCTTTTTAGTCGGGTTTATTGCAAGCACATTAAAACTCTCAACAAGGAGGATACGATGAACGAGCAGCATGAAGGTTTGACGCGCAGGCAGGTCCTGACCGGTGTCGGAGGACTTGCCGCAGGACTCGCAATCGGAGGCCTCGGTGTCCCTTCCGCCATGGCCTCGGCAGGGCAGGACGCAATCTGGCCCATGCCCTACGTCAAACTCGACCCCGAGGAAGTTCGCAAGCTGGGCCACCGGGGCTACTATGAAGGCGAATGTTGCCGCGGGGCCTTTTCGGCCATCGTCGGCAGCCTGCAAAGGAAGGTGGGCGCTCCCTTCACCGGCATCCCCATCAACATCATGGCCTACGGTACCGCCGGAGTTGCCGGATGGTGCACCCTGTGCGGCGCCCTCAACGGGGCCTGCGCGGCCATCTCCCTGGTCAGCGAGAACTACAAGGCCATCGCCAACGAGTTGCTGCAATGGTATGTCCAGGCCCCCTTCCCCAGCGAGAAGGCCAACGCCCTGGCGGTGAACCACCAATACCTGGTGGACAAATACAAATCCGACAAGGCCCTGCCCTCAAGCGTGCCCGGCTCGCCCCTGTGCCACATCAACGTGAGCCGCTGGTGCAAGGAACACGGCTATGCCTCGGGCTCCTCCGAACGCAGCGAACGGTGCGCCAGAATCAGCGGGGATGTGGCCGCCTATGCAGTGGAATTGCTGAACATGGACATGGACGGCAAATTCACGGCCATGCACAAACCCTCGGCCGAAGTCGAAGGCTGCCGGGTCTGCCACAGGAAGGGCAAGGACTTCGAGGCCGGTAACTGGACACGCGGCAAGATGGAATGCGGTGACTGCCACGACGAGGCCACCGTCAAGCTGGTGGGTCCGGACCATCCGTAACAACAGAGTTCGGAAACAAACAAGAGGGGATTCTTCGAGATTATCCCTCTTGCGCCTTTCCCCTTCGCAAGCATGACACCCCCGGCAACTCCGGGGGTTTTAATTTCTGAATCACGGGACAACATCACCGGCCAAAACAGCCGCTTTCAAGCGCGCCCACTCCCCTTACTGGTATTCAGCAAATCAACTGAATGAGCCGTCCCCCATCACGATCTCGGAAAACGTGTCCACCTGGGCCTCGGCCTGGGAAAGGGTCTCAAAGCAGGCGATATGCATAATCGCATCGCCTTTGTGCACTGACGGGAGCGACTGCGTTCCAATGACCATGCCATTCTTGGGTGAGAGGATATCGACGGATTCATGGCTGAACGGATCATGAATCGAGCCCAGGACCTCTCCTTTTCTCACCCGTTGTCCCATCTTGGCCTTGGCGCGGAACAACCCGCTGGCAGAGGCCCTGATCCACGTGCGGTCGTGTGCAACCTGAAGAGAGACCTTCTTTTTCGGCCTGGTCGTTTTTCTTTTCGTCAGCATGCCGAGGTGTTCCATTACAGACACGATGCCACGAACACCGGCGCGGATGGAAAATTCATCGAAACAGAGTGCCGTACCAGCCTCATAGAGCAGCATTTTGACCCCATGGGTTTCAGCTGAGTGCCGCAATGTGCCCTCCGTGCCCTCCACGTTCAGGGCGAGCGGCGCGCCGTATGCCTCCGCCATGCCAAGCACGACCTCGTCCTTCATGTTCCCGCGCAGGTGGGGGAGATTGTTTCTATGGTTGGAACCTGTGTGGAGATCAATGCCGTACTCACACCGGGTCACAACGGTATCGAATACGACCTGTGCGAGCTCCGAGGCCAGTGAACCGCCCGCTTTGCCGGGGAAGAATCGATTCAGGTCCCGCCTGTCCGGGAGATAACGGGTATTGGCCAAAAAACCGTACAGGTTCACGATTGGAATGGCATACAATGTGCCCGCAAGTTTGGACAACCTCTTCAGGGTGGTCAATTGGCGGATGATCTCGATGCCGTTAAGTTCATCGCCATGAATGGCGGCACAGACGAACAGGCTCGGTCCCTCCCTGCGCCCATGAAAGACGTGGACAGGCATGCCCGACCCCTGCCGCAGATAGGTGTCGGGCACGGGAAGAATAACCGTCTGATGCTTGCCCCGCGCAATGGAATGCCCGGAAATTTCGATAGGTGATCGTGCCATGGTTGCAGGCCTTTTGTTCGCCGCAAAGGGAAGTGCAGGACTAACCTTTGCCGCGTGTTTTGGTTTTTCCAGGTTTGGCGTTTTTTTCTATGAATTGAATTATCCTGGCCGCGATGTTGATGCCCGTGGCCTTTTCGATGCCTTCGAGTCCCGGCGAAGAATTGACCTCCATGACCACCGGGCCATGATTGGAGCGCAAAAGGTCGACGCCACAGATATTGAGTCCCATGATCTTGGCTGCCCTGACTGCCGTGGAGCGTTCTTCCGGTGTTATTTTGACCGGAACAGCCGAGCCGCCACGATGAATATTGGAGCGGAATTCATCGCCAGCCGCAGTTCGTTTCATGGACGCAATGACTTTCCCGCCGACAACGAAACAGCGGATATCGGAACCTCTTGATTCATTGATATACTCTTGAACGAGGATGTTGGCCTTGAGCCCCTGGAAGGCCTGTATGACACTCTCGGCCGCCTGCCGGTTCTCGGCAAGGACAACCCCGATACCCTGGGTCCCTTCGATGAGTTTGACGACCAGCGGAGCGCCACCGACCATGTCGATAAGATCGCCCGTGAACTTGGTGGAACTGGCAAAGCCGGTCACAGGGAGACCGATGCCTTTGCGTGACAGGAGCTGCAGGCTGCGGAGCTTGTCACGGGAGCGGGTGATCGCGATGGACTCGTTGACACTGTATACGCCCATCATTTCGAATTGCCGGACAACAGCGGTGCCGAAAAAGGTGATGGAAGCGCCGATGCGGGGAATCACGGCATCGACGTTTTCAACCACGTTCCCCTTGTAGTGGATGCTCGGCTTGTGCGACGTGATATTCATGTAGCAACGAAGGGGGTTGATCACTTCTAATTCGTGGCCCGCTTCCTTGCCAGCTTCGACAAGTGCGTTGGTGGAGTACAGGCTGCTCTTGCGCGACAAAATGATTATTTTCATTAACTTTTTCCTTATTTTTGACTCTTGGCGTACACCGTGGCCCCGTGGCGACTTCCTGCCTGCAAAGACAACTGAGGATCGACGATCAGCCGCCGGGTCATGGCATTGCGCCCCAAAAGCATTCTGAATTTCATTTGGTCACGATTAGTCAAGGTCAATTCTATCGGCCAGGACCGGCCAGCTATCCGGAGCGTGGTGGATATGACATACCGCTTCTGGCTATCTCCACCGGAATTGGTCACTGTGCGGCGATCCACCAGAGGAGCTTCGCAGGGTATCTTGATGTCGTCGTTTCCCTGCAGGGGATGCACGTTGAATGAAACGAGCCGCGCCCCATCCCTTTCAAAGGGGATGACGTCAAAGGCATGGAGGGCCGAAGTCTTTGCCCCGGTGTCGATTTTGGCCTTTATGGCCGGCACATTGAGATCCGGCAGCGCCAGCCATTCGCGCCAGCCAATGATCATTTTCGGTTCTTTTATCTTCACAGCGATATCTACCCGTATGATACGATTGTTATGGCGATTTCAGCGTTGCGTGAGTGGCCATAATTGATGGGAATTAAATAGACAACAGAAAAGAGAGCACCGCCCGCATTATTGAGCCAAAGGGACTTCCGACTTTGGGAGAATCACGAAAGTGCCTGCTTGGCACGTGTCACAAGAAGACCATTTCTGCCATCCATAACGACAGCATGGCGAATGACTCCAGGCCACCCGGCAACCGGGCCTGGAGCCGACAGGGAAAACCGCCCTTTTCCGCTCCGGATAGTACACTCCAAAAGCCACAGAACCATTCAATATCATTTGTATATTCGTTTGTATATCCCACTAAAAAACAGATGAGAGCAAAAATTATCAAGCCTCTATAATTATTGATGGATTTGGTCAGAATCAAATCATCGACGATAATCCCCCTGAAAAAAAGCAATTCTGAAAACCATTTTATCGCCATTCAACCGCTGGAAATTTTATTCGGCAAAATCAGAGGTAGTACCGGTTGTTCGGACAATTCGGCAGCATGGATTGAGCAAGCAGGAAGTCTTGGATTTACGATGGTCGGACATAAACTTGGACTATGGTGAAACGGGCATCATCCGGTTTTACAGGACCAAAACCAAGGTGGAGCGAGTTCAAATCGGCCTGGAAGAGTGTGTAAATCTCTCGATATTGATGATTTCCACTTCCACGACAACAGGCACACTTACTGCTCAAACATCATCATGGCAGGCGGTACGCTCAAGCATGCCAAGGAGATGATCGACCACCAGACGCTCCGCATGGCGGACCGATATTCCCACCTTGAAGCGGCAAGAGAAAATGTCATACAGGACAATCTGGCCGCCCGCCATGAAGACACCCAGACTATGGTTTCGCAAAAAAGGAACACATAGCGGACATATTCCCAAAGACGCCCGGCAGACACGAAAAAAGGATCTCAAGCATCAACTTGAAATCCTTATTTCTCTCGTGGCGGAGCTGGAGGGAATCGAACCCACGGCCTCTTGAGTGCCATGCAAAAGGACCGTCAATCACACACCGTACCTATCCAGGAAGCGCTGCTCATTTTCTGCCGCACCGATGACCAGCAGCGCGGCCCCCTTGTCCAACGGACGTTTCGGGTCAGGATTGACTTCCATCTCCTCCCCCCGGGACACGGCTATGATGTTGCAGCCGGTTTCAGCGCGAACGTTGCTTTCCGCAAGCGTTTTTCCGGCAAGCGAAGGCCCCACTTCAACCTGAAAGATATTCAGCCCTTCAGTCAGGGTCAGAACCTTGCCCGGACTCAGCAGGTTGATGATCGTATTGGCCGCCATGGTGGCGTAG
Organism: Pseudodesulfovibrio portus; assembly: GCF_026000375.1. Taxonomy (NCBI): domain Bacteria; kingdom Pseudomonadati; phylum Thermodesulfobacteriota; class Desulfovibrionia; order Desulfovibrionales; family Desulfovibrionaceae; genus Pseudodesulfovibrio; species Pseudodesulfovibrio portus. The sequence goes on from NZ_AP026708.1 coordinate 980,415, forward strand.
GACATGACCAGATCGGCACCGGCCTTGTGCATTACCGAAACGTTTCGGTCCAGCGTGGCCCGACTGATGATATGAATGTCCGGCCTGAGTCTGCGACAATAAATCGTCAGGTAAATATTCAGGTCGTCGTTGTGGGTAGTGACGAATACCGACGGAGCGTTATCAATGCCTGCGGCTTTCAGCACGCCGATATCCGAGGCGCTTCCAAGAACGTAATGGGTATCATTTTGAATCAGCTCGGGGTTCTTCTCCACTATCTTGTAGTCGACATTCCGTTGACTGAGCACTTGCGCGGCGGCCTGCCCCACCCGACCACCACCGAGGATGAGCACGGGAGCTTCCATGGGAGGAGCCTCGCCGACATAGGCATCGTAGGCCTCGAGCTGCTCATCGGTCCCGGCCAAAATCATGATCGATCTGGAGGTGATAACGGTCTCCGGACGGGCAGGCACCAAACGGCCGCGTTCCCACAGGCCGACGAGGTTCATGTTGGTTGCGGAACGCAGACCGCTCTCTTTGACGCTTCGACCAACGAACGGCGTATCCGCAGCCGGAGCCTCGGCAATATTCAGATTTTTTATGCTGCCGATAACATTGTGTCGGGTGCCTGTCCCCAGGGTTCGCCGGGCCAGGATTTCGCCAAGCATGCGCATGAACTGGAAGACGTGGCTTGATCCTGCCAATTGAAGGATGTCGACCGATTCCTCGGAATCGGCATTGGTCACCACCTGCACGTCCGCCGACACCTCGCGAATGGTATAGGCGGCGTTGGTGTTCTTCATGTCGTCGCTCAGGGCCACGACCATGACCGCCTGATCGGTCCGCAGCCGCCTATACGTCTCTGCATTATCGGAGTCGCCCACCACAGCCTTGTAACCCTGATCCACCAGATCCAATGCGTGATTCACTTCATTGACCAGGATGCAATACGGGTAGTTGTATTGCTGAACGAGCGTCGCCAGACTGAGGGCCACTATGTCGGAGCCGATAATGATCAAGTGTCCGGATGTCTCCTCGGGGAGTTCGCGGGCAGCTCTGGACTTGGTCTGGGCTTCAAGAAACGGCGCATAAAAGAATTGAATGAAGGTGAAGGGCAGCATCACCAGCAGGAAAACGATGCCGGACATGAGGACGCAGAGGGAAAACAATTTTCCGATATCAGACGTGAAGGTGATGTCGCCGAACCCAAGCGTCGACATGACCGTCAGCGTCCAGTAAAAGCCGGTAATCCAAGAGTGGTACTGCCCTTCCATTTCCATAAGGATATGGAACAGCACACTATAGACCGCTATGAAGAAGCACAGCAGCAGAATGAATCGGATCAGGGAATGCAGGTTGCGCTGGGCGCGTCGATCCTGAAAGAAGTACACCAATTGGGACGGAATGAATTTCATCTACTCTCGCTCTGCTTGGCGATGTGTGACCTGCCAAACCGAGCACACTCGCAGATTGTGCCGATTACTTGCCGCAGCAGCGGGAAACAAGGGAAGGGCACCATACCAGGCTCCCAATCCCCCAAAACCAGCCATTACCCACCCAATATCATTTGCAAATTAATTTGTATATTCCACAAGAAAAGGCTTAGAAGGAAAACCTTCTAAGCCTTTATAATCATTGGTGGAGCTGGAGGGAATCGAACCCACGACCTCTTGAATGCCATTCTTGAGGGTCGTCAACAGAATGATCAACTTAACACGTTAATAAAACTGGACTTATTCGCCGCCAAGCCTATTCGGAACTCCCCGTCGCATGCTGTGCGGAAGGCGCGGAATGTCGTTGATCTCGCATGGCGTCGGGGAAAAAGCGGACACATAGCGGACACGGATTTGGTTATTATAGAAGCAACTACAAGCAGGACTAAACCTTCGACGGCCTAGGGCGGACGACTCTTGTGGCCGAATCCGAAGAGTCTTCGTCAAAATCAAAAAGCACTCCGCAACATTCCATCTTATGGAACAATCTTCGGTCATCATTCCTTCACGAATGGAGAAATGATTCATGAAAATACGAGACCGAGACCTTATACATCACCGAAAAGACCAGGATTGCCTCTACTTCAAAGCAGATGGTGCAGCCTTGTGTCTGTCGCCATGGAATGCCGATTTTAGATGCCACTGTTGGATCGACCAGAAATGGATGCCGGTGGACCGATTTCCGGGGCTACGCCTAATTTTCACTCCACCGAGATTCCGAAAGCCATGTTCGCTTCGCCAACGGTTTCTCGACAGAATCCCCGAAGAGATACGCGAATTGGCCAGACCTTTCAGGTGGCACCAACTAAGCATCCTCCGCTTAATGCGCTTCACACCCTACGCCATTGATCTCGCCCACTCCAATCCCATCCTGCTTTGGCTCATCGCTGAACTGGTGAGCACGGGCAATATGACGTTCAAAGAATGCCGCGAATTGATCCAGCTCAAGCAGAAACAAATCGTCAAGCGGCTATATCCATACAACCCTTCGCTTTCAGTAAAATTCATCAAACGGTTCCAAATGGTAGACTATGATTTCAACGAATTCCTTGCCCTTAAAAAAGTCACAGGAAACACGGCGATCACACTTCATCTGCTGCATTGTGGGACAATTAATCTAAAATCTTTGGCCTGTTCTGAAATGAATGAGGAACTACTCAGTTGCGCATTTTTCAAAAAGCTCATCCGGGAACAGGAGACATTCAATCCGCTCTACAAAAGAATACGCGAAGAATTCTATGAATGCCTTCGGATTGCCGAATTCATGGAAAAACGAAATCCATGGCAGGCTTTGAAACGATGCTCCGATTACAAACAATTACTGAGACTTCATGTCAAATGGGCAAACGAGGTCACAGACGAGCAAAAACTGGCTGAATTCATGAAACGCAAGAAAACCCCTGACCTTGCTCCGCCTAAAGCGCCTGGAACTGACACAATTGTCCCCATCACGACTGTCCATGAACTATTTGAAGAGGGAGAAGAGCTAAGCCACTGCGTTTTCAGCTATCTCAACGAAGCCTCTTCAGGGGCACTCAGTTTTTACAAAGTATTGTGGCCCGAGCGAGGTACAATCGCCCTTAGTAGGGGTTATGACAATTTCGTGGTTCAAGAGTTCAAGCTACACCAAAACAAAGAGCCAGGAGAACTCTCATGGGACACGATTTCAGCGTGGCTCAAAGAGATAAACTCCACGCCCGACTGACAGCACAACTTCCCCAATCTGTCGTTCCTTTTTTTGGAACGATCGACGTTTATCCTCTCAGACCAGCAACTAAATCTTGATCCAAGGAGGGATTATGGGCTTTGGCTCCATCGAACGTATTCCTGACCAATTTTTGAGCGACGACGATATATATGTTTTTGAAGCCAGCATCACCTGGTTTTTGCGATTGCTCAGCAAGGGAATCCCGCTTGACGAAAACGCAATCAGGTTTTCGCTCAAAGCCCTGAATGACAGGGCTCCTAAATTTTTGACCGAATGCAAGGAACTAATCACTGTTACCGGCCCTCAAAAGCTCACCCCCGGAGAATTGGAGGAACGCCTTCAACACTTCGACGACCTGGAAGATCACAGTATCCTCGCAGACAATATTGAAATTCTGATAAAGAAATGCGGAGTAGCCCTGTCTCGTCCACTTGCAGCAATTCTGTATGAGCAACTGAGCAATCGCCTCCACGACTTCCCAGGAACGAACGAATCCAACCTCGATAAAGGATGCAAGATCCTGCAAACATTCTTTCGACTCGATGAAACGGAGGTAGCCATAATCCTTGCTGTCCATCTGCTTGAAAATTGGGATGTACTCAATGAATACTTTGATTCCCATTTGAGTTGTCGTGAGCAGGGAAAAACAGGGATTTTTTCCACCATGCTGGATATCTCGCAACAGGATTTCAACAAAGCCATTTCCGGAAAAATCTCCAGACTTGAGTTGGTAGATAAATACGGATCGCTGACGGTTGACCGGGTAGTTGAATCAATTTTCACCACTCCGATCGAGAACATGGAGGACCTTTTCTACAAGAAGGCAAAGAAAGAACTCCTCCCTCTGGAATACTTTCCCCTTGAGGAAGGCGTAGCCGAACACATCCTCGCCCTTTTGAAAGCCGACAACACGGCTCCGACGCATATCCTTTTATACGGCGAACCCGGCGCGGGGAAAAGCAGCTTCGCCGCAACAGCAGCTAATGAAATCGGACAAAATGCCTACAATGTCAGGACACCTGACAACAGCGATTCTTCAGCACGCAAAAAAGCTCTCGAAGCTTGTCTCAATATGACGGAAAATGGACAGGAGGGGTTGGTGATCGTCGATGAAGCGGACAACCTGCTCAACACCGAATTCGCTTACATCTTTTCGGGAGACAAGCAGGATAAAGGATGGCTCAACGAATTCCTAGAGCGTCCCGGCACCAGGACCATATGGATAACGAACGACACCTTCGGCATTCCGGATTCGGTCATGCGGCGTTTTGCCTACAGCGTAAAGTTCCAGAAACTCGGTCGCGACGAGCGCATCAACATCTGGCAGCGGGTTGCTGCCAAGAACAAAGTTTTGGGGCTCCTCACCAAGGACCAGATGAAACAGTTTGCCGTCCGCTATCCGCTGTCCGCCGGCTCCATCGACATGGCCATCAAGAAGGCCAAAGAAATAGCAGGCCGCAAAAAACGGCCATTCTTCCAAGCGGTGGAAAGATCACTGACGGCGAGCCAGCAGTTAATATCCGGTGACAGTTCCATCAAACGGGACGACATCATCGAAAACGATTATTCGCTGGATGGTCTTAATCTGGATGCAGACATGCCGGTACTCCTGGAGCAACTGGACGCATTCAACACCTACCTCAAAAGAGATTCAGACGAGTTGCGCGTCAACATGAACCTGCTTTTCTACGGCCCTCCGGGGACCGGAAAAACGGAACTGTCCCGTTATCTGTCCCGGCATCTCAAACGGGAGTTGATAGTGAAGCGCACGAGCGACCTCCTGAGCGCGTGGGTAGGACAAAGCGAGCAGCAAATAGCCAGGGCATTCCGGCAAGCCGAAAAACAACGGGCCGTACTGGTTATCGATGAAGCGGACAGCCTGCTCTTCAGCCGGGACAAAGCGGTTCGGTCATGGGAAACGTCCATGGTCAACGAATTCCTGACCCAAATGGAACATTTCCGGGGGCTACTTATCTGCACCACAAACCGTATGGACGAACTGGACTCGGCGTCACTGAGAAGATTCAATCACAAAATCTTCTTCGACTTCCTGGCCAAGGAGGGCGTGGCGTCCTTCTACGAGAAGATGCTTGCCCCTCTCGTGAGCCGGCAGGTGACCGACAATGACCTCCGGGCCATCTGCCACCTGAAGAATCTGACACCGGGCGACTTCAAGATCATACGGGACAGATTCGCGTTCTACCCGAAGAGCAAGATCCGCCACGCCGATCTCGTCCAAGCCCTGGCAAGGGAATCCACAATTAAAAACGAAACGAGCAGACAGCGCGCCATCGGGTTTTAATCAACTCACTCGACCAGATACGATCATCCCGATAATATTATGGGTTTCCTTCATATTGGTTTATTTGGTATCAAAGATTGCATCCAGAGGCAGTGCTGCCTTTGACCGACCAATTTCGCTACAAGGAGACCTGTGTGCCGCCCAAGAAAAACCAACACGCCAAGCCGACTCAGAAGGCCGTCACGCTATTCTGCCAGCTCATGTACACTGGCAAGCGGCATTATCTTATCGACCTTGCCAGAGAATTGGATTGCTCGAAACAGACCATCATACGGATGATGGAGGATATTGATCGCAGCTACTCGGTGCGAGTTGAAAAAGGCAAGGACGGCAAGCGGGCTTGGTATCAAATCCAGGCGCCGAGAAACAGACCCAAAGTGGCGTTGTCTGAAGACGAAATCAGCCATCTGCTGCTCTGCAAGGAAATGGTCCGCCATCTGCTGCCGCAGGGTCTGTCGAAAGAGGTCGACGAGACCATCCACAAAACGGTCGCCCTACTCCCGGCCCTCGACAACAGAGCACAAGCCTTCGAATCCTTGGCCGGGGCAATCCTGAAGGGAAGTATCGACTACACCCCCCAGGAAGCGATCATCACGACGATCCTCAATGCCATCGCGGGAAAGGACGTGTGCGAGATCAAATACAAGGCATTGGGGCAAAAAGAGGAGAAGCTGCACTACTTCGCTCCCCTCAGGATCAAGTCGTACAGGGAAGCCCTGTACGTCACCGGTTGGAAGGTGGATATTCGGGCCAAAGAAGCCGAGCCGATTTACGAAATGCATCTGCCCATCCACCGCTTCACGGCCGCCGAACCTGTCAGAAAAAAATATTTCATTCAGCAGCAGGAAAAACCGCACCATTTCGGGTTTCCGGAATGCGAACCGTTCCGAATCAAAGTACGGCTCACTCCAGAAGCCGGGCGTTATGTAAAAGAACGCCGCTGGAGTTCGGACCAAGTCGTAACGGATTTGGATGATGGACGATGCGAACTTGAATTCACGGCGCAGAGTGAAACCGAAGTACTATCCTGGGTATTGGGATTCGGAGCTAATATCCAAATGCTGGAACCTGAAAGCCTGCGGGCAACTGTTAAGTCCGAACTTAAAAAGACTTTAGTACATTACTCAGAAAACGATGAACCATGAAAACCATCACCGTAAAAACTGAAAACAACAGCAGGGTCATCTCTGTGATGCAACTGGATTTGCCGAGCAGAGTACTAGCCATAGCCGTCCAAGTTCTGGACGAGCAGACTGAAAATCAATGCTACTGGGTTGAAATTTTCGATGTAGACAGATTGCCCCCAGAGCAGCACGAACAGGTGTGTTCGTTCTGCTTTGATACGGAGCGGGAAGCAAAGGATTGCGCTGCTAAGTTGGCCAGTTGTGCCGATTTCATGGTGTAGACGACTTATATCAACGACCAAAGCGAGTGATTTGTGAGTGATCCTATATGGGGCCTGCTGGGATCTGATGCCATTCCGAGCCAAAGAAGAACCAGAACGTTGGACATCGGCTCGTCAATAAGGTTTTACAACAACCTTGCAGTGCCTGGACTCGGGGGAATCTGGTTCGGGAAACAACTCTTTCTGGCCATGCTGGGTGTTTCCGTCGCGCAGGAAGCGCGGGAGCGCCATGGAAAGTCCTTCAACAACATCAGGACGGCAAACGCCATTGAAGCATTAGCATGCCTCTTAACTTTGGAAAGCACCGAGTGGAAATCCGACCCTCGTCTGAGGGGAAGCACTAAAATGAAATCCCGACATACTGGGGACTACAACTTCGCCACCATCAGCCGCCCCGATTTTTACGTAACCCAACCCATGCGCATGTCTACCGTACAGCCCCTGTTCGCGCTGGGGTTGGTGCGAGAAGATTCTGGCAGCCGTTTTAATTCATTCAAATGTTCTGATGAGGGAAATCAATTTGTCTACGAATTCAGTCGCGAGTATGGGCAATGCTACTACACAAGCGACCTTCGCGATTGCTTAATCAAATGGGTGGTCGAAAAATCTTTTTACCCCAAGAGATCAACTGTCCAAGAAGGATTGTCGCCACTTGAGCCGTTACGCCAAGGAGCCTCGAGTTACCTGCGCCTGCTTCTTGAACGAGGCGGGCGTTGCGAGGACAGGGAAGATGTCACCAGACGAAAGAACGCCCTCGCATGGATGGAGTTACTTCGAGCAAAATCGGAACAGGTCATCAGTTGGGACAACAAGCCGCCGGTCATTTCTGATGACCATTGGCAAGATTTGAGAACTGGCTCTCTTCTCTTTGCCGCGCGGGACATGGCAATCGAAACACTTGATATAGTTGAGGATCATATTTTCTCACTTCAAAAGCGAAGAATGGAACTGAAACAGGATGTCCCCTTTGCAATACGCGAATCCCTGCAGCACCTGAAGGAGACATCACAAGCATTCCTCGACCAAGCGCCGAAGGATGAGGCCGGAGCTACATTCTGCAGGGAAATGGCTCAAGGCAGCACTCTACAAAGACTAACCAACCTGGTTCGTCGAGACGAGCTTGTTCTTAAATTCCGAGGAGGAGCCATATTGCCCGGCCCCGCCTTCAAAAAAGACGACAGACAGACAGGCGATGAGCCTATTCAAGATCAGCCCTCTGACAGGTCCGAAGAAGGAAACAAGATACACTGGCCAGACAACATTTCCTATCGTGTCAGGAATCTCTTTCTACTAAACGCCGACCTGCATGGGGAAATCGGTGATTGGCTGGGAGACATGGAATCTCAAACGGGAGATTTCAATGTCTAATGCCTATCATCCCCCTTCCCTGCTCAGGCACTTTGAATCTCCTGATGAATACACAGGGGTTTTCGGCTGGCTCTGTGGTTATTCCGCAGACGCATGGTTCCTGGATGAAGCCCTCGAACTGTTCTCAGGAAAGACCCATGCACAAAGAGCTTACGAGGGGCGCATATGCATAGCCATGATACTTGATCCAGGAGCCCCCCAGTTGACCATGGTCGCTGTCCCCGGTTTGGCCCATCTGCCTGTTATGAGCAATAAGCCACTCCCGTGCAATCTGCTCCACGCAAAAGTCGCGATTCTCGCTTTTCGGCATGGGACGGACAGAACCCGCTGGTGTGTCCGCCTGATCGTCTCCACCGGCAATTGGACACGCCAATCAGTGGAAGACAGCCTCGACTTAGCCTGGCGGGTAGATCTGACCAGTGAAGACATTGTAGCCGGTAGTTCTGAAAACAGCGGAGACATATGGGCTGCTTGGGACTTCCTGAACTGGACATCAAGCCATTTCGACAAGTCTCTACTCTCAGTTTCCAGAGACGATCTAGAGGAAAATCCCGACCGTTTTTTTGAACGCATAATAAGCCTGGCAGGCAAAAGAGACAATAAACGCTCCCGCTTTTTCGATAACAGAAATGAAAGTCTGCTCGCGCAATTGCCAAGACTGATCAAAAAAACATCGCCAGTGCGGCGCAACTACATAGCCATGGGGTCTGGATTCTACGAAAAGGCGACCAACGATGCGGTTCCTTCGGTGCTTCAAAACATAACGGAAGCCCTTGTCGTGGACGAACTGCTTACCGCCTCTGCCGATAAAAATGTGTTCGTTAATCCAGAGGAATGCCAAGCCATAGCGAATTCAAGAGAGGCTATGCTCCGAAACGGTTACTCCATATATCGCGCCGCAATACCACCGTATATGCGGGAGCAGGACAAATTCCTGCATGCAAAATTCATTTTCAGTGCCAATGATAGAAGCGATTCAGACTATTGCGGAAGCCCTTGGGTATACTTGGGCTCCGGCAACCTGACAAAATCTGGTTTTGCATCCAAGGCCTCACTCGGACGCGGCAACCTGGAAGCGGGTGTCGTCTTCTCTCCCGGAAATGTGTACTGGGGAGAGTCAGACGAGAGCCTCCCCCAAAGGAATATCAAAAATCTACTCCCGATTGGCTGGGATGACCAGTTGCGGTTGACAGAGGAATGTCCCCTGCTGCCCGGAGAAGGCTTTCCCGGAAGAGAGGACATTTACACCGCGTCTCCCGTAAGCTGGTTAATCTGGGAAGAGACGCGCGACGGAAATCAAATAACTATCCCTAGAGGGTTCAGGAAGCAATTGGAGCAATCTCTTTTGCGCGACATGAAGGTCCTTGATCGCGACGGCGAACCATGTCCGAAAGTTGATGCCCACACCTTTCACTGGCTGCATGAGCGCCCCCGAATGGTAACTCTTTCATGGCCAGAAGAAGACAAATCCTGCCAGTCGGACATCCCCCTTGTGGATGAGTTCGGACGGCTGGCGGCCACGCCCCTTCCTCAATTGGGCTTGTCGGAAGCATGGAGCATATTGGCAAACTTCCCCATGCCGCCGGATGGATTAGAGCCAGAGGATTTGCAGGATCAGCCTCAATCGGAAGAGGTAACCGCCAATTCTTGCACAGCATTACCGCAAGGCCAGGACTACGGATCGGATTACCCTGTCAGAAAAATGATGCAACTAGTTGAAAGTATCGCTGGAAAGCAGACGGCAATAGACCAACCAGACTGGTCAGCATGGTGCACTCGGCTGGAACAATGCCTCACGCAGGTGGGCGAGACAACGACTGTGAGCTTGTTCAAAAAACTGGAAATCGATCCCCTTAGCCCCCTGGCACACCCTTCCTTCCGACCTGAATACGCGGAGACAGCCAACACCCCCGAAGGTAAACGCTATGAAACCATCCTTCGCAAAATAACAAAAAGGTGGGGCATGGAGCGGGTAACCGGAATTGGAGAAATTCGATGACGCTATCAACCATCAACTGGGAAAGGGTTGCCAGCAGCCTCCGGGATCGAGCGAAACGAGAAAAACAAATTGTCGACTCCAACGTCGGCCAATCAAGGCTGAATGCCGGACAGCGGGCCAGCCTGTTGGCAATTGCCGACAGGATCGCCGACAACGGCATCATTATCGCTGATGAAGTCGGAATGGGGAAAACCCGTACTGCCGTGGCCCTGGCCAAATGCGTCATCAATAATGGCGGCCGTGTCGCAATAATTGCTCCGCCCGGCCTCGCCTTCCAGTGGCAGGACGAATTGTGGGAAGGCGAAGTAGAGGCTCCCCTGATGCTGAGAAGCCTCGAGCAATACTATGCTGCATGGGCAGAAAAAGAATCCTGGCCGTTAAAGCAGACCGTGGTTCTTTCACACAATTTCGCCAACTGGCGTATTCAGGGCAACTCTCCGCTTTGGAGAAGAGGAATCTTGCCGGAACTCTTTGCCCTGTTCCGAGGACGCAAGCCACGATACTACTGGGAAATAATGAAATATGGCGATGAGCAACGGGAAATTCAGGTTCATGCTGCCGCAAAACACATTCACGAACAAATTTTGCAAGATCCCCGCCTGCAAAAGGGACGGCGTTGGGAAGCGATCGTAGACCACTTAGATTGGCCCACAATCGCCGAGTCCAACACAGGATACATGAATTCTGGTCCCTACAGAAAGCCTCTTCATGACGTCATCGGCCTCGGGCTTGGCATCTTTGATCTCGTCATCATCGATGAATCTCATAAGGCGAAAGGAGAGCGGTCTGGATTATCACGACTCCTCAACATGCTTTGCGAATCAGCAGATGCAAGGCGGGTAGGAATGACAGCGACCCCCGTGGAATTGGATGTGAGTCAGTGGAAACAGAGTCTGAGACGAATAGGCGGCAAGGATCTCGAACGCCTGGACGACCCTATTGAGGAGTACAGGAGTGCTGTCCATCGCGTTCGGGAAAGGCCGGACATCGCCGAAAACAGAGAGCATTTCAAAATAGTTGCAAAACAGTTCCACAAACTCCTGTCGCCTTATATTATCAGGCGAAACAAGAAAGAGGATCCCACGGTATTACTTTATGGAGAAATAGCCCAAGGTCAAAGAAACAGCTATCGCGCTCACAAAGAAATTGCCATCGAGGCTGACAAACTTGAGCGACCTTGGCGTGAAGCATTGTGCGCCGCCGAAGCTCTGTCGTTTACAGCCCGACAAAAAGACAACTCCGTGGCAAAACGTTTTCGCCTCACCATGGGAAGCGGACATGGGTTAAGTGCGATAATGGATCAGGTCAAAAATGATTCAGGGCTAGCGCAGCCTGAGTCTTCGGAGATGCCTACCACTGAACAGCATCTTTCAGGACCGAAATCCGGACATGAGGCCAAACGTCTTGGGCGCGTCGATTTCTGGTGTAAAATACTCGCGACTCCGCACAAGTCGGGAGACAGCGCACTGTATGCGCATCCAGCTATAACAGCCACGGTCGAACACATCGAAAAAAAGACAGCCAACAACGAAAAGGTTCTTGTATTCGGGCGCTTCACGGCTCCCATGCGCGCGTTGGTTTCGTTGCTAAACGCACGCCAGATGATCCGTTGTCTCAAGGAGGACCAATTCTGGTCCCGCTCCAAGGTCTCGGAATCCGAAACCGAAGCAGTAATCGCCGCATGCAAACAAAAGAAAATTGCATGGAGCCTCGACGAAATAGATGCCATGTTAAAATTGCAATACTCGAAACTTCAGCAACAAAGAGAAACCTTTCGTAAAAACCTCATTCCGAGGCTCAGCAACGGCCTGCAACACATTACTGATCAGCGCATAAACAACCTGTTTCTCGCTTTCAAGGGGCGAACTGAAGTCGAATGGGACAATGATGCCGAAGATACTCCCAGAAACCTTGTCGGAAAGGCCCTGTTTGAATACTTTCAAAACCGTAGCCAGCCTAACGATCATGATTTAGCCAACGCATTCGTCAAGATACTCAATGCCCTAAGTGACAGGAACGAAGGAGATAATAACAACGACGGGGAATTAGATGTGCATGAAGCCTGTTCCCTATGGCCTGTCTTGGAAGATCGTTTGAGAGAGGAGCATTCCAAACGGACCGGAGACTTTGCACGGCTCATGTATGGAGAGACTAGTCAATCTTCACGACGGATGATGCAACTCGCTTTCAACAGACATCGCAGCTACCCAATGGTACTTGTTGCACAATCAAAGGTAGGAAGAGAAGGGCTCAATCTGCACAAGGCATGCAGAAACGTGGTTCTGTTTCACCCTGAGTGGAACCCCGGAGTTGTCGAGCAACAAGTAGGCAGGGTGGACCGGTATGGAAGCATGTGGGCAAAGCTTCTTGAAGATTATGGGGCAAACAGCGCAGCCCCTACGGAAGCTCTTCCAAAAATCAACATATATCCCGTCATATTCAAAGGCACGTACGACCAGTACAATTGGAAAGTGCTACAGGAGAGATGGGATGATCTGCGAGCACAATTGCACGGAGACATCTTGCCGCCGCGCCTCCTGCGGGAGGGGGATGAATCCGTTGCGGAAGAACTTGCCAGGTCAGCTCCTGATTTTTCTCCTGTCAGAAAATACAAGAATGTATAAATCGAAAACCATCTAGCAAATGACAGACAGCCTTTTCCGCATTCACTCTTCTTTATTTGGAATCCATGAGGGATTGCTAATCGGCAAACGCAACTTCATCCAGAATAATCGATTTCACGCTTTGGGCCTTGAGCGCCATATTTTTAGCAGAATTAATGACAGTTGAGTCTAACACTCCACCAGCCATTGTAAGAGTATAGTCCAACGTAATGCCTAAGAAGTTCGATGTTGCGACAAATCCATATGCATCTTGATTCATCATATCTATTTCTCTCTCAATATCGTCCCACAAATCATCGCCTTTTTGAAAAGTCGCCATTTCCTTTTTGTCAAACAATTGCACTCTAAATTTTAAAAGCTCATGTCCGTCTTCTTGTATCCCCCCTTGGACCCAAATCATTACAACGACATCCAAGTTGGAATTTTTTTCTGTAGATGGGAATAAAACATCGACTCGATCGTTTGCGAGATCGCCCTTGACTCTGCTTGCTTTCATGTCAACCGCTAAAAACACATCGTTAAGCCTGTCTACACTTTCATAAGTAACATCACTACTGGTAACAACAGTCATGTCGTCAGTCTCCATTGAATAGACTATGTTAGCGTAAGTATACATCGATCAAATAAGACATTCTCGCTTTTATTCTTTAATTATAAGTTTTACCATCACTCCAGCCAACGCAAAATGCAACCACAATCCCTGATTTGCTTTCCCGGTCGCCTTTTCAAGCGCTTTCCCATACGTATCCAACTGCCCGGCATAGCTCATCGCCTTTTTTCCCAAGGCGGCTTTGTTGCCCAATGATGTCTTGTGGTCGATGATGACGTCGCCGTCCGGTTGGCGGCACAGCATGTCGATCCAGCCGCTGCCTTTTTGCAGTCCGCGTTTGAGGTGGATCGGCCACTCAGTGAGGACGTCGCCCGTGCCTACCGGATCGATTGTCGTTGCGGTGAAAGACCGCAAACGTTGGTGCATTTCGAGCAGCATGTCGGCAGTGAGGTCTTTCAAACCCAAGCCGGTCACGATTCGTTTCGCCCTCGCCCTGAGAGTCGCCTCATCCTGGTCCGGCGAAACCACCGCCAGGAAAGCGTGCACCGCGTTGCCCAAATCCACACGGGAATCGGTCGTCCTGGTCAGCAAGGGCGGGCCCAATTCAAAAAACTCCACAGAGACCTTGTCCTCATCGACGCTCTCCCCGCTCGGCACGAAACGGGCCGGGTGATATTCCACCATTTTCTCCGGCAACGTCGGCGCATGGCTTTGGACAAAGCCGCCTGTTGCCTCCTCCTCGATGGGCGTCAGGCAAACTGTCTCAATGGGGAATTTCTTCCCTCCCATCTCGATCTCGGTTGTCCCCGCTTCATCGGGCAAAGTCAGGATCTGGTTACCGGCAGCATCCTCATAACTATCGAGCCAGGCCGTCGCCGATTTATTCGTCACCTTTCTGGCTGAAAGAATCAGATAGTCCCTGGCCCTTGTCATGCCTACATATAATAAGCGCAGTCGCTCCCTGCGTTCCTGCTCAAACGCGGCCTTGGCAACATCGCTCTCATCAACCGCATCGGAAAACTCTTCAATTTTTTTCTGTGCTCCAAAAGGCCAGGGCCAATAGCGAAGCCACCGCCCAGCCAGAGGATCATCGAGATCAAATTTGGCATCGGACGACTGCACACTCAGTCCAAACGGATTGCCGCGTTCAGTGGAGCCAAGTCCCGTCAAAATGACCACGGGCCACTCAAGCCCCTTGGACCTGTGGTAGGTCAGGACTTGAACCGCATCGTCTCCCACGCCGACAGCCTGGTCATCCGCGTCATCCGCTGCCAGTCGGTGAAAATGATTGATGAGTCCGGCCGGGGTGCAGGCGCATCGTCGTGCCTTGCAAGTGGACTCGTATCCTTGGGCGTGTCCCCGGAGGGCATCCAGATTAGCCTGCCTGAGCGCCGGGTTGTCCCACCCCAGAGCCATGCGCCCAGCATCGGAAAGGTCGATTGCCAAATCAAGCACTTCGGACGGTGTCAACGAAGCAAGCCCCTGACGTGCATTGTCCAAACGCCCGAACATGGGATGCAGCGTTTTCACTGCGTCCATCCCTTTTTCCAGAGCCAACGCAAACCATTTTTCCAAACCGAATATCTTGGCCAGCTCCGCCACCGCCAAGGTGTCCTCCTGGCTCAACAGATATCGATACGCGGCCATGACAAGTACCACCTCGGGCCGCTTCATCAGTCCTGTACGCGGGATGGCGGCCCTGATGCCGTTCTCCTCCAACACGGCCGCAACCCCGCGGCAGTCCGCATTAGTCCTACAAAGGACCGAAATATCCCCGGCCTTGAGCGTACGTTCTTTTTTTGTCGTCTTGTCGAGAATCACGTACTCTGACGCGTTGTCGAGCATGTCACGCAAGCCGCCAACGAGACACAAGGTGTCGTCTGTCTTGTTCTTCGATTCGAATCGCCAGCATTTGAGGTGCGGACTCTTCGGCGTGGTCGCCCTCACCTTGGAAGTCAGACGCACCCGTTTTTCAGGAAGGCCGAACTGCCCGAATGCCGCCGCGAAGAACTCGCTGGCGAAATCCACCAGGGCGGGCTGCGACCGCCAACTGTTCGGCAGCGTCTCCGGTTCACCAAGCGAATCGATGACGGCATCCATCAACGCCGGATCCGATCCCCGGAAGCCGTAAATGGATTGCTTCTGGTCGCCGACCCAGACGGACTGATCCACCAACTTGGACAACTTGAGAAACAGTGCCAGTTGTATCGGGCTGGTGTCCTGGAATTCATCAACCATGACCATGTCCAACCGCTCTTTCAACTGGTCGGCCACGACATTGTCCTCAATCATTTTCAAGGCCAGCGCCTCCTGGTCCGTGAAATCGATGAGTCCCAAATCCTTCTTGTGCTGCTGGTACAACCCGGCCGCTTCAGCAGCGCAGTCGAACAACAGCGTGATGAACTGACGAACCTCGTCCTGAAACCGTGGATGCTTAAGGAATTGGCAGGCCAATTCATTGAGAGCCTCAATCTCATGCGCGCTCTTTGCCGTAGTGTTGACCTTGGACAACTTAGACCACGTTGCCCAGTTGGGAATGGCTCCCCGGTAGAATGAACGATGAATGACCTGAAGCGCATTCTTGGCGTCCTTCGTGCCTTTGGTCGTATCCCCGTCAGCCGGAAGCGCGGCGATGGTCCGTTCCAGTTCCCGCACTATTTCCACATCCAGCTTTTCCCCTTCAGCCTTGGAAAGGGGAGCGGGCAACAGTTTCTTGAACAACTTCCAGGACCGCTTGCCGCTTTCCAGCATCACCTTACGGTCGATGCCATTCGCCCGGGCCTTGTCGATGATATCCTTGACTATGTCTTCCCACCCTTCGATCTCAAGAGAGCGCACGAGCGGGACGGTCTGCTTGGTCCTTCGACCGACGGCATCGGCAGCAGCAACACGAAAGAGCGCCGCATCCTCACCGTCCGGCACCACCTCCAACGTCGGAGATTGGCCGACCTCGAACGCATAGTCCGTGAGAAGCGAACCGCACACGGAATTGACCGTACCGATATAGCCGTCAAACACGCGCCGGGCTTCTTCGGTGCGCCCATGCTCCAACAACTTCGACCGAAATCGGCCACCTATTTCCTGGGCCGCCTTCTTGGTAAACGTGGTGGCAACCACTCCCTCAGGACGAACCCCTTTTTCGAGACTCTCCACGAATGTTTTCGTCAGGGAAAAAGTCTTTCCGGACCCGGCACTGGCACTGATCAATCTGATTTTCCTACTCATATCCAACTCCGCAAACCATCGCGTAATCACAGAAGAAACATCCCGTACCGAAATCGAATTCCTTTTCTTCCTCGTCATCGCTTGGTGCAATGGCTTCCACTTCTCCGGCCATCAGGCGGTCAATAATGGCGTCATAGCGTTCACGCACCATCTTCCAGGTGGCTTTCAAATCACAGTTCACGACACTTTCAGGTGGAAGCCACGGAGCCTGGGAGGATATCAGTTCTGTTTGGGCCAGCATGTAGTAGGCACCGAACGCCGGGAGGTCGTCCTTATCAAGCATCCAGCAATAGGCTGCCAATTGTAAGGCGATTCCCTTTTCCATTTCCTCACGGCGGTACTTGCTTTTGTTGGTCCACTTCATGTCCCAAACCACGGGGTTGCCCTTGTCGTCTTCAAGACTGATGTCGACAAATCCACGATAAGTCTGTCCCGATTCATCGATCCGTTCAACGCGCCGCTCGCTCTCAAGAACGGACAGCTTCGCGTTTCCAATACGCTCAAACAGATCCGACACGGCCCGTTTCAGCCGGGAACGCAACTGCTCCCGTGCGGTTTCCATACCGGGCAGCAGGTAGACCGCCGCCATCTCCCGGAGCCGTGAATCGAACAACGCAACAGCCCGCGCAACTGCATCTTCCGATTTCCATGTCCGCGACTCATTGATCAAATCCTCGACAATGGAATGGCAGAACGAACCGATGAGCTGATTTCCCTCGGAAAGCGCCGGACTGCCGAGCGCGCCGACATCCAGGACGTAAGTAAGCACCCACGCCAAGGGGCATTTGAT